>JANWXY010000077.1 GCA_025057135.1 Bacteroidia bacterium | reverse complement strand
CTGGGTCTAATACGCGCATTTTAGGCTTTGGTACATACCCTGCGACCTCTAAGACTTCCTCAACGAGGGGTTCAGGCGTATAGAACTTGCCCGCTAACTTCTCCTCAGAGAAAGAGCGCAAGAGAGAGGGCATGGCTAATTCCCATAGCTTTTCCGACTATCTCCCTCATCAAAAAGGACGACCTGTAACGAACTTTTTTGACAAGCTCTTCACCTCTATGCTCCCGCAGAAGCTTTCCCATGATACGGAGAGCTTCTTCCAAAGACATTTTAGCAAAGATAGGACTAAGGAAGTATTGTAGCTCTTTTTCGCATCCTATTTACAGCCCAAAGTGAATACGCCGATGATAAAGGTGCTTTACTGCGAGGGGTGGATTGACTTTTCCACAGCTTTCCCCAGAATGCCCTTCTACCTTTGGGGGGATGCGACTCCGGGCGTTAGAACTGCGTGGGTTCAAGAGCTTTGCGGAGGCGGTCAAGTTGCCCTTAGATGCTCGCTTGATAGGAATCGTAGGGCCGAATGGCTGCGGCAAATCTAACATCGCCGATGCTCTGCGCTGGATCATGGGCGAACAGAAAAATCGGCTACTGCGCATAGAGAAAGCAGACAATCTCATCTTCAACGGCTCCCAACGGCGAAAGCCCCTCCCCTTTGCGGAAGTTACCCTGGAAGTAGAAGATTTCTCGCCCGAACTGCCTCGTTTGACTTTTACAAGGCGTGTGTATAGAACTGGTGAAAGCGAGTATTTTCTCAATAATACACCCGCAAGGCTAAAAGATTTTCTCAATTACTTCTGGCAAGTGGGGCTTTCCCCTCAGAGCATTTTGGATGGAGGACAGGTGGAAGCGCTCATCCAGGATAGAGGAGGAGCGCGTCGCGCCCTCATAGAATCTCTCGCCGGAATAGAACGCTATCATCACCATAAAAAAGAGCTCCTCGCAGAGCTGGAAAAAACTCAAAGTGCCCTCTCTCAAATAGAAAATCTCCTAACAGAACTCCGCCAGCAGATAAAAACCCTCACCTCTCAAGCCGAAAAGGTCGCCACCTATCAGAAACTCAAGCAGGCATATCGGGAGCTTCTTTCTGCATGGATTAGCCAGGAATTAGCAGCTATCGCCAAAGCCGAAGCTCAACACTCCGAGCAGAATCACACCCAAGAGGAAACCTTCAAGGTACTCAGGTTGGAAATAGAGCAGTTAGAGCTTAGGATACAAGCTTTGGAAGAGCGGTATGCCTCGCTGGAAGATACCTCTGTAGAAGCTGCTTATGAGACCCTTAGGACAGAATATCAAACTATCCTACGGGAAGAAAGCCGCTTCTCTGAAAGACTCAAGCATTTAGAACGGCAAGAGCGAGAGATAAGTGAGGAAAAAGCCCTCCGTCATCGCCAAAGGGAAGAGCTCCATACAGAAGAGCAGACCTTTCGCCAAAAACAAGAAGCCCTCTCTACTTCTTACAACGAAAAGCAGGCTCTACTTACCACGATAAGCTCACAGCTCCAGACCATCCAAGCCGATCTCCGCAAGTTAGAATCTCAGGCACGCGAACGAGCGGAGCAGCAGCGGCAGTTGGAGACAGAGCAGCGTCGGCTACTAAATAGTCGTCAGACCTTGGAGGCTACGATGCGTCCGCTCGTGGAGCGGCTCCAACAGGTAGAAAGAGAACAAGATTCTCTTCAAAATGCGCTTCACACCCTCACCCAAGAGAGGGAAACAAACACAGAGAAGCTCAAGGCTTTACAGCAAGAGTTCCAGACCTTACAACAGCATCTTCAAGCCCTCACAGCTTACCATTCCGTACTCGTGAGAGAGAAGGATAATCTGCGCCAGCGTCTCCATCAGCTCCAAGCCCGCTTGCAGGGATTGAAATCTCAGCGAGAAGGCTTAGAAGCTCTGCTGGCACGGAATGACGGATGGCCAACCTATCTGATAAAGCTACGAGAGCTCGGTATTCAGTTTTGGCGTACAGAGGATATCTTTTTCGCCGAAGAAGAAGAGCTCCCTTACCTCAGTCTGCTCCTGCGTATAGAGCTACCTACACTGTGGGTGACCAACCCCTCCGATGCAGAAGTTATCCATCAGTTTCTACAAGATAAAAAGGAAGGCATTTTCGCTGTGCGGCTCTACCAACCCTCAAAAACTCAGGCTGGTCCAGCTTGGCTCAGTAAGTTTCAGACCTTAGAGGGATTTGAAGGGCTCGCAGAATATCTCTGGGGGGATGTGGGATGGGAAGGCGAAGCTAAACCTCGCCAACTCTCAGCCAATAGGCGAGAAATGCGCCTTCCAGATGGACGGCTGTATTTCCTCTCAGAGACTCCGACCCAACACATCGGTTTGCCTCACCGCATTCGCAAGCTGCAAGTAGAAGAAAAGCGATTATCTCAGCATGTCGCCATCTTACGTCAGGAGATTGGCACGATAGAACAGGTTCTTGCTCGGCTCCCGCTACAAGCTTACCGCCAAAAGTTAGAGACTACCCGCAAAGCAACCGCTCAGGCAGAAAAAGACCTTTCTGCCGTTCAGATTCGTTTAGAGGAGACACAAAAGCGCCAGCAAGCCCTCCTTCAAGATGCCCATCAGCTTACACAAAAACAAGCACAAATTACCGCCGAACTAAATGCGCTAAAACCTGCCATAGAGAATATCCAACAGCAGCTCGTCGCCCTCACCGCTGAAAACGATACGCTCCACCAGCAGACCTCTGCCCTACACCAGCAGTATGGCCAGCTCCAAAAAACGCATCAAGAATTGCGGTTTGCCATAGTGCAAATAGAGAATGAACTGAAATCCACGGAAAATGCCCAAAAGCTCACACTCCAGCAGTTGAACGAAGTTCAGAAACGGCTGCGTACTCTGGCGGAGAAAGAGGCCTCCCTCAAGGAGGAGCTGCTTCGCACGCAAAGGGAGCTTCAGATTCTCGCCGAGCGCAAACTCACTTTAGAGCCTCAGATTCAGAACTTATCTGAACGCCTCTCTTCCTTTCGCCAGCAGAAAAAGGAGATAGAAGCCCAACTTAGCACCCTTCGGAAAGACCTCAGTGAAAAGCAGCACAAGAAGGACAGCCTTCAATCTGCTATTGCCCGCTACGAAGCTCGCCAAGCAGAACTGAGTCAGCGTAAGGCACTTTTACTGCAAAGACTATCAGTAGAACTGGAGCTCACCCCCGAATCTTTACCAGCCCCCCCCTCCCAACGCCTCAAATCCGAGGAAGTGGAACGCCAGCTTCAGCGCATCAAAGAGCAAATCGCCCACTTGGGCGAGCTCAACTTTGAAGCCGCTGCGACCTTGGAAAGCCTCATCCAGCGTGAAACAGAGATTGTCCGGGAAAAAACAGACATTGAACACACCTTCTCCAATCTCAAACAGCTGCTCGGCTCCTTAGATAAGGAGGCTCAGGAAAAGTTTCTCTCCACATTTGAAGCCGTACGGCAGCGATTTATCCAGCTTTTCCAGGGGCTATTTGCGGAGGGGGATACCTGCGATATGGTTCTTCTACATCCTCAATCGCCCCTCACCAGTGAAATAGAGATCATAGCGCGCCCAAAAGGCAAACGACCTATCTCGCTCCAGCAGCTATCGGGAGGAGAAAAGGCACTAACGGCCCTTTCCTTACTTTTTGCGACGTTCGCAGTGCATGCCTCAGCACTCTGCATATTAGATGAAGCTGACGCAGCCCTGGATGATGTAAATACGCATAAGTTTGGTCAGCTCCTGCGCCGAGTATCTGAAACTACGCCCGTATTAGTAATCACCCACAATAAAATCACGATGTCTTACTGTGAACGACTATATGGGGTGACGATGCCTGAGCCTGGGGTCAGTACAGTGCTAGCAGTAGATATGGAAACCAAACCCGCCTTAGCCAAGGCCGTATAAAGCACACATAGACCTTTTCCTCCCAAAGTATTTTGGGCGGCATCCTCCTTGCTGTTTCTTAAGGAGACTTGACCTCCTGCTCTCCATCTCCGATGCTCTCACAATCCCACAATACAGCCCGACGGACGAGTAAAGGTACGCCTTTGCGATTGGGGTCTGCAGTTTGCCACGCTTTCTCTACCAGCCGTTTTTTCTCATCCATCCGCTGAATGTAAAGTTCCTTATCGGCTTTCGCATCATACAACTTGCGTCCATCCACGAGCGTCAGCTGAACTTTGGCATGTACAGAAAGGGGAGAAGGTTTATCCCAGAGCACCACATCAGCGTCATAACCTTCTCGGACATATCCTACCCTGTGGCTGATCCCAAGCGCCTGAGCCGGATAAACCGTCACTGTACGCCAGGCTTGTAGGCTATCTATGCCCAACTCTGCTCCTCCATAGCGTAAAACTTTGGCGGCTTCTTGATTGAGACGCCTACCCATCTCTGCATCGTCAGAGTTAATACAGGTAGGGACTTTGTTTTTGAGAAGTATGGCAGGATTATGAGGGATAGCTTCTATGACTTCATACTTGTAAGCCCACCAGTCCGAAAAAGTAGAAGCAAATGCGCCGTGAGCCTTCAGCTCCGGGGCTACCTTATACCCCTCCAATACATGAGTAAAAGTACGCACCCGAAACCCAAAGCGTTCCGCTAAACGCATGAGCATCAGAATCTCGGACTGTACATAGGAATGACAGGTGATGTATCGCTTGCTCTGCAAGATTTCTGAGAGGGCTTCAATCCGTAAGTTTCTCCGAGGCGCAGGCGACCGAAGATTTTTCCTCTGCGCTGCTTTGAAAGATTCCCATTCAGCAGCGTACTGACGAGCAGTTGTAAAGGCGTCTGCGATGACCTGCTCCACGCCCATACGAGTCTGAGGATAGCGCTTGGTGAAGGCATCTCCCCAGTTAGACTGTTTTACATTTTCCCCCAAGGCAAATTTATTGAATGGTGGGGCCTCAGAAAAAAGCAAAGAGTCAGCAGGTAGCCCCCAGCGCAGCTTGATACAAGCAGACTGTCCACCGATAGGGTTGGCAGAGCCATGGAGAAGCTGAACCGTAGTTACCCCTCCCGCCAAATGCCTGTAGATATTCACATCTGTGGGGTCAATCACATCGGCAATGCGCACCTCAGAGGTCACAGCATCGGAATACTCATTAACCCCGCCCTCTATTGCAATGTGGGAGTGTTCATCTATTATCCCAGCGGTCAGGGCGGCTCCATTTACTTCCAAGACATCAGCCGCAGGTGGAGCAGGTAGATTTCGCCCAATACGCCGTATTTTGCCTTCCGCAATCAACACATCGGTTTGTGGAAGCACGGTATCGCCTGTCCATACTGTGGCGTTCCGAATCAATAAATTCACGGGGGATGGGTAGCGAACCTGCCCATAGAAGCCTGCTGGTAGGGTCCGGCGAGCTATCAAGCTATCTTCCGAGAGTAAGGAAGGTGCCTTAGGAGGAGAAGGCGTCTCACGCAGAGCGATTAGTCGGGCCTGCCAAAAGCGCTTTTCTCCCGTCGGTAGAAGCCATGTCCCCTCCAAAGTAGAATCTCCTCGGAAGGTAAAGGTCCATTCCCCGCCCGCTACTCTGTGTTTAATTTGAGCCTTGAAGGTGGCGTACAGAGGATCATATTGGACCTCTACGGCTTGGGTATCCTTTTCACCTATGATGAACTTAGAGGATAAAGGAACAGTTTTGACCTCGGAAAAGCTCCAACGCCAGGACGATAGTGAGAGCTCAAAAATCCCCTTAGGAAGCTGAGAAAGGATAGGATTGAGAATAGAGCGATTTCCGGCGACCCATACTTCCGATAGTTTAGCATCCTCCTTCCAGAGAGTGTCAGAGAATACCAAGAGATTGGCGTAGGCACCTTTACTGATTATACCTATATCAGACAATCCGAGCCATGCGGCGGGGATCCGGGTCAGAGAAAGAAGAATCGTATCAGGTGAGATACCTGTCCGAGCGAGAGTTCGCAGGTCGCCCCAGAAGGTTGCAGCGTCAGGAACTTTGTGAGCGGTGAGGGCGACGCTATATCCTCCCTGAATGAGCCATTTTAAACGAAACGGGGCACACTCCCAGCGGCGCAGGGCTGCTAACGGCAGATTCATATAAAATTCAGCGGTATGTAAAGGAGGCAAAGTCGGCAGCCCCACGGGCAGAATGTATAGGCCGTCTTTGGGAAGGTATGGTAGCCATTCATATTCGTATCCTGTACCTAAGAGAGCCCAGCGGATAGAGCCTCCTTGACGCCACTCGGCAGAGAGTTTAGCTACACGGAAGGCATCTTCTGGGGTCTGAGCCGTCCAGACCCAGCTCAGGGTATCACGCCACAGCTCACGCAGGCGCTCCATAGACACATTTCGTACAGGCGGTGGATTAAACTGCCGATACCAAAGCCAGTCATACAGAATTTGACGCACCAAAGCGATAGCCCCCATTTTTGAAACCGGGTACATCTGTGTGCTACTGCCTTTCTCAAAGCCTGCATGTAAAATATGGGCCCCAGAGAGGAAACGTCGCTCCATGGGAAGCTCTTCGCTCAGAAGCAGAGTGGCGCCTGTCCCTCGCAATACCCCTTCACGAGGAGCTACGTGAGCGACCGCATAGCCCATTTCTCGCAGCTTCTTAGCCGTCTCAGTCTCATAAACAAAGGCTGTCTCCGCAGCAAAATCCAATCTCACAGCATCTACGGGGTAGTACAAAGGGGGCCGAGTAGGGTCGTATTGGGGCACATCGCCACCCACACCCTCATTTCGCCCTCTAAGTCCCCACGAACTCCAAGCATCCACAAAAGCAGGATATATCCATACTGAGGCAGGATATGAAATGACGAAGGCTTCACGGGGCACCTTCACCGCAGAGCGCTCTCCGACTTGAAGTATGCGTCCTTCTTTGATTAAGATGACTCCGTCCTGCAAATATCGCCCTGGAGCTAACCAGACATTTCCCCCGACCAAAGCCACCTGTGTCGGCTGCCCTTGTTGAATGCCTCTGTGAAACCCCAGAAAAGGGCTCTGGGCCCATGCTATCCCTACAGTGAAAATGAATGCACATCTTCGCATAACTAACGCAGTATTTTTATCCCGAGCCAATATCCCATGCCAACCCCTAAAATGCCCAAAGTAAATGTCGTCAGCACATAGGCTACCGCTCGTAGCCCTTCTTCTAAGCGAACCATCTCAAAAACTTCCATAGTAATAGATGAAAAAGTAGTCAAACTTCCACAGAAGCCCGCAGTCATGCCATAGTACCACACTCCAGCCGTTCTATGCCCGAAGCCGCCCACTAAAAACCCAATAAGTATAGAGCCAAGGACATTCACGATGAGCGTACCTAAAGGGGAAAGTACCGAAGCGTTTAACCATCTTTGAAACCCAAACCGCACCAAAGCCCCCGCAACAGCCCCCACGCTCACAGCCGTGATGAGAGAAAAGCGCATCACTCAGAAGAGGACAGCTGGGCAATAGATGCCCTCAAATGAGGCAGAGCCATGCTCAGCATCTCAAAGTTGGGCATGTAGCCTTTTAGGAGGGCGAACTTCTGCCTGAAAACACCAACAGTATTGGGATTCTTCTGGATGTAAGAGCGGATGTCGTTTATGAGACTATACTTGTCTGGGCGAGCATATTTTTTCAGGTAAGCCTCTAACTTGTCTAGATAAAAGGCAGACTCCTCTGTGAGATACACATACAAAAGCAGGCGCATTCGCTTATCTACGAAAGGAGATGGGGGAAGCTGCGAATAAACCTGAAAAACATATTCCAAAAAGGGGCGATATGTATCCTTATCATCCAGAAATGCTCCGAGGTAAATCCAGAAAATATGTGGCAAATAGACCCCATCTGCTACTTGTAGCACCTCTCGCTCAAAGTCCATGCGACTCTGCTCATCAGCAGAGACTTCCTCGTGAAGGGCCTCTAACTGGGCTACCAGTTCTTCTGGGGGGGCTCCATTTTGAGCGGCTTGAGCTATCTCTCGCAGTTTATCTAGCATATTGCAAAGGTACTATTCTGGTCCCTGGAACAGGAGAAAAAATCCTCTCAGAATCACAAAATACGAGAGCTGAAAAACTTTATCTGCCGCAGTACATTTGTTAGCTGTGAATATGCAGGCAGTAGGGGCGGGACTCATAACGCTTCTGTGGGTGAGCGGACTATGGGGAGCGGTCGCAGCATGGGAAGCGCATCACAAGCGAAGCCTGTGGCAGAAAGCCAGCTGGAGCGCATGGATAATTCACTCTTTGGCACTATTGGGCACAGTCGGACTTCTTTTATACACTCTTCTGGCTCATCGGTATGAGTTCCACTATGCCTGGGCTCATGGGTCTCGGCTTCTCCCGGTGGAGTATATTACCGCTGCATTATGGGAAGGGCAAGAAGGCAGCTTTCTCCTTTGGATGATATGGCATGTCGTTTTCGGATGGGCGATTTTAGCTATCAGGGATGAAAATCGCTGGGCGCTCTTAGCTGGCCTCCTCGCAACGAACGGCTATTTAGCTACCTTCCTTCTTGGGGTCAGCCTGCCGAAATGGAGCATTATTGTAGGGGGCGTGATGCTCTGGACTGTATGGGCAGCAAGGGATTTGCCCACCGCCTATCGGCTTATCGGTGTAGGCTTACTCCTGAGCGGAATGATAATAGACCTCTGGTGGGTCAAAGTAGGCATAGTTGCCTTTGCTCTCATCCTGATGGGGGGCGGAAAAATACCTTTCCTCAGTACGGCTGCTATTATAGCATTGGTCTCATTACCACTTGGAACGACTTGGGGAAGCTTTCCTTTCCTCTACCTATGGGAGGTTCGTGGAGATGTTCCTCCTGGTTTTATTCCCACCGATGGGAATGGGCTCAATCCTCTCCTACAGAGCTTCTGGATGGTGATCCATCCTCCTGTACTATTCTCAGGGTATGCGGCGGCAGCTTTACCTTTCTGGGAAGGACTATTGATACTCAGAAGTGGCAAGCTAACCACAACCTCGAGTCGGCGGCTCCTGCGGTGGATATGGCTCACTGTGGGGCTACTCGGCTTAGGTATAGGCTTGGGGGCGTACTGGGCGTACGAGACGCTTAATTTTGGTGGATACTGGAATTGGGACCCTGTGGAAAATGCTTCGCTCGCTCCGTGGTTAGTTTTGGTCGCCGCCGCTCACATGCTCTGGGTCTGGCGCCGTCAGCGTAAAGCCTCGGGACTTGCCCTCACTCTGACTTTGCTTGGATTTCCCATGGTCTTGTACAGTTCCTACCTAACGCGAAGTGGTGTGCTCTCTGATAGCTCAGTCCATAGCTTCACTGACCTTGGGTTAGGGAGCTGGCTCCTCTGGGGCGTAGGTCTGAGTCTTCTGGGCATAGGAGTCATGGGAATAAGAGCTCTGAGAAGGTCTCAGCCAAAGTTAACCGATACCCGACCCATAATGCAATCGGCCCTGACCGGTGGAGCCGCTCTACTCGTATGGATAGCCTTGGTGCTGATAGTTTTCACTTCTCTCCCGGCAATAAACAAGATACTGGGCACAAACTGGACACTCGGGTCTGGTGCCCTCCAAGTGTATTATGAGTGGATTGGGGTCTTTACAGTACCACTCTTAGGGTTGATGGGTTATGCTCTCGTGCGTGCTTACAAAGTCAAGGGCTGGGAAAGGATATTATGGGGATCAGCCTTGGCGCTGGGCCTCATAGTGCTGGTGCTGTGGTGGGCTGGGTGGGACTTTGTCTATCATACCACCTATCGCAACTTGCTGAGTAGCAGCAGCTGGACAGCTCGGGCACGAGGGGCGATATTTCTCCTACTGGATGACCTTCTGTGGGGAGGGGCGTTAGTAAGTGGGGGGGCGGCGCTGGCTGTCTGGTTCCGTAAGCTCAGGGGGACCCACATCTGGGCCGTCATCGCTCATATCGGATTTGCTATGATGATTATAGGGGCTCTGCTGTCCAGCGGATATGAGAAGGTGATCAGCCAAAACCTCAATCCTCGCAGCCCCTCCACGAGCGATAACCTGTTCATACCCCGAGGCGGCAGTTCTGTCGCTCTTGGTTATTTCGTACGGTATGATGGATTAGTTGAGCCGCTCCCGCCTATAAGGAGCGTTACCCCCCTTCTCCATGAAAAAGGACAGACACTATGGCGATTTAGAGACAGCTTAGGATTTTTTTATCAAGTCTGGCTGCCTGAGGGCTTGCTGAGTCAAGGGGAGCTTATTCGCTCAGTAGCTCTCCCGTCTGCATCGTCATTCATAGAGTCCAATCTCGCTCTTTTACCGACAGAGCCAGCCGATCGCCGATACAGATACCGAGTAAGCCTGACCACGCTAGATAGCACGCAAACCTATCCGCTCCTTTTAGAGGCTGACGTCAGCGAAAGTTCTGGGCTACTTGCACATCCTGCCCACGTCAGATTGTGGCATGGGGACTTATATGTGCATATCACAAGTTTGCCTAAGGCAGAGGGCTCGCCTTTGGCCCAGGCCACACTCGCTTTCGGTATTAAGGATACGGCTTCATTTGAAGATGTGGTCATGGTATTTGAGCGGCTGACGGAGGTTGAGAACGCTCCCCATCCGACTTTTAGAGCATGGTTTGCTGCATGGAAAGGGCTGCCCGAGCTCGTGCAGAGGTTCTCGGTGGATTTCAGCATACGAGAGAAAGAGCTCCTCACGCCGATCGCTACCCTACCTGCATTGGGACTATCCGTGCAGCTGGAAAGTGTATCTGTGAAGGCAGGCAAACTTAATTTTCGTGTGGCTGTGCGTCGGCGTCCTGACGCTTTTATCACGGTCAAGATACTTTACAAGCCATTCATCGGGCTATTCTGGATGGGGATTTTGCTTACCTTAGTAGGAGCTTTCGGAGCTATGCTTCGTCATCGGCAGATAAATCATTCTATATGAGAGTCATCCTACTGATGCGTCACGCTAAATCAGACTGGTCCTCAGAAGGGCTGTCGGACTTCAATAGGCCCATCAGTGAGAAAGGCACCAAGGATGCCCTGCACCAAGCTCAAGCTCTCCTTCGTCAAGGATACCGCCCCGATGTGATTCTTTCCAGTCCCGCCATTCGGGCTTGGCAAACAGCTCATCTCTTAGCTCAAGTAACCTCGCTTCCTCATCAGTGGGTGCGAGCCTTGATGCCGTTTTATTGGGAAGATGCCGAAGCCATATATGAAGCATTGAGAGAGCTTCCCGAGAAGATAAATACCGTGGCTCTGGTCGGACACAATCCTTTATGGAGCGATTTAGCGAGCCGCTGGCGAGGTGAAGTGGTAGAAATGGCTACCGCTGACATTATTGGTTTTGCTTGGAATGGCACTTGGCGAGAGGTTCCTCACACTGAGTTAGACTTTCTTTTTCACTTACGGCGTACGGAATAAAAAGCCTGATAAGCCAGCTCCTCCCCTTTATAGAGGTATAAGCCAATAAGGTATGCCCCTGGGGGCAGGTCTTCTACACGCCAGTACAGATGGAAAGTGTCCCATGCATTCCGAGCTTGGAACGTGAATCGTCGCTCTTCAATAGAGAGATATTGCCGCAGCTCGGGTAGAGCAGCTTCTTCTTTATACAGGGCTGCCTGCCCGATGTATGTATCATTCGGCAAATGATAAACTACCTCCATAGAAGCAGAAAGAGAGGCGCGGTCATACCCTCGCCCATTTTGGCTGAAAAGTACTGCCCATTGGTCTGACGAAAAAATCCCTGACCGGGAAACTGCGCTCTGTCGTGCAGCATCCCACACGACGACCTCCCACTGAAGGGGAAAGGGCAGACCACTTAGGTTCCAGGAAAATAGATTATTACTTTGGGGGAGCTCGACGGAGGAAGCGTACAGATACACCCTGCGGTGATAGTGTCCATACACCCGCACCCCATCACGAATGAGAACTTCTATATGATACTCTGCATAACACAGACTGTCGCCTTGGACATATGCCGCAGGTAAAAAGAGTAGCCAAAGGCGAGCGGAGCCATTTCGGTACAGGGCCTGTACCTCAAATGGGCTCTGCCCAAAGGTCGTACTCAGTAGCATCCACCACCCGTATATAGGCAAAGTCGCCCACGGACAGACGCTGTGCTGAATCTGAAACATAAACCAGATTATCTACCTCTACGGCATCATACTCAGTCCGGGCTATCGCTACATCACTCTGGCGCTCATCTATGAGCACTCTGAGGGTGCGTCCAACGAGTTTTTGATTCCACTCATAGGAGATTCGCTGTTGGAGAGCCATGAGTTGATGATAGCGCTGCCTTTTAATACGAGCAGGTATATCATCGGCGTAATGATAGGCCGCGGTCCCCTCTTCATGGGAATAGAGGAAAGCCCCTACCCGTTCCAAGCGGTATTTTTCCAGAAAGTCTAACAGTTCAGCGAAATCTGCCTCTGTTTCCCCAGGAAAGCCTACAATGAAAGTAGAACGCAGAGCAATCCCAGGTACGGTCTCTCTAATGGTATCCAGGAGTGCTTCGGTTTTGGCGCGAGAAAGCCCTCGCCGCATTCGCCGCAGGATGCTATCCGAGATGTGCTGGAGCGGCATATCAAGATACTTGCAAATAGGAGAGGCATCTCGAATAATAGGAAGTATCTCCTGTGGAAAGCCCGCAGGATACGCATAATGAAGTCTAATCCAGCCTATTCCCTCAATCACCGCCAAACGATCTAATAAATCCGCTATGCGCCGCTTACCATAGAGGTCTATTCCATAATAAGTCAAATCCTGAGCAATCAAGCTGATTTCCTTGACGCCCTGAGAAACAAGCCGTTGTGCCTCCTTGACAATCTCTTCTATCGGACGAGAGGTATGTGAGCCCCGCATCAGGGGAATAGCACAGAAACTGCACTTCCGATTGCAACCTTCGGAGATTTTTAGATAGGCATGATGTGGATAGCCTATGCGCTTCCTTTCCCCGAGCAAGTAGCTACGCAGATTCCCCTGAAGCTCCAGAATCAGTTTATCATACTCAGCCTGAGTAAAAAAGCCATCCACTTCGGGAAGCTCTGCTTGAAGAGTAGCTTTATCTCGGGCAACGAGACACCCGACCACGTATAGCCTCTGGATTAGCCCTTGCTGTTTAGCCTCTGCGTATTGGAGGATTGCCTCCACAGATTCTCGTTTAGCTCTGTCTATGAAACCGCAGGTGTTCAGAATAACGACATCCGCTGTCGCTAGCTCAGTAGAGTGAGAAAGGTCGTATCGGTCGGAGAGAGCCGCTCCGAGGCGCTCAGAGTCGAATATATTCTTACTACACCCGAGAGTCGCTATGTGTAAGCGTATAGGTTTGGTGTGCATTACTTGGAGGAAATCAGAGAAGTTTCCATGACATGCTTCAGGAGATGCGGACGAGAGATTCTACCATTCAAATACTTCTCTACGACTAAACTGGCGATGGGAGCTGCCCATGTAGCTCCCCAGCCTGCATTTTCTACCAGGACAGCGATCGCAATCTTAGGGTCGTCCCAAGGGGCAAATCCCACAAATACCGAATGGTCTTGACCATGAGGATTCTGGGCGGTACCCGTTTTGCCGCACAAACCCAAACCAGGTACGTATGCCGAATATCCTGTGCCTGCCTCTACCACCAGCTTCATGCCTTCAATGACCACTTCAAAGTAGCGAGGGTCAATAGGCACGCGTATCGTGTCAAAATGACTAACTTGCCGCCCCATCTGGCCATAAACATATCGCAGAAAGTGTGGCTGTATGTAGAAACCTCGGTTAGCAATCACACACATCACATTTGCCATTTGTAAAGGAGTCATCAGAATCTCCCCCTGACCGATGCTATTACTTATGATCGTGAAAGCGTTCCACTTGCCGGTTTTGTAGACTTTATCATAGTAAGCGCGGGTTGGAACGCTCCCAGGCTTCTCAGAAGGAATATCCACACCTACCCGTCTCCCTACACCGAAATACATGACGTACTCTCGCCACCGCTCATAAGCCGAAGCTACATCACCATATTTCGGATGGTGTAGCAAATCGGTGTAAAGGGAAGCAAAATATGCATTGCACGAGTGTTGTATAGCCCCTACCATAGAAAGGGGAGAAGGATGCCCGTGACATCCCGGTTTGCCTCCATTTCTGAGATAGCCCATTCCACAGGGATAGGCCGTTTCCACCGTAAGCGTGCTTTCTTGTAAAGCTATCAAGGCGTTGATGAGTTTGAAGACAGAGCCCGGAGGATACATCGCCTGCACGGCACGATTATATAGCGGAAGGGTCGGGTTTTTTTGAAGGTTCTGCCAGTTTGCAGCTATATCCTCACCGCAAAGTAGATTAGGATCATAGCTCGGCATGCTGACTGAGCAGAGTATCTCTCCAGTCTTAGGTTCTATGGCCACCAATGCCCCTATTTTTCCATAGAATAAACTCTCGGCAAACTGCTGTAAATCTACATCTACGGTGAGGACGAGATCAGTTCCACGAACGGGGGAGATATCATGTTGTCCATCTTGATAAGGATAAAGCTCGCGTCCCATCGCATCTACTACGACATAACGAAAACCCTTACGACCAGCTAAGAGGGATTCATATTGCCTTTCTATGCCTGAACGGCCAATGAGATTACCCATAGTGTATCGCCCCTCGGATTCAGCGATTTCCTTAGGCGTCACTTCGCTGATGTACCCCAGAAAATGCGCCCCAGTTGGATACAGATAGCTTCGTGTATGAAGGGCTTGCCCAGAGAAACCGGTTTGCCGCCAGCTCTGCTCCATGAGATTCGCATAGCGTGGGAGAGAAACATACCGAACAAGCAAGCTGGGCTTACTCCGACTAAATTCACGAGCTTGTTCTATGCGCTGCCGAAGGGCCCCCAGAGAGATACCGAATACCTGGCACAGCCTGGTCGTATCCAAGCCGAAAGCTTCCTTCGGGGTGATAAAAATATTGAAAAAAGGCACGTTAGATACCCAGAGGCGTTCTTTCCTGTCAAGCAGAACGCCCCTGGGCGGAATGATTTCCACACGACGAACGGTATTCATGGCCGCTTGACGGCTATCCTCCTGAGATGCAAGCTGGAGATGGGCTAATCTGCCCACAAACACAAGCCCCGTGAGAATCACAATAATCGTCCAGCCCCATCGTCTGTCTGGATACTTAATTTCGTACATGACGCTGCCGAAGTGCTACTACAAAAATAATCCACTCCCACAGGAACGAGTAAGTGGTGCTAAGTCCCAGCCCCAAAAGCACAGTAGAACTTAGCTCCCATGCTGCGAGAGGAAAATACCACATGTGATGCAGTAGTGTCAGAGGAAAAGCGTATAGAAAAAACTCCCCCATGCCGAGACTACGAGTAGAGGTGGTTAGCTCCCATTCGGGAGGAAGGTTAGGATGTGCGACCCGAAAAATGAGCTTACGCAGAGCTACCACCCATAAACCACAAAACGTATGCAAGCCATACGGAGGAAAAAGAATGTCCATAAACACTCCGTAAATCACCGATAGCACACCTATGACCTGTGGCGACCATGAGAATGGAAGCATTAGCCAGAAAAGCACATACGGAGCGGGATACACGAGATTCTCTATGGAGAGGCTGGGGGCGAGTAGCATCTGAAATGCTATCAAGAGAAATCCAGTAAAGGCAATCCGCAAAGCTTCCATCACGAAGGCGGTATCAGAATAAATACACCCGACAGCCTTGACCAGTCGGCATAAGTATCCACCTGTATCGCATGAAAACCTCGTGTAAAATCACTACGAACCGCACGTACTCTTCCAATTCGCAGGCCAGCGGGAAATATCAGGCTATTCGGAGCTGTCCAAACCTCCTCATCCGGCTCCACCCGGACATACAGCGGGATATATTCCAAAAATAGGCTGTTCAGTGTAGGGGTTTTCCACCCCACTACCCCAATCACTCCATGGCGAGGAAGGGTGGCCGCTAAATGTACATTCTTATGAAAGAGCGCATACATAATGCTATACGTTGCCGTAGTCTCGGCGACTAAACCTATCACCCCCTGAGGGTCAATAACTCCTAAGCCAGGATAAATGCCATCCCGGCCGCCTCGGTTCAGAATAGCATAGTTTTCTCTTAGAAGCAGGCTTTGATAGACGACTTTGGCTGGAAGGAATTTGTATTTTGCTACGGCTGAAAAATCTCCAATAGCCCCAGCAGGAAAGGGGATGTACGCAGTCGTATCTGACAGACTGCTTAGTTGGGACTGGAGCTGTGCGGTGAGCTGTTCAAGTTCATCTACGCGTTTCAAAGCCCGCCAGGGACTGGATATCCAAAAAGCCACCTCATGGATACCTTTTTGAACCGAGATGAAAAACCGTTTGACAGCCCCCTTAGGCTCAGGTGTGAAGCTCAGGAAGAAATAAAATGCGGTTATCTGACCGGCTATCCATAGAACTATCGGATGGAGAAAAATGCGTAGCCACCCAGAAAGATTCATGGAGGGATAGCCCTGAAAACTTAGCTCTTGACTAAGAGAAAGTGGAACTTATTGAGGTTGCGAAGGGCATAACTAGTACCCTTCGCAATAGCTCGGAGAGGATCATCGGCGATACGAACTGGTAAATGAGTTTGCTGAGCGATGCGCTGGTCCAAGCCTCGCAGTAAAGCACCTCCGCCTGCCATGTGAATTCCCCTCTCTACCAGGTCTGCCGCAATCTCAGGTGGCGTTGCGCCGAGGGTTTGCATGACAGCTTCCAAGATTTTGGAGATAGATTTGTCCAGAGCGGTTACGATCTCGCGATAGGACACATGGAGGGTTCGAGGGGTTCCAGTCATAATGTCTTTTCCCCGCACGGGATGATTGGGAGGGGGGTCTGGGATGTCTGTAATCGCTGCCCCGATCTCTATTTTTATCCGCTCGGCTGTGCGCTCACCGATTTGAAGGTTGTGCTGACGACGAATATATTCTACAATATCCGAGTTGAGCTCGTCCCCAGCGATGCGAATGCTGCGGTCGCACACGATCCCCCCCAGTGTAATTACCGCTATCTCTGTGGTTCCACCACCTATGTCTATCACCATGTTGCCCTGAGGAGCTTCTACATCTATATCCATCCCCAGGGCTGCTGCCATTGGCTCGTGAATCAAATAAACTTCCCGGGCACCTGCCCTTTCTGCGGAGTCACGCACAGCTCGCTCTTCTACTTCGGTGATACCACTGGGAATGCAAACCATCAGACGAAGGTTCGGCTTGAGAAGGCGACGACTTCCGGGTACTTTCTCTAAAAACCCTCTAATCATCGCTTCCGCCATGGCAAAGTCAGCGATAACCCCCCCACGCAAAGGACGAACCGTGCGAATATTTTTGTGGGCCTTCTCATGCATGAAGAGAGCCTCCTGGCCCACAGCGATGACACGATTTTTAGTCTGGTCAATCGCTACGATGGAGGGCTCATCGATCACGACTTCGCCATCTATCATTATCACAGTATTCGCTGTGCCGAGATCTATGGCGATATCCTGTTTGAGGAGAATTCCGAACATAGTCAGTGGCGAAAATGGCGGTATTTGGTAAAAGTCAGGCAAATATCGCACTTCTCGGCGAAGGCTTGTATCTCGCTCTGGCGCTTCCCACCAGGGGGTACGGCCACGCGGCGTATCCCCGCCGCATAGATGAGCTCTAAGCTATCTGTAAAAGGGAAAAACCCATCACTCGCAAGCAAAACCGATTGGAGAGGAAAACCCTTTTGCTTAGCTCGCTCTATCGCCAATCGCACCGCTTCTACTCGGGAAGTCTGACCACTTGCCGCCGAGACGAGCTGGCCACTGGCGGTGATGACGATAGCATTAGAGTAGAGTGCTCGCAGCAGTCTAGCCGCCCAGCGTACCTCTATTTCCTCTTCATCGGCTACATGAGGCCTCTGGTACAGAAGCCCCCCGAGTGCCGTTCGGACCTCCCATGAAGAGGAGGAGTACATAGGTAGCTGAACCAAGGTAACTGTCTTGTGACGAAGGAGCCACTCCGCCGCCTCCGAAGTAATCTCAGGCGCCGCCAGAACCTCTATGAACAACCCCTTAGTAAGCATAGCCCATTCCAAGGTAACTGGAAAGTTGCACACAACAATACCCCCGTATGCAGCCACGGGGTCTCCTTCTAAGGCACGCTGGTACGCTTCAGCCGGCGTCTCAGCATACGCTGCCCCGCAGGGTTGGGTGTGCTTGAGAATAACGCAAGCAGGCTTTTCCCAGTCTTTCACAATAGACTGCCCTACTGAAAGGTCTAAAAAGTTATTGTAGGAAAGGGCTTTACCTCCTAAGACGACAGGCGATGCACCGACAAAAAATGCTTGCTGATGGGGATTCTCGCCATAGCGAAGGGCTTCGGCGTGTGTAGGTCTTTGTAGAAAGCCCTGTGCAATACGAGCATCATACGCCGCCATGAGAGCGAAAGTCTCCGCAGCAAATCTATATCGCACTTCCAAAGGAGGAAGGGTTCTGTAGGCCTCTAAAAGGTCGGCCGCTTCGTCATAATGGTCAGGGCCAACCACTGGCCATACGTTTTCGTAATTTTTCGCTGCTGCACGCAGTAGGCTCACTCCACCGATATCTATCAGTTCTATCCAGCTTTCAGCCTCTCTCTGAAAAGGATAAACCTCCACAACGACCATGTTCCACCGAGGATGGTCAAGCGGAAGTGTTTCTTCTGACCGAGCTAATATCCCAGCGAAAACCGCTGGATGTAGGGTTTTCACACGTCCATCTAAGAGCTCTGCAAATCCCGTTAGCTCTTCTACGGATTTAGCCGGTAATCCAGCCTCTATTAGTGCTCGGCTGGTACCCCCAGAGGCCCATATTTCCCCTCCCAAATCATACACGCGCTTAGCCAGTGGCAAAACCCTGACTTTATCCCACACTGAAAATAAAGCTGCGATCCTATTATGTGCCATATACAGTACCAGCTTTGACAGACTCTCGGACAATGCTTCCAGGGAGAATCTGAGCTCCTTTCCCTACCTTTACCCCTGCATCTATCACAGACCCGCGCCCTATCCACACATAAGACTCTATCTCACAGTGCTCCCCAATCTGGCAGCCACTTCCGATATTGACGAAGTCGCCAATCTGCGTTTCAGCGCCGATGTAGGTATGGCTCTCTATGATTACATATCCCCCTACTCTACTGGATATGCCCAAGACCACATAAGGAAAAAATATCACTCCCCCGGCAAGCTGAGCTGTAGGAGGAATAAAAGCCGTTCTATGGATACAGCCCCGAGCTGGGCGCTCAACCCGCTCAAACAACTCATTCGCCATACGCTCTCGGGCGACAGGGTCTGTAAGGGCAAGCACATAGTCTGCTTCACCTGCACGAATAAGTTTCCAAATTCGGGCGCGGGTAATCGGGGGTAAGATGCTAATCCCATCTTGTTCATTCTGGGCGTGCTCCTTGGTCGGCGTAAAGCCATACACAAGCTCCCCTTCCATCTCTAATAGTTGAGCAGCCCAACGAGCCAATAGTCCCGTCCCCACAATCAGGACACCATTTTTGTCTATGCTGTCTTTTTGCATCATGGATAGCGGACAAATTTTGAAGGAAAAACGCCAACAGACCGACGCCGCAGAATAGAGTCATTACGGATGAAGAGGAGTTCGCCGCGCACACCGCCAGCCTTGGCATTAGCTAGTACCCATTCATTCGTAGTGCTGTCGTAGAAGAATCCATATAGAAGTTCATGGGGGGGGATGCCCAGACGCCCCTTAGTTAGAAAGCTGTAATCCACTTGACCACTTCGCCAGTCGTACCGAGTGATGCCCGAATCTGTAAGTAGGAATATCTCTTCCCCATATCGGCGCAGGAGATAAACACTGGTAGAGAGTCCCACCGTGCGACTAATCGTCCCATCCGATGGATTGATATGAACAAGCATGCCTTTCTGATCAGCGTAGTTGCCCCGACATCCTACAAGTATCTCTCCAGAAGGCAGGCTCTCTATGGGGCCTGGATTTTCTCTCGGCAAAGCGAGGTAATACAAAACAGAGTCCCCCACAGGGTCTATGCAGGCGACTTTCCAGTTGCGCAGAGGATAGGCATAACTCCCACAAGTCACCCATACACGCCCGGAATGGTAAAGCATGCTCTCCGAAAAGTTCTCCACTCTAATAGGCGGAGAAATAAAAGCCATATTCCGAAGGTCTATACGGTAAATCGCACTATCTAAGAGCGAGTTGACGTAGGCCTTGTGAGGGGTGATAGGCAGAAACTCCCGAGGGCTTGCAGTGGAGGGGAAAACGATTTTCGCTAATGCCTGCACAGATGGCAGTAAAACCTTCCAAATCACACGGGAGCCATTCATGGTGATCCACAGGGTATCTCCCTGTCGCAATATATGATTGGCTACATCTCCTAACGGCTGACGATTTACGGCGTAAAAGACATCCGCATAATATGTGCCATCCGTGGAGATTACATCTAAGGAAGCGTTGCCCAGCGTCCATTGTCCCTCATTCAAGATAAATAGCCCCCTGTAGGCTGGCTGGGGCGGTGCTTCTTCGGGTTGGGGTTTGCGTACGCAGCTCCAAGGAAGTATTAGAGCGAGCAAGAAGTAGGCGCATCTCATCTCACCATCAGGGCGAAGCGCCTAAAGAAGGCATATTCCACCACCCAGAACAGAAAGCTATACACTATCGCCCCCAATACCTGGTAGTGATAAAAGGGTATCGCCGCCACGTAACACTCCCATAATCCAGAAAGGGTGTAACCGTAGTACCCATTCAGCCATACGCCGAAATTGGTCACAATGAAGAAGACGGTACTCTGTAACACTGGAAGGGCTATTACAGAAAGGATACGATCAGTCCTGAGCCAGTAATATCCCAGCACAGCGCCCATCATCATAGCCCCCCATGTGTATATCCAAAGCGAATGCCACCCAATCAGCAAATCGCTAACCGCCATGATAGCGACAGGCAGAGCCATTCCTACCCAGATAGAAGGCATCCAGGCCCCACTGTAAAGAGCTATGGCATCCACAGGCGTGAAGTTTGGCGGATGAGGAACTAATCTCCCCCCTATGCCCACCAAAACGAGGAGGCTTCCGCTCAGAAGCTGTCTCAGCATCTCACGAAGTTAGCCGTATCAGGGATGAATTTCCGCTTTCCACATACCTCGCAAATCACCTATGGAAAAATCTATCGCTTGATCTTTCGGGTAGCGTTTGCGGATTTCGGTCAGAGCCTGAGCGTCCAGCTGCTCTTTTTTACCGTGGCATTTGAGGCACTGCTCCATAGGTATATAAATGGGGCGATAATAGCGATAGGTGCTGCTCCCTGTCATCAGGATCATACTTTCCTTAGACCCCGTCTGAAGGAAGCGGTCATAAGCAGCCCTATCTAAGGAATCAGCGAGAGCGTTACGGGGATTGCGATTGCGTAGAGCGACTCGCTGGAAGCTTATTTTCTCCCCCCGATAAAAGGTCAGCGTTTCCGCAGCCGCATGACAATATCGCACTGCTCCTCCCCACCCTTCTCTATCAGCGGCTTTGAGGAGGCTTTGCAGAATCACCTGCTGACGCGCCAGTGTGAGGCTATCCGCAGCCCGCCGCCATAGCTCAGCTTGCATCTCCGGAGTAGAAAAGTTGGATTGTGGAGGCGAATCCTCCTTCCCAGAAGTAGAGTTTCCTTGACATCCTATCAGGAGGGAAAGCACCATCGCTGACCACCACTTCTGCATACCGCAAATGTAGGAGATATAACTTGTGAAGAATAGCCTAAAAATCCTTCATAAGACGGCTACTCAAAACTACTCCACCGCACGACAGAGGGCCTATGAAAGCCAGAAAGTGGCAGATAGAGACACAGATGCCGACGCGAAAACGGATTCAGCAGCTCCCCAAGCAATGGCAACCTCTAAGTATCAGAAGTGAAATTGGAGACTTTGAGCGCATTCACCTATACGGCTTGGAGATTATATAATCGGGCATAAAGTCCGCCTCGACCCAAAAGTGACTCATGCGTTCCTTCTTCTACAATGCTGCCCTCATGTAGGACATATATCCAGTCTGCATGACGCACTGTGGATAATCTATGGGCTATCAAAATCAGCGTATAAGTCCGAGGAAGCTGGGCCAATGCTTGATGGATGCGAGCTTCTGATTCACTATCTAACGCGGAGGTGGCTTCATCTAAGATGAGAAGCTGCGGTTGGCGGTATAGGGCTCGGGCCAGAGCTAATCGCTGTCGCTGCCCTCCCGAAAACCTCTGCCCTCTTTCCCCGACAATCGTATATAGCCCTTCTGGAAGTTCTTCAACGAAACTGCGCGCCTGAGCCATTTCCAGTGCTTCCCAGACCCGTTGCTCATCCACCTTTCCCTCCGTGCCGTAGGTGATATTTTCTAAAAGGGTCGCATGAAACAACATTCCATCCTGTGGGACGATACCTAAGAGGCGACGATAGGACAGCGGGTCTATTTCAGATAAATCCCAGTCGTCTATACGAATAGTCCCTGCTGTGGGACGGTAGAATCCCGCTATAAGGTCTGCCAGAGTCGTTTTCCCGCTTCCCGACGGTCCCACAAATGCCACACGGCTTCCCACGGGTATTCTCAAAGAAACGTCCCGTAAAACCTCTTTTTCCCCGTACCTGAAGGCTACGCTTTCCAGTTGAATACCCTCTCGTATCGCCCGTATCGGCGCAAGTCCGGTTTGATATTCTGCGGAAGTAGGCTGATTCAAAAGACTTTCAATTCTACGGAAGGAGGCTATCGCTTTTTGTAGGCGAGAGAGAGCTTGATTGAAGGTTTTCATAGGACTGAGAAACTGCCCGAAAATGGCAATAAATGTGATGAATTCCGAAGCCTTCAAAGAGCCATTCAGCACTGAGAATGTGCCATAATATAGAAGCCCTAAAACGACTATCACACTCAGCACCTCCGTCAGAGGAGAAGCCAGCTCCATACGGCGGCGCAGAGCGGTCATGAATCGCGTATATTGAGCATTGGCGGTTTGGAAGCGATTTTGCTCTCGGACCTCAGCGCCGAAGGCTTTCACGGTCCGTACGCCAGTGAGAAACTCATCCAAAATGCTCAGAACCTGATCCATGCGCTGCTGCCCCTGATGAGCTCGTCGCCGTAAAGTTTTCGCCAATCTGCTGATCATCCAGCCTGTCAGTGGTAGGACTAGGAGAGATACAACTGTTAGCTTCCATGACAGGAGGGTCATCGTGCCTAAGTAAAAGAGCATCGTGATCGGATCATTCAGAAGGTTGTATATTGTACCTATGGTGGCTTCTTGGATAACTTGTACGTCCTGAGTAGCGAGATTAAGCAGGCGCCCCTTCTTATTTCTGACGAAGAAGCTCAGAGGCATCTGAGTAAGGTGAGCGAATATGCGATTTCGCAGCGTCTCTATTACCGTGTTTTCAAAGCGAACCATATTCCACGCCGCCAAATAGCGAAAGGCATTTTTGAGCAGGATAGCTATCGCTATGGCGATGCTGAAGTAAAATAAAGCCTGCATGGGCCCCTCAGTGACTCTGAAAAGATACAGCTGGTAAAAAAGGTATTTTTTCCAACCCTCTACGGAAAAGGAAGAGGGCATAGGAGCGGGCTCGGCAGCTTGGGCAAAAAGTATTTCCAAGAAGGGTATAATCAGAGCGAGCGAAAAGACATTGAAGAGGTTGAAAAGGAAAAAGGCTAAGACAGCGACATACAGGCGACGATTGACAGCCTTGCCGTGAGCAAATATCCGTAGAGCGGTACGCACAGACTCAAAGGTAACGCCCCTTTACTTCATCGGGGGAATGGGAGGCGATTCTTAATTTCCTGTTCCTTCTTCTTCCGCTCCTCCTCTATTTGGCGGCGGATGCGTTCCTCTTCTTGGCGACGACGCTCTTCTGCCTCTCGGCGAATCCGCTCCTCTTCTTGACGGCGGCGCTCTTCTACTTCTCGGCGCAAACGCTCTTCTTCCTGACGGCGGCGTTCTTCTACTGCTCGGCGTATGCTGTCTTCCTTTGCCCGGACAAGCGCCTCTATGCTGTCTTTTTTGCGGCGAGCCTCTGCCTCCAAGCGAGCTTTCTCCGCTTCTATGCGAGAAGCAATGGCCTCTCCCACAGCGGCTCCAGCACCCTTTTCTGGACGGATACCAAGGATTTTAGGCTGCGTCACGGTGCCCCCCAGTTCTGCCACTAACTTGATGGAAGTAGGAGCTTGTATGGGAAGGTTAGCTGCTTGAAGAAAGCTCTGTGCCCATGCCCCTGGCACTTCCAAGCCTATGGCATAAGCTATGGTCTGGTCTAACCGCGTGAGCCCACTGACATCCATTTTTATATCACCTGCCGTAAAACTGAAAGGCTCTACTTCTAAGGCACCATTCACCAGCTTGAAACGAATAGAAGTATTAGCTAAACGCAAGGTGCTGAGCTGGGGCATTTTCGCTGAGTTAGCGAGCGCAGTTAGAGAGGCTGAGCCTTGCACGACCGCTTGAAGGATTTCAGCAAAACCGCCTCCAGATAGCGTACTTAGCTCGGGCATAAAGTCGGGACGCAAAGCACTCTGAGCGGAAAAAGAGAGATTGGTTCGCCCCTGAGTGCTCTTTACGATAGGGGCTATGCGCCGCAGGGTAGTGAAGTTTTGAGCGATAGCCTCTATTTGAACATCTCGCATATTGAACTGCATGTCCCAGCGTGCGGAGTTTTTGTCTGGCGCTATATAGCTGCCCGACAGAGCAAACTTTCCCCCGAAACCTTCCATCTCAAAGCCTTCTAAACGAACTGCTTGATCTCGCACAATCACTCGCCCCCGGGCATTTTGAAAAGTCATTTTTTCATATAAAAGCTCTTTGATTTGAGCTTGGAAGGTAAAATCTACATTTGCGGGGATGACTACCACCTCCAAAGCACTGGTAGTATCGGTCTGGGGCTGACTCTGCGATTTGGCAGTGTCGCTCGTCATCCACTCATTCAAGTCCAATCGGTTACTGACCAAAGAGAGCGCTCCAACGATTTTCTCATCCCTCAGCACATACCCTAGGTAGTTCTCCAAGCGGCCCTCCAAAGCGATATCTGACCGCCCGACAGTGCCGCGGTAACCTGTGAGCAGAAGATTTTGTGGAGTAAAAGTAAGATTGGCCTGACTAATCGTCGCTCCCTGAGGCAGACTGGAACTCTTGTACGAAAAGTTCTGTATGGTCAGGGTTCCCGTCGTGGGCAGGCGAGCATAATCATGTTTTTCCAGTGCTTCACGATTGCCTTTTGTTGTTAGGTCTAAATTGAGCTTGCCGGTCACGGTAGTGCTCTCTATGGGGAAAATCTTAGTCCAGATGGCTAAATCGGCTTGCCCTTTGGCGGTGAGATTATAGTTGAGGGCATCTAAGTTTTGGAGGGTCAGAGAAACCTCCACCGGTTCCTTAGCCACGATGGCATACAATCGGCGAAGTTGAGCTGTGGTGTTGGCTGGGGTGCCGTCCGAGCTCTCAGCAGAAAAGTCTATCTCTAAGTTTTCCACAGGTGTGGGAAAGTCAGATGCTTTTACGTAGCCATTGCGCAAGAGGAACTTACCCGTCACAGCGGGGAGCCGTTTCTCCCCATACACGCCCTGAACGCGTACATTCACATCAAAGTTACCTTTCATCTCATATCCTAAGGGAAAGGCACTGGCAAACTCTGTGAGATTACCCTGTCCAGCGATAGCCGCCTGGATGGCGACTGTATTCAGTCCCTGAGTGATGGCTTGGGCACGCAGGTAGCTCCCGCCCACTTTGAGCGACAGAGTATCTAATCGCACTTGAAGGCTTTCCAAGGTTCTCGCTGGACTCTGCACTTTCAGCCGAAGCTCTAAATCCTCCACTGGCTTGGGGAGGTCTTTGTAAGCTATTCGTCCTCGTTCTACGGACAGCTGCAAGCCGAAGGCCGGCAAGAGTGTATCTACTATTTCCCCTTGCACATATCCCTCCAATCGCAGCGTTCCTTCGGTGGAGAGACTTTCATATCCTTTACGATATGCTGCGGGTATGAGAGAAAGCAGCTCTTTGAGAGAGGCGTTGGGTGCTGCAAAGCGTAAATCCATCAGTGTACGTACAGTGTCAGGCAAAGTGACCGTACCTGTGAGGCTGAGGGGGAGCGCATTTAGCTGAATATCCCCCCGTCGCAAACTGTACCGACCTGCCGGAAAACTGATATCCAAATCTATCCCTGCGGTAAGCGATTGTCCTTTCAGATATGACGCATCCTCATAGGTGAAAAACACTTGCTCTATGCGCGTATCGGTCTCCAGCGTCATATCATCCTGCGTGAAATCCCCTTTTCCACTATGAGTAAGCCCCACCAGACGAGTGTAAATACCCAGTGAGGAATCCCAGTATGTGATGAGTCCATTGCGTATCTCGTAGCGGCGTAATCCCAACTTGAACTTAGTCGGAGTGGTATCAGCGGGCGCTTTCTCAGCAGAGGTATCCGGTAGAGTAATATCCCAGCTGGCGCGTCCATCTCTGAGAACCTGAGCATAAATGCGCGGTTCTATCAGGTAGAAGCGCGTTACTTCGACTTCTCCCCTAATTGCTTTCAACACATCCACGCCAATATCCAGTGCTCCACAGCTCAGGAGAGTATCTCCTGCGAAGGGATATTTATTGACCACCGTGAGCCCCTCTAAACGAATAGTCAGAGCCGGAAAGTGCCTGAACATAGAGATGCCCAATCTTTGATAATCCACCTGCGCATTGAGCCGCCGATTAATCTCCTTTTTGAGGAGGGCATCTACCTTCCCGCGAAAAAGAAGCGGTACAATCCCTGCGGCCAAGAGTAGGAGTATTAGACTCCCGCCCGTAATGTACAGGGCTTTTCGCATGCTTCAAAGGTAAGGTACTTACAGAGTTTCAACAGAGCAGCCGCTATTGCTGATTTTTTCTGTGTATGTTTGTCCCATGCGAATATGGGCATTCGGGTTAGCTATCATCTCGTTGTGGGCCCAGAAGAGCAAGGTTACATCTGCCGCTTTAGCTGTCCAAGATGCGGAATATGAAAAAGCGCTAAACTTCCTCCAGGAGGCGTTAGCTTCCCCTCAGCTTCTCAAACCCAAGGACATCGCAAAAGCCTATATGCTGCGCGGCCGAGCGTATATGGGCATGCTCCTTTCCAGTAAGGACCCACAGGGCGTTTTGAATAAGTACCCAAATCTCTTTGAGGAAGTCATTCTGTCCATCCGAAAGTGTAAAGAACAAGATGCAGCAAAGGAGTTTGAGAATGACTTGAAACTGACAGCGGCCCAAGCCTCTGGTGTGCTGTATCTCAAAGGATTTGAGCTTTTCCAGAAAGAAAAACTTGCCGATGCTCGTCAGCACTTCACATGGGCCTTAGAGCTATATGAAATGATAGGACAAAAGGAGTTTTATCCCCCGTATGCCCTCCGAGGAATCGTAAATCTGCAACTGCGAGATACCACTGCAGCCATCCAGGACCTTGAGAAGGCTCGCACCTTAGCCGCCCAAAAACCTCTACCGAAGGAGCAGGAGGGTCAGCTACTACCCTTCGTATATTCCTCCCTAATAAATGCGTATGGCGGCAAAGGCGATACGGAGAAGGCGCTATCCATAGCAAACGAAGGCCGTAGTAAGTTTCCAACAGATGATAATATCCGTCGAGCTGAACTCAACCTTTACCTCCAAAATCCTGGCTTGCAGGAAAAAGCCTTGGAACGCTTCCGTCAAGAACTTCAACGAGACCCTAAAAACGAAACCTATATGGTCATCTACGCTCAGCTCTGGGAGCGAATCAATCCTGACTCCGCCGCAGCCTATTATCAGCAGGTACTCGCTCTAAATCCCAACAATCTCAACGCCAGGTATAATCTCGGAGCTTATTACGTCAATCAAGCAGCGGAGCTAAGCGCCAAGTATAACGAAACGCGAGACGAGAAACTCCAACAAAAGTATTTTGCAAAAATGCAGGAGTATTTCCGTTTAGCTTTACCCCATTTAGAAAAGGCACATGAGCAGCTACCAGAAGATATGGCGCTCCTCCAGAGCCTCATTCAAGTAACGACGCACTTAGGCATGGATGACAAAGCGCAAGATTATCTACGCAAAAAGAATACCATCCAGCAAAAGAAAAACTGATATAGCCGTATGACTCGTCAGATTTACATCATCCTGACCGTAATGCCGATGTGGCTGTCGGTTGTATATGCCCAAGAGACTCAATCCACCTCTCAACCAACCACAGCTACTCAACTTCCGGGAGGCGCCACTATCATCTACTCCCTCGGAGACTTAGAGAAGATGGACAAAATTGAGCTCACGCGTATCTACATCGCCAAGCTTACTCGCCTATATCGCATTCTTCAGTATCTGCCCTTCGCTAAGTTAGACCCAAAGAGTCCCAATGACCTCAAAGTGCCTTCGGTTCAGGCAAATGAAAAGTCCATGAAGTCTCTTGAGGACGCCCTGCGAGACTACATTAAGGCTGTGGAAGCCAGCCTTTCAACAATCACTCCATACGCTGACAAAAAGCAGATTATTGACGCGATTTTATTCCTTCAAGCCGTGACGAACAAAGTAGAATTAGTCGGACTTGGAATGAGTCAGCTCATCTACTGATGTGGAGTGGATAGCGCTTGCATATGTCGCAGCGCTTTGGGGAATCAGTTGGATAGCAGAGCGGCAGCGCAGTTTTCGAGCCTCCCTTGATACCTTCTATGTCGCCCAGCGTCGCGCCCACTGGCTATGGGTAAGCTATGGCATGGTAGGCACTGCACTATCGGCGATTACTTTCCTCTCGGTACCGGGGAGTGTACGTAGTGACGGTTGGACCTATTTACAAGTCGTTGCTGGGTATTTTCTTGGATACGCAGTTATCGCTTATGGGCTGCTGCCGCTCTACTACAAGTATGCCCGCGCATCCGTTTATGAATACTTCTGCTATCAGTTAGGAGCGGCTGGCGAAAAGACCGCAACTGCTTTCTTTATCATTTCCCGGGCGATAGGCAGCAGTTTGAGACTATTTTTAGCTCTGTGGGTGCTACAACCTTTTTTGGGTAATCCTCCCTTTCCTCTGCTCGCTGCATGTGCTCTACTAATCATGCTTCTGTATACGATGCGGGGTGGAATTGGGGCTCTAATATACACAGATTTTTTTCAGACTACGGTTTTTTTAGCCGCCGCCCTCTACACATGCCTCTACCTCTTAAGGTATCCTCTCCCAGATACAGATATTCCGAAGATCATAGAGCTTTCTCCCACAGCTGCACACTTCTGGCTCAAAGATTTATTAGCCGGAGCATTTATAGCGCTCTCCATGACGGGCTTAGATCAAGACCAAATGCAAAAAAACCTCAGTCTGCCTTCCTTGTCCCTGGCTCAAAAAAATCTCCTTCTCTATGGCGCGCTTCTCTTTCCCGTAAATCTTCTATTTTTATGGCTAGGTCATCTTTTGTGGAGATACGCCGACTATGCGGGCTTCTCAGCAGCCCCAGATGAAATTTTTGCCCTTGTAGTCCAGCATCAAAGCAAACCAATTCAAGTTCTTTTTGTCTTAGGGGTGAGTGCCGCCGCCCTTTCTAGCGCAGACGGAAGTCTGACGGCTCTCACTACAGCAGTCCTTCGGAATTTATTACCTCGGCGGTATGAAACTCCCAGGATGAAAAACCTTGTTTTTTTGATTTGGACATTGGTATTCTGGCTTCTTCTAATAGGCTATACTGCGCTTCCGCGAGAGAAGCACATCTTAGGTGCCTTTCTACGATTTTCTGGTTACACATATGGACCGCTGCTGGGACTGTTTATATTTTCACGATTGACCCCCAGGGGCGATTACCCCTTCGTAAAATGGGCACTTCCAGCACTTTTAGGCATATCTCTTGGGATAGAGGGAACTCTTGGATGGTTTTCAGGTTATGTAAGCATATTCTGGACGGCGGGAGTTACGGCATTGGGGCTCTTAGGGCTCAATCAGGTACTTCGGAGGTAGCGCCATGCTTCTGCTGCCATGCTCGTACGTAAGCGAAAAATTTCTCTCGATTGACCCCGATTAGAATTAGCCGTTTAGCTTCATCTGGTCCGATATGCGGCTGCCATTCCACAGAGACGCTAAGTTTTTTACCGTACATCTCGTAGTCTTGACGCTCACAAAACACCTCAAATCTAAAGTGCAGCAACGACTTATCATCCATGAAAAAGAAGTATGGGCGAATATATGCCCGTCCTGGGGGAAAAAGTTTCTCCACCTGTGCTTTTACGCTGCTGTACAGGGAATCTCTATCCACCCGCCAATGAATGCTATCCAGAGCAATAATAAACCGTCCCCCATATAAGTAAGGCTCAGGCTCTTCATAGAAATATACATTTGGAGCGTCCAAAAGGGCTTGAACAGCATTTCTGAGATTTTCATTGCGACGAAACCAGACTCTGGACCATGCTATCGGACGAAAGGATTCAGAAAACCTTTCTAACCACTCTGCGGAGAAGGTATATGAAAAAACGCCTTCGGTGATGTAGCCGCAACGGAGATTGAGCTTGAGAGTTTTCACTAAGCGGCGCCCCTGATACAACTTGAGCACATAGTGATAGTCGCAGTAGTCTTCGTAAAAGGTCCGCCCATGCCAGAGACGCTGCATCTCTTGCAGGACGGCTTTATCCTGAATGATAAAAGCAGTGTAGCGCTGCTGCAGAGGATGAGGGTCATAGTTGGGGAGGCTCACACCGACGAGGCTCCAATCTCCCTGAGAAAAGTCTAACCCTCCTAATATGGCATATAAGAAGACTATGACTGACATAAGCTGAAAAATTCTTCCCAGAAGGTACGGCTAAACTGAGATTTTTCAGCAGCGGTGCCTATGACGACAAAGTTTGCACCTGCTTCTATCAGAGACGCAGCGACATCGGGCGTATGCACCCCCCCACCCACTATAATCGGTATAGAAAGTCTATCGCGCACCGCCCGGACCATTTCTGGTGAGGGGGAAACGTCCGCGCCACTACCGGCATCTATGTATATGACTTTTTGCCCCAGATACCATCCCGCCAGTGCTGTGGCTTGTACGAGCTCTGGTTTGTCTGCTGGTATAGGCAGAGTCTGCGTGATGTAATGCACGGTGCGGTTCGCTTGCCCGACCAAGATGTAAGTAGTCGGAATAACTTCTCCCCCCCATCGGTAGAGTAAAGGCGCCACTTCTACGTGGGCGCCAATCAGGTAATGAGGATTACGACCACTGGCGAGGAATAGAAACAAAAGCGCATCTACGGACTCTGTGAGCTGCTGAGGACTGCCAGGAAAAAGCACTAAGGGTAAGGGCACACTGCGACGAGCGGCGACACACCATTCATCTACTGGAGCATGGGACATAAAACTTCCACCCACCAGAGCCCATCGTCCCCCCGCACTTAAGTACGCCTCAGCAGCAGTCCTATATGCCGATAGAGACAGACGATCAGGGTCTATAAGCCAAAGTGGCTGTGGAGAAGCCCTTTTCCATGCTTCCAAGATACTCATAGGAAAGGAACCCACTTCCTCAACCACTGCTTGACGATGGACCATAGCAGCCTTCCGATGTGTCCCATCAGCCCCGGCAATAGCCCTTTTTCTCCCGGAGAGTCAGACAGAGAGCGTTCTATAAGGCGCATTCCTGATTGGGCTAGACGGAGGCGATAGATCGCTTCTCGGGATATCATTTGTCTGCGTAGAAGAGAATGTCCGAAAGTAGTAACTACAAAAGAGAGCGCTGCCCATAATCCTGCTCCTATGAGAAAACCATAGCCCCACCGCACGGCTCCCGCTGCCCAAGTTACCACAGCAGCGGTCAGTAGTAATAGAGTGACGGCCAAAGAGGAGACTAATAGAATCACAGTTAGTAGTCGAGCAGCCCATTTACCCAGGGCGAGCTCAAAACGCGCTTCCAGACTTATAGTCAAAAGCTTGATGTATCGGAGCCAAAGAGACTGCATACAGAGCCATCATAAAATATTCCTCCGCCCCAATAATAAATAGCAGGATAAGCGCTCTCAGTCAGCATTATCGTAAAGGTGAGGATTATTTCTGCGGAAAGGAGGATAGCTATCGTCTGTGGGTGGCTCTATACGAGTAGAAGAAAGCGGTGGCGTAGGCGCCGTAATCCCATAACGAGTGTAAGCAGGCGTATGACGAGCACGTTCTATGGCGTGAGCATCCTGACTGAGCTGTCTTATTCGCTCCTGTAGGTTGAAGGTTAGGGGAGAATGAGAAGGATTAGGGAGAGTTGGCGCTGAATCCACAGGTATCTCTGTCTGGAGGGGCTGTATGATAGGCGGTGAATTCTTAGCGGGCTTGCGAGGTGAAGGCTCAATCGGCTGGATACTGTCAGGACGCGCTAAGCCCGTAGCAATAATCGTCAGAGAAAGGTCCTCACCCGCTTGATCGTCATATATCTGCCCCATAATAATCTGGGTATTAGAATCGCCCAGAGCTTCCTGTATGCGATTCATAATCTGTTCGGTCTCCTGAATGGTAATCGTGTCTTCTGAGGCAGTGATATTCACAAGAATGCCCTTAGCCCCGCGTATATCCACATTGTCTAACAAGGGCGAGCTAAGCGCCTCCTCCACCGCCATGAGAGCACGGTTTTCGCCACGCTGTGTAGACATGCCCAATAAGGCATATCCTCCATCTTGCATTATCGTCTTTACGTCAGCAAAATCCACATTGATATACCCTGGCTTGGTGATCATTTCTGCTATGCCCCGGACGGCTCTGTAGAGTACCTGGTCAGCCATGAGAAACGCATCCTTCTGACGCATATTCTTAGAAGCCACACGAAGGATGTTATTATTGTGAATGACGACTAAGGCGTCTACATGCTCCTCTAACCGGCTGAGACCAATCAGAGCATTTCTACGCCGAGGCTCTCCTTCAAAGCTGAAAGGCATAGACACAACTGAGACAGTGAGCAGCCCCATCTCTCGGTAAAGCTTGGCAATCACGGGCAAAGCCCCAGTGCCCGTTCCACCACCTAAGCCCGCAGTGAGGAAAACCATCCGAATGTGAGGCGAGAAAAGATTACGAATATCATCTATGCTCTCTTCTGCTGCCTGACGCCCGCGTTCTGGGTCAGCTCCGCACCCTAATCCGCCCGTCAGTTTTTGTCCAATCAAGAGGCGATTGGGTACTAAGCTACGACCTAAAACTTGACTATCGGTGTTGCAGACAAAAAACTCAACACCATGAATGCCCTGACGAAACATGTTTGATACTGCATTGCAACCAGCGCCCCCGACACCTAATACACTGATAATCGGCGGCGGACTTTCTTGCGGAAACGAAAGGCTCATATAGGTTTATTTTTGAGTTTTCATTCTATAAGGTCCTGAGGCAGCCTGAGACTATTTTCAAGTAGACTGCGCACTTTTTGAATGAAACGAGGCGGAGACTTAGATTGTTTAGATTTTTTAGAAGGTGTATTGGTGGTCTCAGGCACAGGTGGAATAAACTCTCTCATCATCGGAACCAGATATAATGCCGCTATCACCCCAGCGAAGCGAGGGTTATCTACCTTGTCAATTATCCCTCTCCCTAAGATGGAGTGAGGTTTGAGTACATACACCCGCTCACCGAGAACATACTCCACGAGAGAGTCAATGTCCTTCATCAGCGCTCCTCCCCCCGCCAAATGGATACCTCCATATAGCTTGCCAAGCAGGTTGAGCTTATCTATCTCTTGACCTATGAATACCATTGTCTCTTCTAAACGGGTCTGGATCACCTTAGCAAGCAGACGATAAGGAATATCCACAGGCTCCATTTCCTTGGATAACCTCAGGCGCAGGACTTTTCCCTCCTCCACATGAGCAGCGAAAGCTACGCCAACCTCCACCTTAATCTTTTCGGCGTGGTGGGGCAGTACATATCGTAGCATTTCCCGAATGTCTGCCGACACCTGATGTCCCCCAATAGGCAATACAGCAAAATGTCTCAAAATGCCACGCTCATACACCACCAAAGAAGTAGAATGCGTCCCCATATAAATCAAAGCGCAGCCCGAACTTTTATACTCCTTAGGTAAGAGCACTTCAGCTGTGACGATGGGACGCGCTACAAACCCCTCTACTTCTATCTGCAAGCGCTGGAAACATTTCCGAAGCATATTCAGGTGAGTCTGAGGGGCATATACGAGGTAAAAATGCCCTTCTAAGCGAATGCCCGCCATGCCCAGGGGATCCTGCACCTGAGACCGATGGTCTATGCTGTAATACTGAGGAATCACATGGAGAAGCTCCATATTGGGGGGAGATGGACGGCGCACGGCCTGCTGCCTTAGGCGTTCCAGGTCTGCCACATTAATCTCATGATCAGGATTAGGAAAGGTTATGATTGCCTCCGTCGTGTCTCCCTGCATGTGAATGTGATGAACGACCACCCAAACACGCGATATAGCCGTACCCGACTGATGAATGGCTCTCTGGAAAGCCTCTTGGATGGAAGCGACCATGCGGTCAATGTTCGCTACCCCATTTTCATCTATACCATCAGAGTTAGCTATTCCTATACCCAACACACTTACCCCGCCTTTCGGGTCAGGCTGTCCGATAGCCACCCGAACTTGCTGGGTACCAATATCTACGACACCAAAAATATCCTGCATGACCTTCATTTTATTGGCATATTATTTGATCTGGTATGTAAAGTATGACCTTTTTGCAGGCATTTCCGCCTACCATAGGCCGAAATGAATGCAAATATACATCAAGTTGTCTGAGTCCAACCCGCAGGTGAGGAGTGCGCCCTAACACATAGGTCTCAGAACTGACCTCTGAATGCATGTGCCAGACGCCATCTATCTCTTGGTAGATTCGGCTGATCATCTCACGATACAGAGGCTTTTCACGCAGTAACTCGAGTATGTGTTCAAAAGCAATACTATCCCAACGGGGAGCATCCACAATAGATACATCCAGTGGGCGCACGAAAGGTAGCCTCCGTCCTTGCGCATCCAAATAATACTCTCGGATAGGGAGATTGACGCGAGCGATAGGAGTCCGCGTACGAGCGTAAATGCGGCCATCTCCCTTTCCAGTGTAGTGGAACTTTATCGCTTCAAACACTTGCTGCTCCCCCAAAGCCTCGGAAACTGACCATATCCACATAGAAGGAGAAGGCGCTCGTACCGCGTAAATATGCCGCATTACCCAGGCAGAGTCCCACAACGGCCCCTCTCCATGGAGAATCCACTTACCCGAACTGCGCATCTTCACATAATAACCATCCCCGACGATCCACCCTCCAAAAAAGCCCACACCAACGGAAAATACTCTAAATGCGCGCAGCATCATCTACTTTTCTGTTAAGTACAACTGAACCGAAGGTATCATCTGATATATATCACCCGCTCCCATGAAGGCAAACACGCTGGGGGGCTGATTAGAAAGCAACTTATTCCATCCCATATTAGGGTCCGAAGGTACGACCTCCACATGAGGTGTGCTCAAATGTTGAGATATTAACATACTACTAACATGCTGTGTGGAAGGCTCACGCGCGGCGTAAATGGGGAAAAGCAAAATGAAATCGGCTGCACTTAATGCGTAGGCAAATTCTTTGGCAAAGAAGGCGGTCCTACTATACAGATGGGGCTGAAAAATAGCTACCAGCTTCTTTTGAGGAAAAGCTTCCCGAAGTGCTTCCAGCGTCCTCAAAATCTCCGTAGGATGATGCGCGTAATCACTGACAATAACGTGATCCCCAACCGGAATAACCTCCATCCGCCGAGCCACTCCACAAAATCCCATCAGTGCATTCCGCAGCCGGTCAAAGTCAAATCCTAAAGCCTCCAAAAGGGTAAGAGCCGCAGCGGCATTTTCAGCAAAATGACGCCCAATCTGTCCCCATGCCGCTTCTCGCTTATGGCCTTGCCACTCATAGGCAAAAGTTATTCGTTCTCCCTGAGCTTCATAGTGGCGAAGAGTATAGCGTATAGCCTGACGCCCTAAATCTGGCACACTCGGACCAAGAACAAGTAAACCCTTAACCTGCTGAACAAAGGCCCTATAAGCATCCTCTAACCCCTTGGGCGAACCGTAAATCTCCAAATGGTCTGGGTCTATGCTCTGAAGTATGGCGTGCTGAGGATGCAAAAGCAACATTGCCCGATCATACTCATCGGCTTCTACAATCATCCAAGGGCTAGAACCAGCGAGATAGTTGTTTCCAAAGTTACGCATTAGCCCCCCTACAAATCCCGTCGGAGACTCACCAATCGCATGAAGTAGCCAAGTAAGGATAGCGCTCGTAGTCGTTTTTCCGTGAGCACCTGCAACGGCAATCACTTCGTAAGAGTCAGCAATCATAGCCAGAGCCTGAGCACGTCGCCATGTGGGCAACCGGCGCACTTGCACAGCCGACCACTCAGGAAAGTCCGAGGGTATGGCAGGTGTATAAATTATGCCCTCTGCCTCTTGTAATCGTTCAAGTGAAGGCACATAATCTATTGGAACTTTTAGTTTTTCTAAAATATCCGTAAAAGGCGAGGGCTCTCTATCATAACCGCTAATCTGATGGCCTAAACGCAGTAAATGCTGAGCGATGGCGCTCATGCCTACGCCACCTATGCCCCACAATCTTAGCCTCTCAGGGAATGCCATAGATTGCACGATGGAGATATTCCGCTAAATCATCTGCGGCACTGACTCGCGCTAATGAATGCGCTACCTGTGCCAAGGCCTGACGCTCATGGGGATGTCTCAGCAAACGAAGGACAGCCTGATTGAGGGCATTTACATTTTCCTCTTCTGCGACTATGCAAGCCCCATGCGCAGCCCAAGTAGCAGCATTTTTACGCTGATGGTCTTCTGCGACATACGGCGAGGGTACGAGGACAGCCGCTTTCCCCCACCAAGCCAGTTCGCCAAGGGTAGAGCCCCCAGCACGACTTACTACAATATCAGCTGCAATATAGGCTCGTGTCATATCCTGTATAAAAGGTAGAACGCGTATCTGCTCGGACGACTGTACAGGGCTATCCCGTCCGACCTGCCAAAGAATACAAGCCCCGTCTCTCACCCAAGTGGATACACACGATGCCACCGCCTTATTAAGGGCAGAGGAACCTTGACTGCCGCCCATAATAAGAATCAGCGGACAATCAGAAGGCATCCCCCAGCTCCTCTTAGCTTCCTCAGAAGTGTAGCGCAAACGGTCCTCTGCGAGAAAACGAACGGGAACGCCCACATGATGCGCTCGTACGCCCGAGGTCTTAGGGAAAGCTCCGAAGGTCTGTGTAGCCCAGCGACTAAGCCAGCGAATAGTTTTTCCCGCATAGGAGTTGAGCTCCAGTAGATATAGAGGGCGATGATGTAAAGCAGCCCAAAGCCCAGGCATCAAACCTGGGTATCCACCTGTAGAGAAGACCGCATGGGGACGCAATCGTCTCAATAGCTTTTCCACTGCCCAATAAGCCAGAGGTAGCCGGTAGAGAAGTGACAGATTCCGCCAGCGGGCGCGCGGCTGCCAGCCAGCCATCGGTAGGCCATAGAAAGGTATTCCTTCGGCTTTGACCCATTTCTCTTCTTTTCCGCCACTCACCCCTACCCAATAAATCGGACTCTGCCATCGGCGGCGCCATGCCTGAACCACAGCCAAAGCCGGAAATACATGCCCCCCAGTCCCCCCCGCTGCGATTACCAGCGACATATCAGCTAACTTTTTTCAAAAACTTTTCGGCTGACAGAGATAGAGAGCCCCAAAATCAGAGCTTGAATCAGTAGCGAAGACCCCCCTAAGCTTACCCAGGGCAGCGGCACACCAGTAATAGGCAAGAGCTCTAAGCTGACACCGACATGAACACTAACCTGAAAGAGGATTTGTAGAAAACTGCCTATGAGAAAAAGTTGCCCAAAACCCTCCACGGCTGAGGCTAAGCTCGCCAATCGCCACAACAAAAGTCCATACAGCACTAAGATGACCCCCCCTCCGAGGAATCCATATTCCTCTATCAAGATAGAAAAAGCGAAGTCCGAGTAAGACTGGGGAAGGTAATATCTCTGCGTACTATGACCAGGCCCTTTTCCAAACAACCCCCCAGAATATACCGCCAGTGAAGCATGCGCTCTCTGATAATCATCGGCAGGCTGAGTACGCAGAGGTTCATTTTTCCAGTAGCTTAGGATACGCTGCTGCCACACGCGTGCCCGAGGCGCCGTCAAAAACAGCACCAGTAAGCCTAAAATACCAATAACCCCAAGACGAAATAGCTTCAGGAGGGGCATGCCACCGATATACAAAAATATCATACTCAGTGTGAGAAGCAATAGGCCATTGCTGAGGTTGAGGGGAGCGATGAGTATAAAGGTGAGACCAATTCGTATCAGGAGTGGCCATAATCCATCCCATGTTCGGAGGGCTTCGGGGGCTCTGGCCATTCGGTAGGATAGTAAGCCTACTAGTGAGAATCTCGCAAACTCCGAGGGCTGGAGAGAAATACCACCGATGTAAATCCATCGCTGAGCACCAGTCCCCCGGAAAAAGGTATAGCTCAGAAGAAGTACCGACCCTATCCACAGCCATTCAAAAAGGGGACCCCACTTCTTGTAGTCGGTGAGATGGATGGCATAGGCTAAAAAAAGCGCCAGAAGAAAGATTAACCCCTGCTTGACCAGATAGTATTCGGGCATGTCGGGATGATGACGAAATACTAGGCTGACGGTGGCACTATACACCACCAGTAGCCCAATAGCCCCAAGCGCTACGGCTACCGTCCATAGTACCTTATCCCCCCTTGTCTCAATCCGCATGCGCAGGGCCAAAGGTATAGGCGACTTCGGCTTACTCCTGATTGATGTGGAAAATCAACTATCCCCACGGCGAATTGGGTATAAACTGGAAGGCGTCGGCATCTCGCCATGCGGGAAAGCGTTCTCTGCTGGTCCGCAAAGCCTCTAATCCGATTTCAGCAATAAATGCGCCTTGTGCGCTTCCCGAGTGCAGGAGGACTTCACCTTTATAGTCAATCAAGACGCTTCCCCCAGCATAACGGTGCCCATTCGGGTCATATCCGATGCGATTTACTCCGAGAACATAGCTTTGATTCTCTATGGCACGAGCAGGGAGCAGGGCAGCCCAGTGAGCATGCCGCAGTTCGGGCCAGTTGGCTACATAAATCAGCATATCGTAGTCATATTGAGGCGTGCGGCGGCTCCACACAGGAAATCGCAAGTCATAACATATCAGCGGCGCTAAACGCCATCCCATCCATTCCACGAGGAGCTGTTTATCGCCAGGCTCATAGAATTGATTTTCCCCTGCCATGCGGAATAGATGCCTCTTGTCATAAATCAAGGTGTGCCCATTAGGAAAAACCGCATATAGACGATTACGAGCTTTTATGCCGATGCGAGTCTGCACACTACCGATGAAAAGTGCATTTTTTCGTGACGCCCAATCTTTCATTGCCTTCCAGGCCGTACCCTCAGGAGGCTCCGCTGTTTCCACATTCATAGTAAAACCCGTACTCCACATTTCTGGGAGCACCCATACATCGGCTTCGCCTGTGGACAGGAGCTTCTCCACTTGGACGATATTCTCCTGAGGCGACTCCCATATAATATCCATCTGTAACCAGCCTACCCGCAATCGCTGCATAAGACAAAACTATGGGAACTTGGAACTTTCTCAGAGTTTATTGCGTTTCCGTGATTGTGCGAGATGCTATCATCGCCACAGCACAGAAGCTCTTCATTCAACAAGGGGTCAGGGCTACCACTATGGATCAAATAGCGGAACAGCTTGGTATCTCTAAGAAAACCCTGTATGAACATTTTGGCTCCAAAGACAGTCTCGTAGAGGCGTGTGTAGAGGCTTTTCTCCGTGAAATGGAAAATACCCTAGATCAAATCCATCAAGCCCACTCTGAAAATGCCCTGTTACCGATGATAGCCACCGCCTCGTATGTATATAGTCTCTTGATTTCTCTGAATCCAGTCTTATACATAGAGCTGCGCCGTGTAATACCACATGCCCGAGCACAAGTTTTACCTAAAATACAGGCGCTTATTCAAAAGCAGCTCACCCGATCTGTAGAGAAGGCTATCAACGAGGGAATATTTCGCTCAGACCTGCCAATGGACATCCTTCCGCTGTGGATGAGCTTTGTCATCGTCCAGGTGGTACTTAATCCGGCCTTGGCCGAACAGGCTCAAAAAACCATCGCAGAGATTTATGCTGAGACCATTCTACTCTTGCTGTATAGCTTTACGACAGAGCGGGGACGACAACTTTTAGAAAGTTACAAAAATCAAATCCGCCAGAGCTATGTCCGCTAAGGTAATCTTATTCGTGGGGATAGTTTTTGCGCAGTCCTCTCGGGCATTGAGCCTGCGAGATTGCATCCAGTATGCCCTTACCCATGCTCCGACTTTGCAAAATGCGTTTTTAGACTATCAACTTGCCCGTCAGAGAATCAATGAGGTGCGGGCTGCTGGCTTACCCCAAGTCAATGCGAATGCTTCCCTACGCTACTTTGTGGAAATCCCGACTTCGCTTGTGCCGGGAGAGTTTTTTGGAGCCCCGAGAGGCACTTTCATCGCTGTCCGTTTCGGCGTACCTTACAACCTGGAAATCAGCCTTACAGGCACACAGCTCCTCTTTGACGGCACCTACTTTGTAGGACTGCAAGCGGCGAAAGCCGTTAAAGAGCTCACTTATCGCAACTTCCAGCGCTCTAAGACTGAAACCGTAGTGGCTGTTAGCAAAGCATACTACACTACCCTTGTAGCGCAGAAGCGCCTTACCTTACTCTCGCAAAACATCCAACAGCTGGAACTGCTGGTTCGCCAAACTAAGAGCTTGTACGAGTCAGGCTTCGCAGAAAAGTTAGATTACCAACGCTTAGAGGTCAGCCTCAATAATCTCCGCACCGAGCAGAATAAGGCGACTGAACTCACTGCGCTCTCCTACCTTGCTCTCAAGCTCCAAATGGGAATGCCCTTAGACACGCCTATCGTGCTCACGGATACCCTGATGCCCGCTGAGCTGATGAGCCTTCTGCCCGACACGCTGACCGAAAGCCAGCTTGACTTTGGTCGCCGATGGGAGTATCAAATCCTTCTCCAACAGCGCCGGGCTCTGGAACTCAATCTAAAGCGCTATCAAGTCAGTTATCTACCCAGTCTGATTGCCATAGGAAACTTAGCTACACAAGCCCAACGAAATGAGTTTGATTTCTTGGATACAAAGAAACGGTGGTTTCCCATAGCCTTCGTTGGTGCGCAGCTCCAAGTACCTATATTTGACGGACTGCGGCGAGCCAGTCAAATCAGTCAAGCTCGCATAGAGCTGCAGAAAAATCAAAATGAGCTTTTTCAGCTTCGTCAAGCACTTACCCTGGAAGCAGAAACGGCGCGCCGCCAACTGCTCAATAACCTCCGCAATCTCAGCATTCAGCAGCGCAATCTGGAACTTGCAGAAGAAGTTTTACGCACCGCTCGGCGTAAGCAAGAACTGGGCGTTAGCTCCACAGTAGAGCTTTTACAAGCACAGACGAGCTATGACCAAGCTCAGACTAACTACACCACAGCCCTGCTGGAAGCTTACTTGGCTTATATAGACTGGCAAAAAGCCATTGGAACCCTCCCAATCCAATAAAGTGATAAACCTATGCCTCGCATACTCCTGATAACTGCCGTCCTGATAGGACTCACGGCATGCCAATCCTCTTCACAAAATGTAGAATCTCTGCCTCTGGAAGAGAAAAAGCGCCGATTAGAAAAACTCCGCCAAGACCTCCTCAATCTCCAAGCTCAGATTACCGAGTTAGAACGGCTTATACAGGCAGAGGATAGTGCATTTGGACTGGCTCGTCAGATACCCGTAAGCTTCATAGTCTTAAAGCCCCGTCCATTCGCCGCCTATCTCCAGTTCCAGGGCAGCGTAGACAATAGAGAAGTCATAAACTTATCGGCTAAAATACTTGCACCTGTTTCCCGAATCTATGTTCGGGAAGGACAAAATGTTGCTGCCGGTCAGATACTTTTGGAGCAGGAAGCGGAAGTGCTGCGGAAAAATTTAGCCGAGCTGAAGACCCGTTTGGAACTAACACGCACGCTCTACGAAAAGCAGAAAAAACTGTACGAAGAGGGTATTGGCTCTGAGGTGCAATATCTGACGACGAAAAATAATAAAGAGGCCTTAGAAGCCTCTATCGCCACACTAGAAGAGCAGCTGCGAAATGCCCAAATCAGAGCGCCTTTCTCCGGTCAAGTAGACGCTATACAAGCCCGAGTAGGAGAAATTCTTTCCCCGGGCGTGCCTGCTATTCGGCTGGTGAGCAGTGGTCAGTGGGAGATCAAGTCTGAGATACCAGAAAGTTTTCTTTCCACAGTTTCAGCCGGAAAAGAAGTAGAGGTGCATATACCCGACCTTGGGGTTTCTTTCCCTAGTCAAATCGCTAACGTGAGTCGGAATATCAATCCGCTCAGTCGTACATTCACCGTTATAGTGCGTGAGGTACCCGCCGACATAAAGGCTCAACTTCGTCCGAACCTGATTGCATATATTCGCATTCCGCAGAGTAAAGCCACAGAAGCGCTAATCGTGCCGATAGATGCGATACAATTTCAGGATACTTCTGCTTACGCTTACGTAGTTCGTGGAGATCGAGCTCGTCGCGTCCGCGTACGTGTTGTGAGTACTGAACGAGGTGAAGCAGCCATAGTGGGACCTGTGAAAAGTGGGGATACCCTGGTTACGACAGGTGCTGCCCTTGTTACAGATGGACAGCGGGTACAGCTTGTAGCGGAGAATATGTGAGCACATACCAGCCTGCGTAGGAAATGATGTGGAGGATGGGAAAACTCTCAGAATGAGTGGTAGATTTTAGTATGGTGGAGTTCATGGGCGGGGGGGGGGGGGGGGGGGGGGGGGCCGCCCCCCCCCGAAGGACACAAAGAAAAAAAACAAACAAAACAAAAAAAAAAAAAAACAAGACACAAAAAAAGGATGAGAAAAAAAAGGAAAACGAGC
>JANWXY010000058.1 GCA_025057135.1 Bacteroidia bacterium | reverse complement strand
CCCCCTGTACTCTCTCTTAGAACGGCTTGGGCTTCCAGCAGGAACTGAGATTCTCACGGCGACTTCCGACGGCTCCATTCACGAACTCCAGTCTCCCGTGGGGCACGCCACGGAGTTTCATCTCAAAGGATGGGATTCCCCCGAGGGCAAGTTTGTCTTCTGGCACTCTAGCGCTCATATTTTGGCAGAAGCCATTTTATCTCTCTATCCGCACGCCAAACTCACTATCGGTCCACCGATAGAAAATGGTTTCTACTACGACATTGACTTTGAAGGAGAAGCGCCTTCATCAGATGACTTTGCACGCATTGAAGAAAAGTTTCTAGCTTTAGCAGCCCAACCTGAATACTTCATCCGAAAAAAAGTCTCTCAGCAGGAAGCGCTCGCCTACTACGAGCAGCAAGGCAATAGGTACAAAGTAGAACTGATCAGAGAGCTCCCCGAAAATGAGATTACCTTCTACGAGTCAGGCAGCTTCGTAGACCTGTGTAAAGGTCCGCATCTATGGCACTCTGGCCCTATACGAGCGGTAAAAATACTCTCGTTAGCGGGAGCCTACTGGCGAGGAGATAGCCGTAATCCTCAGCTGACACGAGTATATGCTATTAGCTTCCCTGACCAAGCTCTGCTGGATGAATATATTCACTTGATGGAGGAGGCTGCTCGCCGAGATCATCGGCACCTTGGTAAGCAGTTAGACCTTTTTTCCTTTCATGAGGAAGGTCCAGGCTTCCCCTTCTGGCACCCCAAGGGTATGCGCCTTCTCAATGCCCTTCAAGACTGGATGAGGGCCAAACTCCTCCGAAATGGCTATGAGGAAATTCGCACGCCAATCATCCTCACCCAACAGTTATGGGAACGCTCCGGACATTATGAAAACTACCGTGAAAACATGTACTTTACTGAAATAGATGAGCAGCCCTATGCCGTAAAGCCCATGAACTGTCCGGGCAGTACCATAGTTTATCGCACGCAAATCCACTCCTACAGAGACCTTCCTCTGAGGCTATTTGAGTTTGGGCTGGTTCATCGGCATGAGCTTTCAGGCGTACTCACGGGACTTTTCCGAGTTCGGGCTTTTACTCAGGACGATGCCCACATCTACTGTACGCCTGAGCAAATAGAGTCCGAAATCATAAGCCTTCTTCGACTCGTAAGTGAAGTCTATGACACGTTCGGCTTCACTGAACGAGAGATTTATCTATCCACACGCCCGGAGAAGTACATCGGCTCTCTGGAACTGTGGGCCCAAGCAGAGAATGCCTTACAGAGTGCTCTCCAATCGGTCGGTCTACCCTATCAAATAAATCCGGGTGATGGCGCTTTTTATGGACCAAAGATAGACTTTATCGTCAGAGACACCCTGCGCCGAAGGTGGCAGCTTGGAACTATTCAGCTGGATTTTTCCATGCCTAAGCGTTTCGGATTAGAATATATCGGCTCCGACGGCCAGCCTCACACGCCAGTAATGATTCACAGGGCCCTTCTCGGGTCTTTTGAACGGTTTATAGGCGTGCTCTTGGAGCACACGGCAGGCGAACTGCCTTTATGGCTTTCTCCTGTACAAGTCGCTATCCTACCGGTAAGCGAGAAATTTATTGCATATGCTGGGCATGTTGCTGACCAAATGACAGCTGCCAATATCCGCTGTATCATAGATAAGAGCGATGAAAAACTTGGCAAGAAAATCCGACTCGCTGAGCAGCAGAAGTTTCCTGTCATTTGCGTAGTAGGGGCAAAAGAAGCCGAAACACACACCGTATCTATCCGAGACCGCCGCAGCCGCACACAAACGGAGGGAGTTCCATTATCCGAAGCGGTAAATCATATCCGTATGGCTGCTCAGCCCCCAGTGTAGGCTTGACTGGAAAATCTTATATTGCCATTCATGAAGGAAGATATACTCAGTAAAGGCCCCGTAGCTTTCCTGGCAGAAGAGTTAGGACTGCATATCTCTGAGCGTCTTTTAGCCTACCAATCTTGGTGGGAAGCTGAGGGTTTGCCTATCTCTATGACAATAGACAGGGCGGGCACACCTCATCTGCGGCAGTTTAGTCATACAGGCGAAAGGATAGATCAAATACTTTACCCATCCAGTTATGCGTACCTCTTAGACGCGGGCTATTCCGCCGGAATTCTGTACGAAGTAGCAGAAAAGCATAACTGGCAACTGAGCTTCATGTTAGGGTTTATTACGTCGTACTATGACCCGGGCCTGTACTGTCCTTATACAGTGACTTTTTCTTCTTGGGCGGCGATCTACAAATACTACCACGGCCCTCGGCGGGAAGAGTTCCTGAACACGCTCTCCCGAAAGGAGCCTCCTTTCGGTCAGGGTGGAACATGGATGACAGAAATACATGGAGGTTCAGACCTCGGCAGTAATGTCCAGACTATCGCCCGCTCCGCAGGAGAGATTTGGCTACTCACAGGTGACAAATACTTTGCCAGCAACGTGGGAGCTGATTTAGCGGTGGTAGCCGCCCGAATAGAAGGAGCTCCCGCAAGTGTAAAAGGGTTATCCCTTTTCATAGTGCCTCAAGACCGATCTCGTGGAGGTGGACGAAACTATCTGATTCGTAGATTGAAAGATAAGATTGGAACGCGAAGCGTTCCCACGGGTGAGGTAGAACTGCGCGACTCCGAAGGATATCTTGTCGGTGAAGCTCGCCAGGGCATCTACTACATCATGGAGGTTTTGAACTTTTCCAGAGTGGCTAATAGTATTGGAGTGGTCGCACATGGGGTCCATGCGCTGGCCCAGGCTTATCGCTTTGCGCAACAGCGCCGAGTCTTTGGGCGATTTCTGGTTGAACAGCCGCTTTTCCGGCATGAACTACATCAGCACTACATGCAGCTCAAATGGGCTGGCGCTCTCGCATGGCTGACAGAACAGTGGTTAGAAGCCGTATGGCTGGAAAAACCGCCCTACTCAGAAAGGTACCTCACCTTTCGGCTACTGACCCACTTGGCTAAGTTCTGGACCGCCAAAGTAGCCCTCCATGCCGCTCAGTGGAACTTAGAAGTTTGGGCTGGTCTTGGTACCCTCGCAGAATTTCCACCCGAACGGCTCGTCAGAGAACTCATCGTTACAGACATTTGGGAGGGAACGCGCCACCGCCACCTATTGGATGCCTGGGAAGTGCTAAAGCGATATAACCTTCTCCCCCACCTTCAAAAGCTATGGGATATATCGGCGATAGATAAAACCCTATTCGCTGAAATAGAACAGGCTCTCGCCCATCCAGAAGAAGAGATGATTCAATCTATTGAGCCACTTCTCACTCGCTTAGCGAGAGCTATTGGACAAATAACGGCCAAAGAGCGAGCGTATAAGGTGCTCCCTTAGTGAAGAAGGGATTGCCTCTTAGAGCGAAGCTACGGCGGCTTCGCACCGCTCACGCAGTTCTACTATAATGTCCCCCTCATATGAACGGGGTGTGAAGGTTTGCCCCGTGAGCCGCTGATATACCTCTATGTAGCGTTCGCGCGCTTCCTCTATCACTTCAGGTGGAAGGGCCGGTGGCGTAGCATTAGGCTGACCTTGAAAGCCTTGGCGCATCAGCCACTCGCGAACATATTCCTTAGTGAGGTGAATCTGTGGATCCTGGCGCTTCTGTCGCTCGTAATATCCTTCCAGCTTAAGGTACCTGGAGCTGTCTGGTGTATGTACTTCGTCTGCCAGAAAGACCTCTCCTTCCCATTCCCCAAACTCGTATTTCGCATCGCAGAGGATCATACCACCTCTCTCAGCGATTTCTATACCCTTTTTGAATAGGTGAAGGGCGTATTCCCGAATCCGTTCCCAGTGAGCTCGAGGTACGAGCCCCGACTCTACAATCTCCCGCTCGGATATCTCCACATCATGCCCTATGACCGACTTGGTCGTAGGGGTGATAATCGGCTCTGGCAAGAGGTCATTCTCAATCAGCCCATCCGGTAGCATGACACCGCTAATAAGCCGTCCCCCCGTCCGATATAAGCGCCATGCATACCCTACCAAACATCGCCGAATAATCACCTCCACAGGATAAACTCTGACCTTCCGCATAAGGAGGATATTCGGATCAGGCGTTGAAATCCACGCCGAAGGCACTTCCTCCCTAAACAAACGAAACATATAGTCTGATATGCCTGTGAGCACTTGCCCCTTATGCGGTATCGTCTCTGATAGAACCGTGTCAAATGCCGAAATACGGTCCGTCGTTAGAATGAGGAGATAATCGTAGTTTATCTCATACACATCACGGACCTTTCCCCGGTAGAAGTTTGTCTGATGCGGAAGTTGGAAGTTCGTCTCATATATACCTTTCATAACGACACAAGTTGAAAGTTAGAAGCACATTTTCGTTCTACCTGTATCTACGGGCACACATTCGGAAAGCCTGTCGCCCAAAGTGCGAAAAGACGAGTCTAAGATGCTGCAGCATAATGAGCCGCTATCTCCTCAGTCATGGCAAGGTTGTGATAGACTTTCTGGACATCATCGTGGTCCTCTAACTGCTCAATCAGACGCAGAGCTTTCTGAGCCTCCTCCCACGGAAGCTGAATGTAGGAGGTAGGGACCCATGCTAAAGAGGCCTCCTCAGGCTCTATTTTGAGCTTCTCCAGCGCTTCCTGAATCGTACCAAAATCTTCGTAGCGCGAAGTAACTACCGCTGCTCCATCACCGATTTCTACATCTTCTGCACCTGCTTCTATCATCGCTTCTAAAAAGGCTTCCTCGCTGGGGAGCCGCTCATTAGGAAAGGTAAATACGCCTTTCCGTTCAAATAAGTAAGACACAGCCCCTGATGTTGCCAGAGCGCCCCCCCCTCTGGAGAAAAGGGTACGAAGCTGTGACACTGTACGATTGGTATTGTCTGTCATAGCTTCAATGAGTACTGCTACGCCGCCGGGCGCATAGCCCTCATAAATCACTTCTGTATAGGTCTCTGTACCCGAATCGCCCTTGGATATTGCCCGCTCGATTACGTCCTTAGGCATATTAGCCCGACGAGCATTTTGAATCGCCAGCCGTAGGCGTGGATTGAAATCTGGATTAGGTCCTCCTTCACGGGCAGCTACCGTAATCTCCCGTACCAGACGCGTAAAAAGAGCGCCTCGCCGGGCATCTACGACCGCTTTTTTGCGCTTAATCTGCGCCCATTTGCTATGACCCGCCATACAGCAAAGATACGATGCCCCAGTCAGCGCTTCCGAGACAAATAACTGTAAAGCGTACCGCTAATGCCTCCTACAGCGATCACAGAGCCAACTAAGCGCAGAAGGTTAGCCTCCAGTCCAGGGTCTGAGAGCATGAGACCTGCAATGGTACCTCCTATGCTTATCAGTATAGGTAGTGAAAGTGGAACAAACAAAGTAAGTACTTTTCTCCATCCGTAGCCCCATGTGAGTGAAATAACTACCATCGCACCGTATGCCGCCAGGGTCGTCCAGGCAGATGCTACATAGCCCAACCGTGGAATACCATATAGATTTCCTACCCATGTAATGAAACTACCTATGCCCGTAATCACCAAGCCTGCTACTGGTAAGACCCTGGATTTGTACCAGATAGAAGCCTGGATGAGCGATCCCGCAAGAAGGTTAGCCCAGAGTAAAATCGGTACTACCCCCAGAGCGCTATGATAGACTTCAGGGAAAATTGGTCTTCTAAGCCATCCCCCCCAAGTAGTAGTAAGGAATGGACGCATCCAGAGCCCGAGAAGCGTAAGGCCCATAAGGGCTGTACCGTGGTATAAAAGCCAACTTCTCTGAAAAAATCGCTCATCGCCTCGATATTCCCCCAAAAGGAGCGGCTCACCCGCTTGCCTGTAAGCTTGAACAAACAAAGCCAGCGCCATAGCTACCTTATAGGCAGCTCCATACAATGCTGTTTCCACGAGAGAATGCCGCGCTAAAAGTATCCGGTCAAGGACATCATTTGTGGCTCCTAAAAGCCCCATGAAAGCAATAGATAGGCCATACCTGAGCAGCGTAGAGCTGGAGGGTGCGGAGTCTTCCCTTCGCATGGGGGGCGCCCAAGCCATACCCCAGCCTAATCTTATCAAGGAAGCCATCAGATTTGCCCATAGGATAAACTCCAAGCCATATCCTTTCACACCCACGCCCCAGATATTCATGAGCAGGAAGAAAAAAACATGGGAAAGTTGTATAAGAGCAAACCGTAACGGCGCTCCGATAGCCCGCTGATGGGCAAGTACAAAACTTCCCCAAGCATCCACAGTCCAAATAGCGACGGTGAGCCACAAGAGCTCCTCTCGCCCTGCATAGCCGAGAGAGGGGGCCAAGACTGGCACCACCAGCGCTATTCCGCCATTTAGCCCGACAGTAATAAATAGAAACAGTCCCAGAATGCGCCAAAAGGTGGCTCCAAGAGCATCCTTACGAGCGAAACGAAAATATGCTGTCTCCATGCCTAATCCTGTGGCTATCAGTCCAAAGACCATCCATGAATATAGCTCAGAGAGACGCCCGTATTCCTCAATCGGCAAGCGATGCACGTACAAGGGAGTCAAGAGCCAGTTGAGCAGACGAGCAGTGGCAGTAGTGAGTCCATACACCGCCCCATGATATACTAGCCGCCGAAGGGACACTTCTCAAATGTAGCGTGGTTCGTCGGTAAAGAGTGGTGAGAGGGAATCAGAGTCCCATTTCCCCGCCTCCCCGCGCATGTAAAGTTTCATAGCTTGGCTGATAAAATCTTTTCCCTGAGCTAATCTGTTTAGCTTTGCTGTGATGACAGCCTTTGTGCAGCGGCACATTCCTCATCGTCCCGAGGATATTCAACGAATGCTTAAGACGATAGGTGTCCAGTCCTTGGAAGAGCTGAGCGAACGGATTATACCCGAGGATATTCGCAGAAAAGCGCCCATGAATCTCCCCCCAGCGGCTTCTGAGATTGAGATTTTATCGGAGATAAAAGCTCTGGCTAATCAAAATAGCCGCTGGCGAACCTTTATCGGCATGGGCTACTATGGGACCTACACACCTCCTGTGATTCAGCGTCTCGTCCTTGAGAACCCCGCATGGTACACCGCTTATACCCCTTATCAACCAGAAATCGCTCAAGGGCGCCTTGAACTTCTCATGCTTTTCCAGACAATGGTCAGTGACCTTACTGGCCTCCCCATAGCTAATGCTTCGCTATTAGATGAGGCTACGGCTGCTGCCGAAGCGTTGTTCATGTTTTACACGAATAGCCGAGCGAAGGACCGGGCTTTTTTCGTAGATGAAGGCTTACACCCACAGGTGATTGGAGTGGTACAAACTCGCGCCTATGGATTAGGGATTTCAGTAGAGATAGGCTCCCCGGAAAAAGCCAGCTGGGAAAGGTACTTCGGGGCGCTTTTAGGGTATCCTACGACTGACGGGTGGGTACGCCCTCATCTACCCGAGCTTATTCATGCTGCTAAGTCCGCCGGGGTTCAGGTGGGCGTTGCCACAGACCTTCTCTTTCTCACCATAGCTGAAGCCCCAGGACACTTTGGAGCGGATGCTGCCTTCGGTTCTAGTCAGAGGTTCGGCGTACCGATTGGATATGGTGGTCCTCACGCAGCTTTTTTTGCCGCCTCAGAGACTTACAAGCGACTCATACCGGGACGCATTGTTGGACTGACCATAGACGCAGAGGGGCAGCCTGCTTATCGTCTCGCTTTACAGACCCGCGAGCAGCATATAAAGCGAGAAAAGGCTACCAGCAATATATGCACAGCGCAAGTGCTGCTGGCTCATATGGCTACCTTGTATGCCATTTATCACGGACCTGAAAGGCTCAAAGCACTGGCTTTACGCATCCATCGCGATACCGCTCGCCTTGCAGAGGCACTGAAAGCGACTGGGCTCTCTCCGAAATATGCCGACTATTTTGATACCCTGCGGATTCCGCTCTCTCCTGAAAATCAGCAGAAAGCCCGTGAAACCGCCCATGAGAAGCAAATCAATCTCCGTTACTATCCAGACGGAAGCATCGGTATAAGCTTAGATGAACGGACCAGAGAAGAGGACCTGCAAGATATCATAGATGTCTTTGCACAGGCGACAAGCCGTTCTATGAGCTTGCCATCCGAAGCGTCCAAGGCGATTCCGGAGGGGCTGCGACGGCAATCCCCATTTCTCACTCATCCGACCTTCCACAAATATCATGGGGAACATCAGCTTACTCGTTTCCTCCATAGGCTTGTGAGCAAGGACATTTCGTTGGTGCATTCTATGATACCGCTGGGTTCCTGCACGATGAAACTCAATCCCGTTGCTACCCTCATGCCTGTGAGCTGGGGTGAACTAAACGAGCTTCATCCCTTTATCCCCACCGAACAGGCGGCTGGCTACCATGAAATGATGCGCCGATTAGAAACTTACCTCTGCGAAATCACGGGCTTCTCAGCCGTGAGCTTTCAGCCCAACTCTGGCGCTCAGGGAGAATACACTGGGCTAATGGTCATTCGCCGATATCACGAAGCCCGAGGCGAGGGTCATCGCAATGTAGTGCTTGTGCCTGCTTCCGCTCATGGAACAAACCCCGCCAGTGCAGTCTTAGCCGGCTACACTGTGGTAGTGGTCAAATCTGACGAAAAGGGCAATATTGACGCCAATGACTTAGAAGCCAAAGTGCGCCAATATGGTCAGAACCTTGCCGCCATTATGATTACCTACCCCTCCACCCATGGCATTTATGAACGGCATATTCGCTGGGTTTGTAAGCTCGTTCATGAAGCAGGCGGACAAGTCTATATGGACGGCGCTAATCTGAATGCTCAGGTGGGACTCACCAGTCCGGCTTTGATTGGGGCGGATGTTTGTCACCTAAATCTCCATAAAACCTTCGCTATACCGCATGGAGGGGGAGGTCCTGGAATGGGCCCCATTGCCGTAGCAGCTCACTTGAAACCCTATCTGCCTAACCACCCAGTCATCCCCACTAATCCTGACGCAAGTGCCGGAGGACCTGTCGCTGCCGCTCCGTATGGTAGCGCACTGATTTTGTGGATTTCGTACGCGTACATCCGTATGATGGGTGCAGAAGGGCTCCGATATGCCTCTCAAATCGCCCTCCTAAATGCGAACTACCTCAAAACTCGCCTATCTACTCACTATCCTATCCTATACACGGATGAACATGGACTTGTAGCCCATGAATTTATCGTAGACCTGCGAAGCTTCAAAACTAAGTACGGGGTGGAAGTAGAAGACATCGCCAAACGGCTAATGGACTTTGGATTTCATGCACCGACAGTCTCCTTTCCCGTAGTGGGCACTGTGATGATAGAGCCGACTGAAAGCGAGGATTTAGAAGAGCTGGAACGCTTTATTTATGCTATGGAGCGCATCCGAGCCGAGATAGCTCAAATAGAGCAAGGGGAGATTTCCATAGAAGAATCACCTCTACGACGCGCACCGCACACTCAACGTGCCCTTTTTGCTGAGAACTGGAATCGCCCTTATTCGAAGGAACAAGCCGCTTTTTCCGCCCCGTGGCTGTGGGAGCATAAAGTATGGCCTCCCGTAGCTCGCGTAGATCATGCCTACGGTGACCGCAATCTCATCTGTACTTGCCCGAGTGTAGAGAGTTATGAGGATGCAAGCGTAGCTGCGCTCTGAGCATCAAGAAACATATAGACTTCTTGGAGCGTAAAGGGGGAAACAGAGAGACAATCAGACTTACTGGGATTGAGATGAATAGTTATTGAAAAGCATTTATACCTCCAAATTTACGGGGCGGCTACCTGCGGTAGCCGCCCCACCGCACACTACGCAAAAAAACTGGGCATGGGAATCATTTCATCCCATGCCCAGTGATACGAAACTCTAGCACTACTTCCGAATGAGCTTCACTTCCAGTGTGGCCGTAGAAGACACTGTGCTATTTACCTTGATGAGTCCCCAGAACTTAGAAGTCGGATTTGAAGGAGGATATTGCTGCTGGAATGCCAGGTAGTTATGGGGACCACTAGTCGGATTCACAGGATTACCACCTATAAGAGCGCGTACTCCATCCGCATTTCCACTAAACTTAGTCAGATTTTGTGAAACACTTTGGGCTTGAACTCTCTGCTCAATACTCGTAGAGTCAGAAGCTTGGCTATATTCAGGAGGCGTAAGGCCGCTATAAAAAGTAGTCTTAGGCTTGGAAGTAGCGGTCCAGTTAATATAAGGTAGGGTGTAAGGAGAATTTCCCAATACCTCAGGACTTACAAGGCTATACTTGTTATCATTTACATCTCTTACAATCAAAGCAGCAATGACATTTTTGGGGTCTGAGAGCTGGGATAGCTGGGAT
>JANWXY010000073.1 GCA_025057135.1 Bacteroidia bacterium | reverse complement strand
CGCATTTTTCGCCGGTCAATCTCAAGCTGCTGCTCTCCTCCGCCGCCCCGTAAGCCTATGCCCCCGCGCTCACGGGATAAATGCGTCCATTGGTGTGCAAGGCGCGGCAGCTCATATTCTAATCGTGCCAGCTCTACCTGCGCTTTCGCCTGAGCCGTGCGCGCACTGCGAGCAAAAATCTCTAAAATGAGCCCCTCTCGGTCCACGACAGGCTTCCCCCAAGCTTTTTCTAAATTTCTCACCTGAACCGGAGAAACCTCTGCATCAACCAGTACAAAGTCTATCTTTTCGCTCTGCTGGGCAAGTATTCCTTTTACCTCCTCTACGCGACCGCTTGTCAGAAAGGTGGCAGGGTCAGGTCGTCGCCAACCGAAGCTGATTGCCCGAGCTACTTCATATCCCGCACTTCTCACAAGAAATAGTAGTTCCTCCAGGTATTCCTCACTCTGCTCTGGTCCTTCGCTAATGCCTTCTACCCGTATGACTAATCCTCGTGGAGTTTGTGAGTCATGATTAGATGAGAGGCTCATTCAGCGGCGAGAGAATAGACGCGCAGTTTATTTTTCTCTATCGTATAGAGCCGACGGTCTATCGGGTCTACCTCATACTGGGGATTCTGAAATATGCTTAGAGGACCTAATCCTTTCTGAAAAGCCAAGGTGCATTTTTGCTTGTCGTAGGCGTAGAGCGTAACCGTATTGCCTTCCATGCCTAATAGAAAGACCATGTTTTCAGCTTCTTTCATTCGGGCATGGCGGGCTTTCACCAGAGCAGCCCATGCGGCATCCGCTACAAGGGCAGCTCCGACCGCACCTAATCCATAAGCAGCCGCTTCAAGCGACTTTTTCAGAGAGGTAGAGGCATCTGGACGGTCCCACGGGCGCTCGGGATCATACGATACCGTCTGAAGCATCTTATAAGTGAGATAGGCAGAGGTAAGGTACCCTGCGGCAGATATCGTAGCGCCTAAGATACGCAGAGCAGCTGGTTGAGCAGGCACCGGACGCTGAAACTCACAGATAACTTTGCCCTCGGGAGTCAGAGCATATATTGTAGAGCCGCCCCATATCCACACTTTGCCTGCATCGTAGATGATGCCCTGAGGAGGGTCTGCTTGAAAGGCTGAAAGTCTGTCTCCTATTGGACGCGCTTCAGTACCGGGCCCATCCCAGCGAAAGACCTGCCCTGTCTCATCTATCAGAAAAGCTTGAAATACGCCTCCGTCTTCTCGCACTGCGAAGGGCAATTGGAAGGGGCGCTTAATAGGCTTTTCCCAGAGGACCTGACCATCCTCGCTGAGATACTGCAAGCGCCGGACCGTTTGCACTAAAAAGCCTCCTGGCACGGTCTGTGCATTCAATAGGGCGCCTTTGAGGGAAATAGGACGCTTGAACATGAAATCTCCTCTCTGAATATCCAGTACATCTACTTCTACTGCCCACTCATCTGCTGGGCGACTGGCTGTCCATGTTCGTTCCCGTTGGAAAAGGCAGAGTAGGCGGTTCTCATCCAGCGGAATATACCCACTCAGCAGTCCTGGAAGTTTCAGCCGCTCTCCCCACAGATTTGCTCCATTTTCATAGCTCAATAAGACGGCTATTGGCGGAAAGAACAGATTCCGCCCCGTGGCTCGCTCAGCCGAGCCGGGCTGTAAGTCGTCGGTGAATAGCAAGATTCCTTTGGGCGTGCTGAATGCATGTAAGATGTTATCTCTCGGCACATCTACGGGCTTTTGCCAGACAGGCTGACCATCAGAGCGACGCACAGCGGTGACTCGCCCGCGCCCGAAAGCCACTACCCATTCTTTCTCCTCCTCTATGAAGATATAGGTGCCCGTCATCGCCCGAAGGCTGATTCCCTTTACAATCTCCGTCCGCCAAAGTGTATTACCCGAAGTGGCATCTATGGCATAAAGAGCCCGATTGGTGAGGAAATACACTTTGCCGTCATATGCGGCGAGATTGCTTTGGAGCTGCTCACTGCCGGGCTTTTCACCTGCTGGACGGCGCCAGCGCTGCTCTCCTGTACGCAGGTCATAGGCGGCTATGATAGACGTCTGCAAGCTGAGAAACTTAGAAGGGTCCTTGGCGCCGACGCCAAAAACGACCAAAAGTCCCTGATTAGGCAAAACGGCGCGACCACTCACCCACGCCCAAGATTCCCCCTTCGCTAAGGCGTCAAATATCACCTTTCCCGTTATGGCATTTAGTACCAGGTAGCCTTGCATGCTCCAGAAAGGATACAGCTTTCGCACGCTATCCACGGAGAGACTGGGGTCTGCGGTGATAAGCCTACCTGCTTCCCACAGCAGAGCATCTCCAATGGGACGCCACTCACTGGAGGGAAAACGACCGCATGAGCTGCATTCCCATAGTTTCTCGCCCTTCGCTGCACTTAGAGCATAGGGACGCTTGTCAAAAACAATTACATTCCCATCTGGGAGCAGGGATATGCGGGTAGAGCTGGATACAGAGGCTTCCCATAAAGGAGACTGCAACCATATGAGACCGACCCACCAAGTGAGCATATGCAAATATACGCATAGGCTCAGTCGGGCTCTCGGTGGAGAGTAGCGGATTCGAACCGCTGGCCTTCGGCTTGCAAAGCCGACGCTCTACCATCTGAGCTAACTCCCCGTGGGCCTGCGTGGACTCGAACCACGGACCTCAACATTATCAGTGTTGCGCTCTAACCACCTGAGCTACAGGCCCAGCTTCGCAAAGGTAATACATTTCTCATT
>JANWXY010000011.1 GCA_025057135.1 Bacteroidia bacterium | reverse complement strand
TAAAAACACATTACACGCCCCAAACAACCCGCCTCTCACGGCCGAATGGAAACTTCATACTGCAAACCTACCTGGATACCCGTAAGTTGATAGCGGACAGGCTTGCGCTCACGGCTGTACAGAGGGCTTTCATCACCGGGAATCTTGTATCCTTTTTTCTCCATATCCCCAAAGGAGCGTTCATAATAAAATAGACCCAAAACCCACACTGTCGGAGCCAATCGGACCCGCAATCCCCCACTTACGCTCAGGGTAGGCACTACTCGGCGGTACATACGAACAGGCAGAAGTCTATCCTCCGGGTTCGTACTTTTTTCCAAGTAGTTCAGTACCCTCCGAGCAATCTGCGGCATAATCAGCGTGCCCTGAGCAAGGGTATCTCCACTGAAGTTCAGATCACTCCTTGTGAGCAAACTAAGCCCAGGGGCTAAGCTAGCCCAGATACCCCAACTATCTTGAGCATACTGAGGCTGAAAGCCTACTCCCAATCGGAGGTAGTTCAGACTCACTTCTGAGGTATAGCTCTCTCCTCGGAACCCCACCCCGTAAAATTTCTGCCCTACGCCTTGATAGCCGATCTCTAATCCAGTGGCAAAATATTCAGACCAGCCCCAGCTTAGAAATCCTGTAATGCCGGATCTGTATGTAGGGGAAAGGGTCGTAAGAGTGGAGTTTCTATCCGTCGGGGATAGAAACTGAGAGCGGTAGAAGCCTAATCGCGCCCCCATACTGAGGATGTTTTGCGCGCATAGCAGCCCCACTAATAGAACTCCAGAGTAACGCATTATGCAAAGATATGATAGGAGACAGAGAAGTACTTTTGCAAAAATGGGTCGTTGGGACGTCGGCGGGGCTATTCCACACAGACGCGCTATCAATAAGGCTGCTCAAGCCTTACGAAATGGTTTTCTTGTACTTTATCCAACGGATACGACCTATGCCGTTGGTTGTCTTATTTCACACAGAGGCGGTTTTGATGCGCTGTGCAAGTTGCGTGGAGTGCGTCCAGATAAGAGCCTATTTTCCGTATTCCTCCCTGAGTTGAGCGCTATTGGGCGATATGCTCTTGGCATAGATACGCCTACTTACAGGCTTTTGAAGCGGTTGTGGCCTGGACCTTATACTATCATTTTGAGGGCAGGAGCAGCAATCCCGCGTCATCTCTGGCACCGGAAGACTGTCGGTTTCAGAGTTACGGCGTATCCTATCATTCAATCTCTCTTAGAGGAGGTTCAAGAGCCTATCGTTACGGCGAGCGTGCCTCAGGATAGGCTGGCTGCGTATGCTTCTCAGGTAGCAGAGTTTCTGGATGCGGGAGAAATTCCTCCGCAGCAAACGACTGTGATAGACCTCAGTAATGGGATAGAGGGGCTAAGGATTCTCAGGGTCGGTATTGGTCCGGTGGATGAGCTTATCGGTTTTGTCAGCCTCTCGGAGGGATTCCAAGAAGCGTAGGAGTACCTCCCGACAAATTCCCAAATCTACCTCTCCATTCTCTTTGATTCTGGGCGAAAGACCCTGTAACTCTGGGGGAAGGCTGAAAGGGCGCTTCTTTCTACGACCACGCGGCACATCTTTCATAACTAAATCTCCACAGGCAAAATTTCCTTTCACTCTAAACTGCATCCTGAGGTCGCCTATTTTGTCAGATAGTAGGATCGTCCGTTTGGGATTTCATAAGGGGGGCTATCTGGGGACTATTCCGTCTGAGATGTTGGAGTATGCCCTGTTGAGTATTTATGGGATAGCCTATATCCGTCCACTCAGCATAGGCTAAATCGTATGGCTAACTTTGCGAATATGGATATATGCCTTAGAGGGGTGCGCACACATACGCTCAAAAATATCACCGTGGCTTTTCCCCGCTACAAATTCATAGTAGTGACGGGTGTAAGTGGTTCAGGTAAAAGCTCTCTGGTGTATGATACACTATATGCCGAGGGGCAGCGGAGATATGCGGAGACCTTTTCTGCTTATGCACGTCAGTTTCTCCAAACGATGGAGCGGCCAGATTTAGATGCGTTGGAGGGTTTGAGCCCAGTCATCGCCATGGATCAGCACCGCTATGTGCATAATCCGCGTTCTACGGTCGGTACTACGACTCAGATTTATGATTACTTACGACTCTTGTATACCCGCATAGCCGAGCCGCACAGCTTAGCTACTGGGGAAAAACTTGTACGCTACACCCAGGAGCAGCTCATCGCTTTACTCCGAGAGCGTTTCGGCGGAACAAAAATCCAAATCTTGGCACCGATAGTCCGAGCCAGAAAAGGACAATACAAAGAGCAGCTAACTCGCCTCCGCAAAAAGGGCTTCGAGCATGTGAGAATAGATGGCGAATGGGTAGACCTCTCCGAGCAGATGCCCACCCTTGACCGTAATAAAATCCATGATATTGAGGTGCTCGTAGATACATTAGACCCCTCACTCTCCGTAGAAAGCCTAAAACAGGCCGTGAAACTATCCTTAGAGCTTGGGAAACGGATTCTTTATGTGATTCAGGTGGGACGCCCAGAGGTGTGGGCTTATTCTCTGGATTACATTGACCCTGTAACAGGAACGGGCTTTGATGAGCCACAGCCTAACACTTTCTCACATAACAGCAAGTATGGCGCATGTCCTACCTGCTTAGGTATGGGGGTAGTACGAACGATCCATTTGGATGCGCTCTTTGCAGAGGGAAGCTCGTCCGCCGGAAGTGCCCTCATCCCAGCGAGAGATGAACCAGAGCTTCTGATTTTCTGGAAAAATCTTTTGAGCCGTCACAATATAGACTTTACTACTCCATGGGCGTCTGTGCCTCCTTCTAAAAAGCATCTCCTCATCTGGGGCCGGGTCTCTGAAAATCAGTTTCTGATTGAAAAAGGGAGCGAAACTGAAATACCCGTCCAAGGCAGGTGGCATCGCCCCACCTCTCTCTGGGAATACATTCAGGCGAAATACTATGCAGACACACCGCCTGCATGGATGGAAAAATATCTGAGACCTATCACATGTCCAACTTGTGCGGGGAAGCGGCTGAAAAAAGAATCTCTGGCTTTTCGTATAGACAACCTTTCCATCGGAGACCTCGGACTGATGGAGCTTACCCAACTGGGAGTGTGGTTAGAAACCCTTCCAGAAAAACTTTCCCCAATAGCCCGAGCCATCGGTGAGGACCTAATCCGAGAAATCCGCAAACGCATAGGCTTTCTTGAACGAGTAGGTTTGGGATATCTTTCACTTTTCAGGCCAATGTCCACCCTATCTGGGGGGGAGGGCCAGCGAGTGCGCTTGGCAGCGCAGCTGGGTGTGGGATTGACAGAGGTCCTGTACATCCTGGATGAGCCCAGTATAGGCCTACATCCCAGAGATAATCGTTTCCTTCTGAATGCCCTACGGGAGCTGCGTAATCAGGGCAGCACGGTGATAGTGATAGAGCACGACGAAGAGACGATGCGGATGGCTGACTGGTTAGTAGAAATCGGGCCTACTGGCGGAAAGGGAGGAGGCTATGTGGTAGCCCAGGGACCTTATGAGGAGTTTATTCAGTATCCTTCCATCACTGCGGATTATCTCAGTGGTAAGCGCGCAATTCCTCCGCATACCCCGCGTGCTCATGCCCAGGGCTATATTACCCTTTACGGCGCCAGTGGAAATAATCTAAAAAACCTAACCGTAGAGTTCCCTCTGGGGACGCTGATAGTGATAGCTGGTGTGAGCGGGTCAGGAAAAAGTAGTCTCGTATTAGACACTTTATACCCTGCTTTGTTGCGACAGAAGCGAGAGGAGTACATCCCAGCCTTGCCTTATGCTGGGATAGAAGGGGCTGACCAGATAGACAAGGTGATTTTAGTGGATCAAAATCCTATCGGGCGCACACCTCGGAGCAATCCTGCTACTTATACAGGGGTGATGGATGAGATTCGTCGCTGGTATGCAGAACTTCCTTTGTCTCGGGCTCGGGGCTATAAACCGGGGCGCTTCTCCTTCAATGTAAAAAATGCAGGGCGCTGTGAAACTTGTCAGGGCGCAGGTGTGCAGACCGTAGAAATGGGCTTTCTCCCTCCTGTGTATGTAACTTGTCCAAGCTGCCATGGACAGCGATATAATCCCGAAACCTTAGAGGTCCGCTATAAAGGCAAAAATATCAGCGATGTTCTGCGCATGACCGTAAGTGAAGCCTTAGAGTTTTTCGCTACTCATCCCAAAATCCAGCGGCATCTGCAGGCCATGGAGGACATAGGCTTGGGATATTTGCCATTAGGCCAGCCTTCTCCGACGCTCTCAGGGGGAGAGGCCCAGAGGATAAAGCTTGCCGAACAGCTCGCCCGTCCTGACACTAAGCGTACGCTATATATCCTGGATGAGCCCACGACAGGACTGCATATGGATGATATTGCCAAGCTACTCAGAGTACTTCACCGCCTCGTAGAGCGTGGCAACACTGTGATAGTTATTGAACATAACTTGGACATTATATCAAGAGCAGACTGGGTCATAGAACTCGGACCAGAAGGAGGGGAAAAAGGAGGGTATCTCTTAGCCGCCGATACGCCAGAAAAGCTTGCTTTTGCAGACACTCCGACCGGGCTCTCTCTTAGAGACATGCTGCATAGCAGCGTCACTCGTAGAGAGGTGGCGGGGTGAAAAGGCTGGATGCACCGAGCGCTGCTAATCCCAATAGAGAAGCAGGTTATGCTTCGCGCTTTTGGACAGGAATCGTCTTCTTAGCCTAATCTCCTCTGTGAGAGGATATAACGCAAAAGGTGCTCTCCTTTTGCAACCTACCCCTCCCACTTTCTCGTATAAATCATGTATGAGAAAGATAGTCCTGACCATGGTACCCCTCCTTGGGGTGATGCTGGCGAAAGCCGAAGCAGCCGAAGTCGTAGTACAAACCCACACCGTAGAACTTACCGAAGCGAGCTGGGGCCCTGGAAAAAACTACCGCGCTCAGATGGCCCGGGCGTACTTCGGTGGAGGGGGCAGCAAATGCCGTAACTGGAAGCGTTTCTGCGGAAGATAACACTTTGCATGCTCTCGCAGTAAGTGTCTTTCGGGGTGGCTGCCATAGGCAGCTGCCCATTTCGCTTTTACAATGAGGTTCTGAGTATGTCCAAGGCATGGAAAACGAAAGAGGGCAGCGACTGCGTATCGCTGCCCTCGGTAGCATACGGGTGGAGAGGGCCCTTAGGGCATGTAAAAGCGGAAAACCTCTACACCCTTTTCACTCCATACACGAAGGATGTAAAGGGTATTCCGTAGAATGGGAATGGAGGCACTGCTTTGACCGACATAGACCGTTCGTCCCAGAGCGTCAAAGACCTCTACTCTCACGCCTTCTCTGACGAGAATGCTCTGTCCATCCGTTGAAATGGTTATCAAGCTGGATGGATTCCCCCCTGAAGGACGATTCTGGACGGAGAGCGGTATATCGCAACTTCCTCTGCAGCCTGAGGCGGTATGCGTTACGGTTATTTGCACGGAGTAGGCTCCCGTACTTGTATAGGTATAGTTGAGCGTAGTGGGCAGGGCGTTAGCGCTTTGATTTTGATTGGGCAGGCCACCACCTGGTGCAAACTCAATGCTAAACGGACCTGAGGGTAGACCACTACCTCCAATGGAGATGGACACAGGTTCATTCACATAGGCAGGTGAGGGAGTGATATTACAAGTGAGCCCTTGCATTTGAATAACTTCAATCTGGCGGTCCTGGCTATACACAGGTGGAGTGCCGCCACGCACGCGGACGACATAAGACCCACCTGCCATTTGACCATCAAGCGTGCAACTTATTGGGCTGGAAGTCCCAGAACACAGCGCCGTCCATGAAGAAGAGCCCACCGGCGCAATCTCTACGGTAAAAGTAGTGCCGGCGGGAAATCCAGTGGCTTGGAAAGGCACAGTAACTCCCCCTCCGGCACACAAAGGTGAAGCAACCGCTCCAATCACCAGAGAAGGTCCAGCTGGTGCAGTTACTGAGATATTTTGGGTGCATGTGTAGGTGCAACCGCCGTAGCTCGCAGTGAAAGAGGCGGTATAGTTACCTGCCGTTGTGTAGGTATAGGTCAGAGTGGCTGGCAGGTCTCCTGGGAGGTTATAGGTCAGACTTTGTGCAGGGCTACCATCTCCGGGAGTGAAGCTTACCGACAAAGTACCGCTGCCTGGTAGGTTACTGCCATTTAGGGTAAATGTGATGGATTGCCCACTTTGAATACTCGTTGCCGATGCGGTGCAGGTAAAGCCGCTAAGGTTGATGACATTTACACTGGCTGTGCTTGTTTGATTACTGCCAGAAACTACTCTGACGGTATATGTACCAGAAGGCAAAGTTGTAGGGATATTCACCGAGATGGGGCTACTTGTACCGTTAGCGCTTGCGACGAGGGCATTACTTCCATCTCGCACTTCTGCGGTGAAAGTCGTACCCGCGGGAAATCCTGAGGCTGTAAATGGAACGGATAAACTGCTCCCCGCACATACAGAGTTTGCCACGCTGCCCAAGCTAAGCACAGGAGAGATATTCACAGTTTGCGTGCATGTGAGTGTGCAGCCAGGTGCCGAGTGGCTGATGGTGAAGGTAACAGTGTAACTTCCCATCTGAGTATAGGTATGAGAAAAGTTTTGAGGGAAGGTCGTAGTATTAGACACTGTCTGCGGGGTACTGCCGTCACCAGGGTTCATAGTTACATTCACAGGTAGAGGAGGAGTTGGGGTCACATTCACAGTAAGCGAGACGGCACTTCCTGCGTTAGCCGAAGATGGCGAAGCACTACAAGTTACCGTGAAAGCACTCAGGTTCAAAACTTGTATGGCTATGGTATTGCTGTTGGTTACGGGCGTGGTATTAGCTTGGACCCTGATGGTATAGGTGCCGGACGGTGTGCTGGGGGGCACTGTGAGTGTGATCGGACTTGTTCCGCTAGCGGATGCTACCACTGTGCTCCCGCTCAGAAGCTGGGCTGTGTATTGCGTTCCCGATGGAAAGCCGGATGCAGTGTAATTTACTTGCACACTGCCGCCTGAGCAGACCTGATTATCTGAAACGCTATTCAATGTCAGGACGGGAGTTGATGTCACGTTGATAGTTTGGGTACAGGTTTGACTACATCCTCCTAAACTGGCAGTAAAGGTAGCTACATAAGTACCGGGTGAAGGGTAAGTATAGCTGTATGTGGCGGGAAGTTGGGCAGGTAGGGTATAGCTCAGATTAGTCGTACCGCTACCATTCCCGGGGTCAAATGTCACATTCAGAGTACCGGAGCTCGGAAAGCCGGCACCGCCACTCAGCGTAAAGGTCACGGGATTTCCTGCCTGGACAGTGGTCGCACCTGCTGAGCAAGTAAAGCTGGAGAGATTGATTACTTGAATGCTTTGAGTGCTGCTCTGTACGGAGCCGGAGACCACACGCACCGCATAGTTCCCACTAGGAAGCGTCGAAGGCACCGTAAAGGTAATAGGGCTACTCGTACTACTTGCTGAGGTGGCTACTACATTATTGGAAGCGTCTAAGAGCTGTGCTTGGAAGCTGGGGCTTCCTGAAAAGCCCGAATGGGTAAATGCCACCGAGAGCTGATTGCCCGCACAAATCGGGTTAGGTGTGGTGGAGGTCAGTGTAATCGTCTGACTACTGGGTACATTCGCTATTACGCCAATATCATCCACGATGAAGGGCGGGTCATTATTGGCACCAGTCTGATTGACGAAACGAAGGGCGAGATATACCGTGGTCGGAGGGGTTACGGGGAGGGGTATAGTGTCGGCTCGCCACTGCTGCCAGCTGCCGGACGAAGTGAAGAACTTCGTGCTATTTGTCACGCTGGATGTAAGGGCGGTCCAAGGGCCCATCGGGCCTGCGGTAGAGTAGAGCACCTCTCCATAAGCGTTAGCATTTCCGTGACATATCCAGAAAAGGGTCAGCCGCACATTCGTCGCTCCAGCGGGGATGGATACACCTGTCGTGTATTTTGCAAAGTATGTTTCGCTTGGTACACCAGGATTGCCAGCGGCTGAGAAGGAAGCGGTGGGCTGTGGAGGGGGCGCACAGCACTGGTATCCGCTGAAGCTGATATGTATAAACTCCGAGTTAGGGGCACCGGCTATGGTAGGAGGCTGATTAGGAATGGGGGATGGTGGAGCGG
>JANWXY010000032.1 GCA_025057135.1 Bacteroidia bacterium | reverse complement strand
GGAAGTGATCCGGATGGAGGCCTTGGCATAGCGGTGGATGGGAGTGGGCAGGCGTATGTGACGGGGGGAACTGAAAGCCCCGACTATTCTGTGACGACCGGAGCGATTCAGACGACGAAGGGAGGCAATGGGGATGTCTTTGTGACGAAGCTGAATGCGGCTGGGAATAGGCTGGTATATTCTACCTACCTTGGCGGTAGTCGCGAGGACCTCGGCTTTGGCATAGCGGTAGATGGGAGTGGTCAGGCGTATGTGACGGGGGAAACTGGCAGTCCCGACTATTCTGTGACGACCGGAGCGTTTCAGACGACGCACAGGGAGGAGTTTCGGGGTGTGTTTGTGACGAAGCTGAATGCGGCTGGGAGCCGGCTGGTGTACTCTACCTGTATCGGTGAGTTTTGGCGATGAGGAAAGGGTATGGCACAGAAGCGACCAGCAGCAGCTAAACAAGAAGCGTGACGAGGTAAAACTTAGAGCTCCGACTATGCCGTGAGCCTGAGGCCTGTCAGAGGGCATTATCCGACCACAGGAATGGCAGCTACCCAGAATAGTATAGAGCACGGGATAGCCCCCGAGAGACGACGGGGGCAGCTCCTCCCTACTGTCGGCTCCCTTGGGGATTCCAGTGGGTACCTGAGGCGGTAGGGAAAGCTTCACCCCACCATCTGCATTTCCACCGCAAAGACGTCTGCGAAGTGCTGCCTGAGGCTTGCTTTTACAGCGTCCATAGATACAGCGTAGCCCAGCTCCCGAGCCATAGAAGTCACGGCTTTATCTCGGATGCCGCATGGGACGATGTAGGAGAAGCCAGAGAGATCCGTATTCACATTTAGAGCGAAGCCATGCATGCTCACCCATCGGGAGAGTTTGACGCCCATGGCGGCGATTTTGCGCGGTGGTGAGAGTAGCCACACCCCTGTCAAGCCCGCCAGCCTTTCTCCACGCAGGCCCCAATCCCCAATAGTGCGAATGATAACCTCCTCCAAACTCCGCATGTACCAGCCGACATCCGCTTTATACCGCTCCAGCCAGAGGATAGGGTAGCCTACGATTTGACCGGGGCCGTGGTAGGTGACATCGCCGCCTCGTTCTACGGCGTAAATCTCTACGCCCTTTTGACGGAGAAGCGGCTCAGGAAAGAGGATATTGTCTTCGTGAGCATTTCGTCCGAGGGTAATGACGGGCGGGTGCTCACAGAGGATGAGCCGGTCCTGCCATGCCGTGAGATTGGAGAGGGCCTCCTGTAGGAGGGTCCTTTGCCGCGTCCAAGCTATGCCGTAGGGGATTAGTCCCCAGTCTTCGTAGAGGACCGGCTTTTGCGAAAGCTGAGGAGAAGCAGCCATGCTACCCCGATGGAAATGCAGCTATCGGCGATGTTGAAGACAGGCCAAAGCGCCATATATTCCCCCCCCCAAATGGGCACCCATTCGGGAACTACTCCCTGCCAAATGTCTATGTAGATGAAATCTACCACATGTCCCTGAAACCAGCCGCCTTCGTAGTAGTTTCGCCCAGCGAAGATGACACCATAGAAGGTGCGGTCTATGAGATTGCCGATTGCCCCCCCGATGATCAGACCCGATGGGATAAGCAGCCGATGATCCTCTTGGATGAGCCGGTAGAGATAATACCCTATGCCAATCGTGATAGCGATGGACAGGAAGGTCAGTAGGACTTTGGGTCCGACTTCGGCTACGCGCCCATCGGCTCCTTGGAAAAGTCCTGATAGGGATAACCCAAAAGCTGCGCCAGGATTTTCTACATAGTGAAATTTGAGCCAGTTGCCTATCCAGCGCATTTCATGGCCTAAGGGATAGGAAAGCTTGACATACAGCTTTGTCGCCTGGTCTGCTAAAAGGGCTGCGGCGACAATGAGAAGGAAACGATGGCTGAGTTTCACTTAGAGCGTTTCTCTTTGACTTCTACGATAGTTTCGGCGACGGGTACGGCTAAGAGGCGCTCCTTGGGGATGAGCTTGCCGGTGACCTTACAAATGCCATAAGTGCCATTTTCTATGCGGATAAGGGCTCGTTTGAGGGCATCTATGTATTTGAGATTGTGTTGAAGGAGCCGTTCTAACTGCACTTTTTCCGAGTATTCGCTACCCATGTATTCACCGGTGCGGTATTGGTCCTCTGCGGCGGAGACCAGCTCGCCTAAGCTTTCTTTGAGGCGCTGATATTCTTTTTCAGCTTCTTCCAGCTTAGTCAGGATGAGCCGTTTGAATTCTGCCAGCTCTTCGGCTGTGTACCGAGTTTTTTCAGGCGTGCTCATAGGTCTGAGAGATTTGGATATGAAGTGGAATAGTATCCAGAAAGCGCCCATTGATGCTATCAGGAGGCGCCTTGAGCCAGTGTAGAGTCGTGGCGAGGGTCTCCTGCTGAATGAGCGCCGTATGAGGGCGTAAAGCCTGCTGATACGCCTCAGGTAAATAAAGCGCTAACTGAATGCGGTCTGTAACTTCCAGTCCCGCTTCCTTGCGCGTAAGCTGGATAAGGTGAATAAGCTCTCGGGCCCAACCTTCTGCTTCCAGCTCAGGAGTGAGACGCGTGTCTAATGCGACTGTCAGACCATTCTCTGAGGCGTGGAGCCAGCCTGACAGGGCTTGCGCTCGTATTTCTAAGGTTTCCAGCGGGTAAGTTTCCTCCTCCCACTTCAGCTGGCCTGTTTCTATGACTTGTAAGATATCCCGCTGAGAGAGGCTACGAAGGTAGGCAGCAAAAGCTGGCATACGAGCACCTAACTGGGGACCGAGGATGCGGTAGTTCGGGCGCAGTTCATATACCACAGCTTCGCTGTGATCGTCTAAGTATGTGATGGTTTTGAGATTGAGCTCTTGCAGGAGAATATCTGCGAGCGGCTCCAACCACATGCGGTAGCTGGCGGGGACAAGCGCTTGCGGTAATGGCTGCCGCACTCGAATGCCACTTTTCTTGCGGAGGCTGTGCAGGAGAGAAGCTATCAGACGCACTTTTTCCATGGAGACTTCCAGCTCAGCTTTGCGATAGGCTGGATTTGATTCGGGGAAGTCACTCAAATGTACGGAGTCAGACATGCCCAGATGTTCCCAGAGGAGCTCTGCGTAGAAGGGGGCTATGGGAGCCATGAGCTGAGCTACTCGTTTGAGTACATAATGGAGTACTGTGAAAGCAGCCCATTTGTCTGTGTCTTTCTCGCCTTTCCAGAAGCGGCGACGATTGAGACGAATGTACCAGTTAGAAAGCTTTTCTATGACAAAATCTTCAATCAGGCGCGCCGCTTGGGTGGGGAAGTAGTCTTCATATGCCGCTGTGACTTCATCGGTCAGCTTCTCTGTTTCGCTTAGAATCCACTGATCTATCAGAGGAAGCTCTTCCGGAGCTGGCAGGCTGCTTATTTCGTAGCCATCTATTCGGGCATAGAGGGCGAAAAACTCATAGGCATTATGAATAGTACCAAAAAAAGTGCGGACTTTTTCAGCCAAACGCTTTTCGTCGAAACGGACATTTTCCCAAGGGGCTGCGTTGCTCACGAGATACCAGCGGGTCGGGTCTGCGCCATATTTCTCCATCAACTGCATCGGCTCTACGACGTTGCCGAGCCGCTTGGACATCTTGTTGCCGTCCTTATCCAGGACCAAGCCATTCACCAGTACTCGCTTGTAAGCCACGCTATCAAAGAGGGCCGCCGCAATCACATGTAGCGTGTAGAACCACCCCCGCGTCTGGTCCACCCCTTCGGCGATGAAATCTGCGGGGAAGTTTTGCTCAAAAGTCTCAGCATGTTCAAAGGGATAATGGAGCTGAGCATAAGGCATGGCGCCAGAGTCAAACCACACATCTATCACATCGGGCTCACGATACATTGGGCTGCCATCAGGAGCCACCAGTACAATCTCGTCCACGTAAGGCCGATGGGGGTCAAAGTTCGGGTCAGACACAGGGTTTGTCGTCATGACACCTGCGGCTATGGCCTCATCCACAGCCGTCCGCAGCTCTTCAAAGGAGCCGATGCATCGCTCGTATTTTCCATCGCTGGTGCGCCAGATAGGGAGGGGAATGCCCCAGAAGCGGCTGCGCGAGAGGTTCCAATCCTCTACATTTTCCAGCCAGTTTCCGAAGCGCCCTTCTCCGATGGCGGGGGGATGCCACTGTATTTGGCGATTGAGGGCGGAGAGCTTTTCTCGCATAGCCGAGGTCCGAATAAACCAAGCCTCTACTGGGTAGTACAAAATCGGCTTATCCGTGCGCCAGCAGTGTGGGTAGTTGTGTTCATATACCTCTTTGCGGAAAAGGAGTCCCCTTTCGCGGAGGTTTTGGGTTATATCCTCATCTACTGGCCTATAGGCGGGGTCATCGGTATAGTTTTTTACATACCTTCCAGCGAAATCTGTCACAGCAGAAACGAAACGCCCCGACCTGTCTACCAGCGGAGAGGGGTGTCCATTTTCGTCTCGGACTATGATGGGGGGGACTCCATGCTTGCGAGCCGCCTTTAGGTCATCTGCTCCAAACGTGGGGGCGATATGGACTATGCCCGTACCCTCTTCCAGCGTGACGAAGTCGGCAGGAATGACTCGCCACGCCTCCCCTTCTGGTTCTACATATCGGAAAAGAGGTTCATAACGCTCTTCTACCAATGCCGAGCCGCGCACGGAGCGAAGCACTCTATAAGGTAGACGACCTGTCCGCAGGTCTATGGCTTCTGGAGTAAACGGCAGTTCGCTCTCTGAGAAGTACCTACGCAGAGCCCCCTCAGCCAAAATGACCCGAATAGGCTCACGAGTGTAGGGTTGAAAGGTCTCCACTTCCAGATAGACGTAATCAGGATGGACCGCTAAGGCTGCATTTGATGGGAGAGTCCAAGGGGTGGTCGTCCAAGCTAAAAAGTACAATTGAGGGTCCTTCCGGCTGCGGAACTGCACTGTGATGGAAGGGTCCCGGGTAGTACGATAGGCACCAGGTAAGTTCAGCTCATGCTGGCTCAAAGCGGTGCCCGCCGCAGGCGAATAAGGCTGAATGGTATAGTCGCGATAAAGCAGCCCCTTTTCGTAGAAGCGCTGCAAAAGGTACCAGACACTCTCTATATAGGAGCGGTCAAAAGTAATGTAGGGCTTCTCTAAGTCTATCCAATATCCCATGCGCTCTGTAAGCTCGTCCCACGCATCTTTATAGCGCATGACGGCTTCTCGGCAGGCTTTATTATATTCAGCGATGGATATCTTGGGGCCGATATCGGCTTTCTGGATGCCCAGCTCTTTTTCTACGGCAAGCTCTACGGGGAGCCCATGGGTATCCCATCCCGCTCGGCGCGGAACGAAGTACCCCTTCATCGTTTTGTAGCGGCAGACGATATCTTTTAGGGTGCGAGCGAAAACATGATGAATACCCGGCCGTCCATTAGCCGAGGGTGGCCCTTCGTAGAAGACAAAAGTCGGCGCTCCCCTTCGTCGCTCCATAGCAGTCTGAAAGACTTTCTCCCTGCGCCATCTCAGTAGTACCTCTTTTTCCCACGAGGGGAGAGACAGAGCACCCAGCCCTTTCCACATTTGCGCAAAGGTACGCATTCGCTCGCCGAAGGGCTCACGCTTTGTAAGCTTTTAGGCGGTTTGAGGTCTCTGAATAGGCTTGCATTCAGAAAGCAACTTTGGTAGCATGTTGTAGCAAAGGCAACGTTTATACTTTACCTTTGCAGCGATGTATCCTTCTATGGATTTGAGGCAGGTATGCAGCTTATTTTTAGCCTTATCTGGGGCACTGCTTGCCCAGCGCTCTATGCGCCAGATAGAAAAGCTGTATTATAGGGGGCAATACCACATTCTCGCAGCAGATAATCCCAATCCAGATAGTCTGTCTCCACAAGCACTGCTCTACTATGCGAGCAGCTATTACCGTTTGGGCTCAAATGAACAGGCGTATCTCTTCTATCGGCGAGCTTTTGATAAGGTCAGTCTTTCGGATGCCTACCATCCATTTCTTGTGGAATATGGGCGACTAAACTTAGAGAGAGAAAACGCCAAAACGGCTGCCCAGTGCTTTGAGCAGGCCCTCGCTCAGGTTAGATACCCGGACTCTGTGGATTTTATACAGCTATATTTATCTCATGCTAGACGGCTTGAGTCCCTAAAGGAGCCGCAACCGAAAGACTTCAAATGGGTCGTGTATAACCTTGAAGAGTTGAATACTCCTCACCACGAATACTCTTTGTACATACATAAAGGCACGCTGTATTTCATTTCACGGCGAGATTCTGGGCGAGGGCGCGATCCAGAGGACCTTTTGCCTCATGAGGCTCTGTATTGGCAAAAGTCTGGTCAATCTGAGCCTAAACCTGTTGGGTTTTTTGCAGCGAGGCACGAAGGAATAGCGGGCTTTATCGGCGATACCCTCATTGTATATCGCTCCGCGCGTAGAAGGGGGGACTTCTATATCGCCTATCCAAATGGTGATGGATGGACACACCCAGTGAAATGGAAGGCGTTCCCAAATTCCCGACGAGGAAGCGAGGACGCCCTATGTGATGACCCCAAGACTGGCGATATTATTTTCAGCTCTGACCGCAAGGGCACCAAAGGAGGCAAGGACCTGTGGGTCACCCGCAGGTTACCCGATGGAAAATTCGCTGAGCCTCAAAATCTGCAGACTCTCAACTCTCAATATAATGAGGATGCTCCCTTCGTCGTAGGGGATACGCTGTACTTCGCTCACGACGGCCCACTCTCTATCGGAGGGTATGATCTATTCTACAGCATAAGAGGGGCCGATGGACAGTGGGGTCCCCCTCAGCGCATGCCGCGACCGTTCAATACACCCGGACACGATAGTTATCTATTTTTCTCTAATCCAGACTCCGCCTATCTCTCATCAAATCGCCTCGGTGGTAAAGGTAAAATGGACCTCTATCTCATCGTCAAAGAAAGCATACCAGCTCCATCCCAACTTCCTTCGGAACCTCGCATTTATACTCTTTCGGGGCGGGCCTACGACATGCGAACCGGTGCTCCGGTGCGAGTAAAGGTCGTTCTGCTTCCCCGAAGTGATACCACTTCTTTTAGGTTTGAAAATGAGCTTGATGGACGCTACACTGTATCTAAGCCGACCGTGGGAGAATATCTGCTCACTGCCTATGCCGACGGATATGCCCAGTATGTGCATCCCATCTCTGTACCGGATACAGGAGATGTAGTCCATGATATACCCATGCTTTCTGAGCAGACCCTCAAGCAACTCAGGCTTCCACGCGTACATTTCAACTTTGACAAGTATGATCTTAGAACCGAGGCGCCCCCTTCCTTGGACTCGGTACTTCAAATCCTGCGGGATTATCCTACGCTTGTGTTAGAAGTTGGGGGACATACGGATAGCATCGGCACCCGTGAGTACAACCAAAAGCTATCCGAGCGCCGAGCTAATACCGTGTATCGTTACCTTGTAGAAAAAGGCATACCTACATATCGCCTCAGAACAAAGGGATATAGCGAGGATCGTCCGATGGTGCCTAACGATACCCCATATAGGCGATTCCTAAATCGCCGGGTGGAATTTACACCGCTTGTAGGGCGGCCCAAGGAGCTTCAACCCTAAGTTTCATCGTGTTCAGACATTCGCGCGGCAAGTGCAGGGTTGAAGGGAGTGTGCAAAGGTAGCTATCTTTGCGCGTGAGCCGTTTTACCGTACGGATAGCCGTCGTTTCCGGCATACCAATATATATTCACTGGAGCTTTTGGCTCTTGATTGCGTGGGTTATTCTCAGTAGCATTTTTTCTGGACAGGCCGATACAGAGTATCTGCTTTGGCGGCTCGTGCTAATGAGTGGGCTTGTTCTAAGCGTCATTCTTCACGAGCTTGGGCATGCCATGGCAGCCAAAGCTTTCGGGATACCGACCCGAGATATAACTATGTATCCATTTGGCGGGGTTGCTTCTGTGGCTCGCATACCTGATAAGCCGATTCAAGAGCTTATCGTAGCGGTGGCAGGCCCCTTAGTGAACTTCATAATCGTAGGGCTCTCGGCGGTATGGTTGAGGATAGCTGGGGGGGCCATGCATTGGCATGCTGATGATTTGCTGTATGTGGAGGGACAAAGTTTTACCCTTCGTCGGCTGATTGTCAGCCTTAGTGTGATGAATATGGTACTGGCAATCTTTAATCTTCTACCAGCTTTTCCTATGGATGGAGGGCGCGTCCTGCGAGCTCTTTTAGCCACGCGACTTTCATATATGAAAGCCACCCACATAGCCGCTCTGATAGGGCAGGGATTTGCTGTGTTGTTTATCATCTTCGGGATTTATAGCAATCCCTTCCTGATTTTGATTGGCTTCTTTGTGTTTGTAGCGGCCGCACAGGAGCGCCAGCAGGTAGAGGAGCGCACGGCGATGTATGGCTTCGTGGTGGCCGATGCGCTGCTTAGAGACATACCTACGCTGACTGTTTCTCAAACCTTAGAGGATGCCATTCAGAAGCTCTTGAACACGCAGGTGCGCTCCTTTCTCATCGTGGATCCCTGGGGTATGCCAGCGGGTAGTTTATCTCGGGAACAGATCATTCAATCTCTAAGTGAAGGAAGGCCACGCACGACTTCACTTGTTCAGGTGATGGATTCAGAGCTCCTTCTCGTCCCGCCTACTATGCCACTCAACGAGGGCTATCAGCTTCTGAATGAGCATCAGAAGCCTTTCTTGGTGGTGGTTCAAGATAATCGCCTACTGGGCATAGTAGATGCAGAGAATATCGCTGAGTTTCTTTTGATTCGTAGGGCGACTCAGGTCGCAAAGTGAAAATATCCCTCTATAACCATCTAACGGGAGCTGTTTAGAGCTAATCTCTCCTGTAAGGGTAGCAGTCTATCCGAAAATCTTACTTTCGCATTCATGAGGAAGTGTGTGGCTTCGGCACTAGTAGGTATCCTCTCACTCTCCTGCCTTGAAGCCCAGACCCAAAAGGTCTGGGGTGGTGCCGGCTGGGTTGGTGCAGGTTATACAGTTCTGACTGGTCATGACGGCCTTAGAGAAGCGCTGGAAGCCAAGGGGCTATCTGTCTCTCGCTCCTTATCAGGCTTTCTGATAGGCGGCGGGGGAGGGGCATACTTGGGTCGCGTATTTGTCGGAGGATATGGGGAGGTGGTTTCTGGGGAGGAGCTGAATGGGGGCTACGGATTTTTCCGTATGGGGTATTTCTGGCGATTAGGTAACCGTTTTATACTTCTACCTACGGTAGGCATAGGAGGGGGTGGATACGCTTTTACAGTTTCCAGTCGCCCCGAGCAGGTAGATTTCTCACAGGCAATAGAGCCAGGCAGCGGGATACCGCCTCGTAGCTTGTCAGCTGGTGGAGCGAAAGGGAGTATCAGTCTCGCTTTGCAGTATTTCAATAAAGGTTTCATGATAGGTTTTGAGGCAGGGTACGGACGAAGCCTATCTGGATTTCGGGATTGGGAAACGGCGGGGATCAGCCTTCAAAACGGCCCTAACATTACTCCTCAGCAACTGTATCTCCGTCTTCTCATCGGAGGGGGCGGGCTCGCACTGGAAGGAGAGAACTAAAGGTCTATTCGGCTCCTTTTGAGAGAGGTAGAGCATACAGGAGCTAATAAGCTGTCCGTATCTTTTGAGTGAGTAGGCTAAGGGAAGGAAAGCATGAATCAGAGAGATGTTGTACATTTGCGGGGCTGGTGATGTAGCTCAGTCGGTAGAGCACCAGACTGAAAATCTGGGGGTCGGCGGTTCGAATCCGCCCGTCACCACGGGTGTATATCCTCTCTCTTTTTGGATGCCTATGGGCTCAGGTCATCGTGGGGGGGGTCAGTGATACTTCCGCTCATCTCTACATATGGGATACGCGTGCTGAAGTCTCTGTCGGAAGTCTCGTCTCAAAGTCTTTATCTGTATCAGAGCCGCCTATTCGCCTTGCTCTTACGAATCTCAGACCTGCCACTCGTTATACATACGAGGTCCGCTTATCGGATGGGCGACAGATTACAGGCGCTTTCCATACCCCACCAGTCAGTCCGCTCAGGGTAGCTTTCATATCTTGCCATGATATATCCCCCGAAAGCAAAGACCAACTCAGGGCTTACGAGCTGCTCGCCCGATACGAGCCCCATTTGATAATTCATTTGGGTGATTGGGGGTATCCAGATACGACTGAGAAAGAATTTCCTCCGAAGACCAACTTTTTCCCCAAAGACTGGGAGCGGCTCAGGCGTCTGTATCAGAAGCGATTTACAGACCCTTATATGCGTTCGTTGTATGCGATAGCTCCTTGGTCTTATATGTACGATGACCACGATTTTGCCGCAGATAATACTGGACGAGATTATCGGGCGCAATATAGAACATTGAAGTTGCCAGTGGGGGATTATCCATTTGACCCAGTGATACGTACAAATGCCATGCGGGCTTACGCAGCGTATTTTCCTCATTATGAGTTTATTGACTCTACTGAGGCGCTGTTTCAAAGTTTCCGATGGGGAGATGTGGAGTTTTTTCTCTTGGATAATAGAAGCGCTCGTACGGGCACTATGCGTGTCTTTGAGATGGGGGAGTTAGGACGGTATTATTTCCGTCCCAGACCAGAGATAACTATTTTGGGTCAGCGGCAAAGGGAATGGCTCTTAGGTGCTCTGGCTAAAAGTTCCGCTCGTTGGAAAGTGATCCTCTCGGGCGTAACCTATAACCGAAACCTGCAACTTTTTATCCATCAAGCCTTAGCGATGCCAGAACAGAAGTTATCATTAGTCGCTGGCATTCTGAAAGTTCCTGCGATTTTTGTCGCTGGGTACATCGCAGATACATGGGCAGGCTATCCGGCGGATCAAGATACCCTTTTATCATGGTGCTGGCAGAAGGATATCAGAGGGGTTCTCTTCGTCAGTGGAGATACACACATCGGTACCTTGGAAGATGGGACGATGGGAGGCTTTCCCGAGCTGATGACTGGGGGGATAGGTAAAACTATCAAACGCTCCTATCAGCTTGCCAGGCGTCTCGGCATCAGTATATTCAATCGGGGAGGACAGGGTATCACCCAGAAGCACTTTCGGCCGGCTTTTGGGTTAGTGGAGTTTTATCCAGATTCTGCGGTGGTATCTCTGATAGGAGTAGAAAAGGGCCTTATCAGTCGGATGGTTTGCCGTTCAGGGGATAAGGTATTACCTCCACCTCTATGGCAGAGGCTTACAAGCCCTAATCTCGGGCTGATGTTTGAGCTGGTGCCGACGGGGCCCTATACCTATGCTTTGCGGTGGAGAATGCCTGATAAAATGCCGACTCGGTTGGCATTTTCGTTATACGACGACAAGGGTAATAAGGTGTGGGCCTCACCTGTGGCAGAGGCTAACTATTGGAAAAAGCAGAAGCAGTTAGCTATTCCCGCTCAGCCCACGGGAACATACTTTCTGAGAGCCGAATCGGAGGGGACTTATTACGGTTTGCGTCTTCATTTACCGTGAGTTTTTGCTAACTTTGCGCCCACATGAGCCAAGCCTCCGAGATTGATTTGAAGCAGCTGTATGAGTCGTATTCGCCCCCGAGGATTCAAAATGCCATAGTAAAGGGGCGCATCGTTGCCGTAGATAAAAGTGAAGTGCTTGTCTCTATCGGACACAAAGCAGAAGGGCATATTCCTTTATCTGAATGGGCCTCGGATGAGCCGCCACCGCGTCCCGGAGATGAGATAGAGGTTTATGTGGAAACGGCTGATGCGCACGATGGAGGTATGCGCATATCGCGCCGCTTAGCGCATTCTCTACGCACCTGGGAGTTTATCCAGCAAGCTCTCCAAAACGACACTCCGATAGAAGGAGTTATTCGCCGACGAACTAAAGGTGGATTCGTAGTGGATATCGGTGGGATAGAGGCATTCCTACCTGGCTCTCAGGTGGACCTCAAGCCTCTCAGAGCCTCTGACACTTATGAAGAGCTACTGGGTAAGCGCATGAGGTTCAAAGTCGTCAAAATCAATCCAGCTCAATACAATGTGGTGGTATCGCACAAAACGCTCATGGAGGAGGAGCTGGCTCGTCAGAAAGAGCGAATCCTAAACATCCTGGAGCGGGGTCAAGTGCTGGAAGGGGTGGTCAAAAATGTGGCTTCATTTGGTATCTTTGTAGACCTTGGAGGGGTAATGGACGGGTTAGTCCATGTGAGCGATTTATCCTGGGGGCGAGTCTCGCATCCTGAGGAGCTGTACAAAATCGGAGATAAAGTGCAGGTGGTGGTCTTAGATTATGATCCTGATACGGGGCGCGTCAATCTTGGGATCAAGCAGCTTTACCCTAACCCATGGGAAGCTCCACCGGATTGGCTCCAAGTCGGTGCCGTGATAGAAGGGACAATCGTAGCCATAGCTGACTACGGGGTCACGGTTGAAGTCATTCCTGGAATTGAAGGGCTCCTACCAGTCTTTGAGCTATCATGGTCGGCTACACCCGTAGAGGTAGCTAAACTTTACAAGGTTGGAGATAAGATTCAAGCCAAGGTCATTCAGTTTGAACCGGAGACTCAACGGCTTACTCTGAGTGTAAAACAGCTATCGCCAGATCCATGGCTCCATGCTGCGGAGCGGTATCCAGTCGGCTCCACTCATAAAGGTGTAGTCAAAAACTACACGGCTATCGGTGCATTCGTGGAGCTGGAACCGGGGGTGGAGGGATTTGTAAATGTGAGAGACCTTTCTTGGATACGCCGCGTGCGACACCCGTCTGAGATATTGCGCCGTGGGCAAGAAATAGAAGTTGTAGTACTGGATGTTGATGCTGCGAATAAGCGCCTACGCCTCGGATATAAACAGCTTTCGGAAGACCCATGGGAGATGATTAGGTCGGTATTCCATCCTGAAAGCTATCATGAAGGGCTAATTAGTCGTATCACCGATGTGGGCGCTCAGGTAGAGCTGGCTTTCGGGGTGGAAGGTTTTTGCCCAATCCACTATTTGAAGTCTCCTACGGGTGAAATGCCCAAAGAAGGTGAGACGGTGCTCTTCAAGGTGATTGAACTGGATGAGCAGAATCGTACTATAGTCTTGGCGCAAGCTGCTCAGCGTCCGGCACGAAAAAGTAAGAAGAAGAAAGACGAAGCCGCAGAAGAAGCAGCTCCTATTGAGCCGAGTACGCGAGTCGCTTCTCGTCAAAAGCTCGGTGATTTAGAAGCGATAGCCCAGCTCAGGGCGCTCCTTTCGCAATCTAATCAGTAATTCTACGGGCTGTTAGCTCAGTTGGTTTAGAGCGCTGCTTTGACAGAGCAGAGGTCGGAGGTTCGACTCCTCCACAGCCCACTACATGCGGGGATGGGTTTCTCGGGGCAGAGGCATTTGTTCAGTTTTCCCACACAAAGCACTATTTCTTCATCTGACATTCTCAGTTTTCTCGCTCAAACTATAAGGCTACCTTTGCAGCATGCGGGAAGTGGCGCGTATGCCTCTGATTGAGCCTCACTGGTCGCTGAGGCGGGAGCTGATTCGCTCCACTTCGTGGGGAGGCTTTGCCGCTACGACCCTTTGGGGATGTCCGACACGAAAGTATCACAGTTGGCTATCCCTTTGGCGCGACTTCCGGCGCTATGAGCTCTTACCGCAAATGCAAGAAGAGCTCCACCTACGAGAAGGCACTTTTCTGCTGACCACTCAGTACTTTCACCAAAAGCTTGTCTGGGAGGGTTATCGTCATCTGCAGAGCTTCCGAGCGGGAGCCGTATGGAAATGGGTCTATCGTATTGGAGACCTTTCCGTGGAAAAGTCTGTTTATCTTTCTCCAACAGAGCCTCTGTGGATTTTTCGGTATCGCTTTTCGGCGGAGGTACTTTTTCGGTGGATACCTTTATGGGCGGCTCGCCTGTGGCATGAGCTGCAGACGGAAAAGGCTCAAGTAGAGCGCCAGGGGCATACCATTTATTTCCCTCAAGACATAGTCCTGAACTTTGAGAGTAGGCCTTCGCCGCGCTTTATTCCTTGGCCGTATGTGTATGAGGGCGTGTATTATCCTGAGGAAGCTCAGAGGGGGTACGAGGCTACTGAGCGCCTTACAGCCACAGAGTGTTGGGAGTGGCGGCTACATGGACCTGGCGAAGTTGTGATTGCTCTGAGCCCTGCGGGTCGTCCGAGCCTTTCTTACGAGCTGCCCGGAGAGCGTTTATTTCATCAAACGCTCTCTCAGACGCTTTTTACTGCGGCAGATGAGTTTTTTCTCAGGGATGCCAGCGGAGAGTATGTGATCGCTGGACATCCATGGTTTGGTGTCTGGGGGCGAGATACGTTTATTAGTTTGCCGGGGCTTACCCTGGCGCGTGGGGAGGAGGAGCGCTTTTATCGTATTACAGACACGGCGCTAAGGTATCTGACTTCAGAAGGAAAGTTTCCCAACGCTTTCCCCAGCGACTATAGCGCAGAGGATACGGGCCTGTGGTGGATATGGTCTATCATTCAAGCGCATAAACTCGGTCTTTCTGCTGAGGTTCTTTGGAAGCGTTATGGAGAGGCTATACTTCAAGTGCTGGTGGGATATCTGCAGCGTTTGGCTCGTAACGATGGGCTGCTATATACAGAAAAATTCCCGCCACCTTCATGGATGGATGCCGTGGTGGATCAGAAGCCTGTGGTGGAGCGAAGAGGGGCACTCATAGAGTTGAATGCCTTATGGTATGCTGCCTTACGGTTTGTTGCGGATGCGGCTTCTCAGGAGGGGGTACGTTGGCGTTGGGGGTTACTCGCTCGCAAAGTCTTAGAATCTTTCAAGCCTACTTTCTGGGAGAAATCGCAGGGATACTTGGCCGATTGGCGTGAAGGGAGTGAAGTAAGCTGGCAGATTCGCCCAAATCAAATCTTCGCCGCATCTCTACCATACAGACCGATAAGTGAAAAAATAGCTGAGCTAATCGTGGATACGATAGAAAAGCACCTACTTACACCCAGAGGTTTGCGTACTCTTTCACCTGCGGACCCGGCTTATAGGGGTAGATACGAGGGTACATCTGTAGAACGTGACTTAGCTTATCACAATGGTACGGCATGGCTCTGGCTTCTTGGGAGCTATGCCGATGCGAAATATGCTCTCTGGGGAGATGCCGCTAAGCCATCCTTGATTAGGCTCTTCAACGGTTTGGAAGAAGCCCTGTATGCTTATGGATGGGGTACTCTATCCGAGATTTACACTGGGGATGCTCCTCATGTGCCCTGCGGGTCACCTGCGCAAGCTTGGAGCGTAGCCGAGATACTTCGGTTAGCCTTCATCCTGAAAGTTTTATGAAAGTTCTGATGTTGGGATGGGAGTTTCCTCCGCGTATTGCTGGTGGATTGGCTGTGGCGTGTTATGGGCTTGTGAGAGGGCTCGTTCATCATGGGGTAAAGGTGACTTTCGTCATGCCGCTGCGTACAGGAGATGAGCCCCCCAATGGCTACCGACTACTCGGTGCTAATGAAATAGACATTCCCTTTACGCAGAGCGTTTCTCTGCCGCCTTTCTGGCATCAGGTCACCTTTTATGGTGTTCGCACCGTGCTCGGGCCTTATTTAGAGCAGCTTTTAGAGCCTGAACTGCACTTTGAAGCCGTGCCCGAACCTGTCTCCGTTAGTAGCGAGGGCACGCTGAGATTAGAGTTTTCTGGGAAATATGGTACTGACCTCCTGAACGAAGTCTACCGATACGCCTACGCTGTGAGCCATCTCGCTGAGCGAGAAGAGTTTGATATTATTCATGCGCATGATTGGCTTACCTACTTAGGCGGGCTTTGGCTGAAAGAAAAAACAGGAAAGCCTCTGGTGGTCCACGTCCATGCGACAGAATATGACCGCTCTGGCGAAAATCCCAATCCTCAAATTCGTGCGATTGAGCAAATGGGGATGGAAGGGGCTGATCTGGTGATTGCAGTGAGCTTTTATACCCGTTCCCTCATCATAGAGAAATACGGCATTTCGCCTGAAAAGATTTGGGCTATTCATAACGCCGTTCTCCCCAAAGACCGTCAGCCTTTTGAGCGTCCCCCTACTACTCGTAAAGTGGTTACCTTTTTAGGACGAGTCACCTATCAGAAAGGACCAGAATACTTCGTGGAAGCTGCGGCTCGTTTAGCCTCGTATCTACCCGAGGCTCACTTTGTAATGGCAGGAACGGGTGACCTTTTACGAGGGATCATCCGGCGTGTAGCACAATTGCGTCTCGGTGCCCGCTTCAGTTTTACGGGGTTTTTGCCCCCAGCCGAAGTAGAACGGCTATTTGATTTGAGTGATGTATATGTCATGCCCTCTGTCTCTGAGCCTTTTGGTATATCTGCTCTGGAAGCCCTGAGAGCCGGCGTACCCGTGATCATCTCCCGTCAGTCTGGCGTTGCAGAAGTGCTTCCTCATGCCCTGATGGTAGATTTCTGGGATGTGGACGGATTGGCTGACCTTATTTACGGCGTCCTGCGATATAAGGGAATCCGTCCCTTTTTTATCCGTCATGCTCAGGCTGAACTCTCTCAGCTACAGTGGGAACGCTCCAGTGCTCGTGTCATAGAAGCTTACAAGACCCTCTCCGTATGAAACATATATGTCTATACTTTCAGGTGCATCAGCCCTTTCGTTTGCGAATCTACCGCTTTTTTGATATAGGGGCTTCGCAAGACTACTATCATGAACTGAATAATCGCCTGCTCCTTCAGCGTATCGCCCGCAAATGCTACCTTCCTATGAATGACCTTCTCCATCGTTTGATAGAGAAATGGGGAAAAGAGAGATTTTCCGTGGCTTTTGCTGTCAGTGGTACTGCCATAGAGCAGATGCAGCTTTATGCTCCGGAGGTTTTGGTGAGCTTTCAGAAGCTTGCGGAAACGGGGGGGGTAGAGTTTATCGGCGAGACCTATGCGCATAGTTTAGCTGCGCTTAAGTCTAAGAGGGAGTTTGAGCGGCAGGTCAAAAAGCATGTAAAACTTATGCAGAGTCTATTTGAGCAGCAGCCATCGGTCTTTCGGAATACTGAGCTGGTCTATTATGACCAAGTCGCGCAGTGGGTTGGACAGATGGGCTTCAAAGCGATTTTAGCAGAGGGGGCTGATGCTCTCCTTGGGTGGCGCAGTCCGAACTATCTATATGAAAGTGCCGCTGCTCCACTCAAACTGCTCCTACGAAACTACAAACTCAGCGATGATGTGGCTTTCCGCTTTTCTAATCGGGAATGGAGTGAATGGCCTCTGACAGCTGAGAAATATGCGCGATGGATAGCCGATATTCCCGCAGAGCAGCAGCTTATCAATCTCTTCATGGATTACGAAACTTTTGGGGAGCATCAGTGGGTTGAGACAGGTATATTTGAGTTCTTTGAACACTGGGTCAATCTCATGTTGTCCGAAGGATATGGGGTCTTTCTCACTCCCTCTCAGATATTAGAGCGTCATAAGCCTGCGGCTAAACTCTCTGTACCCATGCCTTTATCGTGGGCTGATTCTGAACGGGACCTAACTGCATGGCTTGGCAACGAGCTTCAAACGGATGCATTTGAGACGCTCTACGCCCTGGAGGATGAGGTTCAAAGCATACAAGATGAGGCTGTTCAGCGTGACTGGCTGCGTCTGCAGACCAGTGACCATTTCTACTACATGTGCACGAAGTTTTTTTCGGACGGCGATGTGCATAAGTACTTCAATCCATATAACTCCCCTTACGAGGCTTATGTAACCTACATGAATGTGCTGGCTGACTTTCGGGAGCGGGTGCGGAAGTATGCTTCGGACCCTATTGTAGAAAGAAGTGACTCTGCATGAGTTTGTATGGAAGGGTGTGGGGGGTGTTTTTGGGCGCGCCAGCGCCAAAGGCGCTGGCGCGCCCCCGACCCTCCTACCCTCTAACCCCAGAAAAAATCATCCCCTGATATTCCCATCTTTATTCGCCAATATCACCCAATCAGCGACTTCTATGAAAATACTCTCCTGGCTACTCGCCGTTTTAGCCGTATATGCCCAAGACTCTCTTTCAACTATACGCATTCTCCAAAAAGACGTAGCCCGATTGTGCGCCCTGCGAGGACGAGGACATGCAGACATCGGCTCGGAGCAGGCGGTTCGTTATATCCAGAAAAGGTTCCAGTCTATCGGCTGCGAATTACGAGTAGATACCTTTCCCCTAAATGTATATCGGATTCGGCGGGCCCGACTATGGATCAGCCCAGATGGGCGGAAGTGGCGCAGGCTCCGTTTGGGCAAGGATTTTATTCCACTGGGGACCTCTCCTGCCATTGAAGGTCTCTGGGAGATAGATACTATCCCTCAGCGAGGCAGAGGCTGGCTCTCCAATAAAGCCCTCAGGACCGCCTATGCAGAGGCAGTGCAAGCGAAAGTCGCTTTTCTCATGATGAGAGATAAAAAGCTTACAGCGAGCGTCTCCACGCATCCGGATCGCCTTCCTGTTTTCTGCGTGATGGATACCCTTCCGCTATTCAGGTACGTCCGCGTGAGCCTACACGGTGAAATGTATCAGACTGTGGGCTGGAATGTATCAGCCCGCTTGCAAGGCAGACAAAGCGACTCTGCGTGGGTTGTAGGCGCACATTATGACCATTTAGGGAGAGTGGAAGGGGTGACTTTTTGGGGCGCAAATGATAATGCCTCGGGCGTCGCAGTTCTACTATCGCTGGCTGCACGACTCAAAGCTTCTCAGCAGTCCCTTCCGTATGATGTATGGTTCGTGGCGTTTGGAGCTGAGGAGCTGGGGCTCATCGGCTCGCAGTTCTGGGTAGAGCATCCACCATATCCCTTAGGGCGTCTCAGAGGTATGCTAAATTTTGATCTCATGGGGTTCGGGGAAAAGGGCGTAGCTGCTGTCGGAGCTCTGGACAGCCCCTTGTTCTGGGCAAAGGTAGATGAGGTGCGTCAGGCCTTGTCGTTAGATATTCCGCTTCTGTTGCGTCCTACCGCCCCAAATAGCGATCATTATCCCTTTCATGAGAAGGGCGTACCGGCCATTTTCTTCTATCTACAAGGAGGACCGGGATTTTATCACGATATCAACGACAAACCCGAGACTCTCACGTGGCGCGCTGCATATCCTTTTTTGCGATGGATGGAAGCCCTTCTGCGGCAACCTTGACTACCTTTGTAAATGCTCTGGCGATGGGTAGAAATGCCCATTCATCCCGATAAGATAGAAGAAGCTCGAGCAATGCTTTTGGCGCAGGCGCCTCGCACGCGTGCTTTTCCCGGATGTCTCCATCTCACTCTTTATGAGGCTGAGGGCCCCAATCTATATTCCCTCAGTCAATGGCAGAGCGTAGAGGCGCTGGAAGCTTACCGACATAGTGCGATGTTTCGGGACTTTTGGGTAAAGATGCGTGTGTATTTTCGGGAGCGAGCCCGGGCGACAAGTATGTGGGAGGTAGGACGGTATTAGGCTTTTGGGCAAGAGCGGCGCATGATTAGGGACGGTGGTAGTTCCCTTTACCAAACTTTTCCCTCCCAAGGTAAACTTCATTTTTTTACCTAAGTTTGCTTCGTGCCTACGCCGAAGCAGCAGACTGAACTGCTACCCACTCACTTACATTTCTTCTATAAGTGGGAGGCAGAAACTCCCCAGAAGGTCTTTCTGCGCCAGCCTTATGGTAATACTTGGCGGACGCTGACCTGGGGAGAGGCAGGGGACCAAGCCAGACGCATCGCTAATGCCCTTCGCCACATGAATGTACAGAAAGGGTCATTGGTGGGCATCTTGTCCAAAAACTGCTATCACTGGATTTTAGCGGACTTGTCTATCCTAATGTGCGGGGCTGTGTCAGTACCTTTCTATGCAAACTTAGCCCCCGAAGACCTACGTACCGTTCTGGAAAAGAGCGAAATTACCCACCTATTCGTTGGAAAATTAGACCTTGGATATTGGGATAAAGTTCGGCATGTGGTCCCCTCGCATATCCAGATCATTCGGTTTTCAGACTACCCAGGGAGCTCTCAAATACGAGATGGGCATGCATGGGATGAGCTTATTCGGCATCATGAGCCCCTCAAAGAAGCGTATGTACCCACTCGGGAGGACCTCTGGACCATTCTATATACTTCTGGTACGACAGGCACACCCAAAGGCGTAATGCTGAAATACCTTTCCCCTGCGCGCTTTCTGGAACATGAACTGCGATACGGCGAAATAGGCCTATTCAACTTGAGTGAGGGCCGTTTTTTCTCATATCTGCCACTGAACCACATTGCTGAGCGTCTCGCTATAGAGTTAGGTTGCCTTTGTTTGGGGGGAACGATATCTTTTGCCGAGTCCTTAGAGACCTTTGCGAAAAACTTACAGGAAACGCAACCAACCTTCTTTTTTGGCGTTCCTCGGATTTGGCAGCGGTTCCGACTGGCTGTCCTGGAGCGGTTTGGCGGAGAGGAGCGCTACAATCGGCTCATCCGTACGCCCCTCCTCGGTACGCTTGTCAAAAGTCTCATACGCAGAAGGTTAGGACTAAACAAGGTAGAACTTGCCCTTACAGGTGCGGCTCAGACTCCCGATGCCGTCAAAGTTTGGTTTCAGGAGTTGGGAATTTATGTTAGGGATGTATATGCTATGACTGAAAACTGCGCCGGCTGTACGGTCATGCCTAAGAATAGAAATAAGCTCGGCACCGTCGGCAAGCCCCTGACGGGTGTCAAGCTAAAGATAGATGAAAGTACAGGCGAGGTCCTGATGTGGGCTGACTGGATTATGAGCGGATACTACAAGGAGCCTCAGAAAACAGCTGAGGTTTTGCGCGATGGATGGCTTCATACCGGTGACACAGGCGAGATAGACGAAGAGGGCTTCCTGAAAATAACTGGACGAGTTAGCGATGCTTTCAAAACAGCGAAGGGCATGTTCGTTGTGCCCGCACCGCTTGAAGAGCCTTTTGGGAAGCTGCCTTTCGTAGATCAAGTCTGCGTGGTGGGACTTGGGCAAGTACAGCCTTTTGTACTTCTGACCTTATCAGAGTTAGGAAAGAAAGCCGAGCCCGGTGAAGTAGAGCGCGCTGTGGAGGAAGTGATGCAGAGTGTAAATCACCCTTTGCCCACCTATCAAAAGCTGGCGAAAGCAGTCCTCCTTCACGAGGTATGGAGCATAGAGAATAGCCTGCTCACCCCCACTCTCAAGGTGCGCCGACGCGAAATAGATAAACGCTACTCCCCATATTATGAGGAGTGGCTATCTCGTCCAGGAAAAATCCTCTGGATATCTGAATCTCACACTCAAAAAAACATACAGCCATGAAATCGTACTACTTTACCCAAGAGCATGAAATGTTCAGAGATACCCTGCGCAAGTTTTTAGAGAAGGAGGTTATCCCTTATATTGATGAGTGGGAGATGCAGCAGCAGGTGCCCAAATCCCTCTGGAAAAAGTTCGGAGAGCAGGGCTTTTTAGGGCTGCATTATCCGCCAGAATATGGGGGCGCTGGATTAGACTTCTTTTACACGGTCGTATTCTGTGAGGAGATATCCAAAGTTTTTTCCGGAGGCTTCGGTGTCATCCCAACGGTTACACAGTACATGTCTTCCACCTACATTTACAAGTACGGCTCCGAGATGCTGAAGCAGAAGTATCTCGTTCCCGTCATCCGAGGCGAGATGATTTCAGCTATCGGAATTACCGAGCCTGGCGCAGGTTCAGATGTGGCGAACATTCAGACTCGCGCTGTGCGTCAAGGTGATCATTACATCATAAATGGGCAGAAAACTTTCATCTCTAATGGGTATTATGGCGATTATGTAGTTCTCGTGGTCAAGACAAAGCCTGAGGCTGGTATTCACGGAATATCGCTCATCGTAGTGGACCTTGATAGCCCAGGCATCACTAAAAATAAGCTCAATAAACTCGGCTGGCATGCCTCTGACACGGCTGAGCTATTTTTTGAAAATGTCAAGGTGCCCGCTACCAATCTGATTGGAGAGGAAGGGCAGGGGTTCTTTTATCTCATGGAAGGGCTTCAGCTTGAAAGGTTGGTCGGGGCGATAGGTACCATCGCTGGGGTGGAACATCTCATCGCTTATACCCTTGAATACATGGCTCAACGGCAGGCTTTCGGTCGTCCTATCAATAAATTTCAGGTTCTGCGGCATCGCATGGCTCAGCTTCATGCAGAGTGCGAGGTGCTGAAAGAATATGTGTATTACTGCAGCCGCCTACATAACGATGGGCATTATGCGGTGCGGGAATGTTCTATCGCCAAGTTACTCACTACCGAACTGGCGAATAAAGCTGCATATGAGTGCTTACAAATGTTTGGTGGATACGGGTACATAGAAGACTACAAGGTAGCACGGGTCTATCGAGATGTCCGCATTCTAACAATAGGCGGGGGGACTTCGGAAATCATGCGCGAGATTATCGCCAAGATGCTCATAGACGACAAAGCCTACGAACCGCCTAAGTCTCCTGCTGTGTCGTCTAATGGACATAGAACCGATGCCATAGTTGAGGAAATCATAACTCACCTTCGCGCCAGAGCAGCAGAGCGCCCGTTGGAGGGGAGCATAAAGTTTGACTTCGGAGTGCGTCGGCTGGTCATTGACGGTACCTCTGGAAAAAACATCCTCAGTGAAGACGACCGTGAGACATCATGCACGATCCAGATATCGCCCGAAGATATGTATGCCCTTTTGAAAGGGGAGCTCAACCCGATGAGTGCTTTCATGGCTGGCAAGATTAGGGTCAAAGGAGACATGAGTACTGCGATGAAGCTGCAAAGCTTTCTTTGAGACACATAGTGAAGGGACATAAGGGGGGACGGATAAGTATGTTGAGAGTCGCGATAAGCTGCGGCGGGGGTGAGTCTAAGATGGCCGACACTTGTACCCGTCCCCCATGCCTGAAAGATATAGCCCATTTAGCTCATCTACCGAACATTTGGAAGATTGAAAAATGTCGTATATTTGCCTCATGTACGGAAACCTTACCATTCGTCCAGAGGACATAGAAAACTGGGGCAAGAAAGTCCACGAGGAGGACCCTCAAAAAATCGCAGAGTTTGAGGCTCGCATTGATCGTGGAGAGAAAATAGAGCCCCAAGATTGGATGCCTTTTGAGTACAGGCGACAGCTTATTCGGCTGATAGAGCAGCACGCGCACTCTGAGATTATCGGTGCTCTCCCCGAGGGTACATGGATCACCCGAGCGCCTAATTTCCGAAGAAAACTTGCCCTCATGGCTAAGGTTCAGGACGAAGTAGGCCATGCTCAGCTCCTGTATAGTGCGGCAGAAACGCTTGGCAAGTCTCGCGAGGAGATGATTAATGACCTTCTCTCTGGTAAGTCCAAGTACTCCAATATCTTCAACTATCCAGCGAAAACTTGGGCTGATACCGCAGTCATAGCTTGGCTGGTAGATGCAGGGGCTATCATTAACCAAACCACTAACTCCAAAGGCTCATATGGTCCATATGTTCGGGCCTTGGAGAGGATTTGCTGGGAGGAGTCTTTTCACCTCAAATATGGCTATGATAGCGTAGTCTATCTCGCTACTGGTACCCCCCGTCAGCGGGCGATGCTCCAAGATGCCCTCAATCGCTGGTGGAAACCTCTCATGCACTTTTTCGGCCCACCAGACTCCCAGTCAGTTCATACGGAGAAGCTCGTCAGATGGAAAGTCAAGCTTGCTACCAATGACGAGATGCGTCAGCAGTTTTTGGACATGTATGTCCCGAAGATTTGGGAGCTGGGATTATCTATACCTGATCCTAACCTGCGTAAGAATCCTGAGACGGGACGATGGGAATACAGCGATCCTGATTGGGACGAATTCTGGCAAGTCATCAATGGAAATGGTCCTTGTAATAAAGAGCGCTTGGCGGTGCGTCGCTTTGCTGAGGAAAAGGGGCGATGGGTGCGTGACGCCCTCCGTTCGCCTGAAGCTAAGTATGTAACTCCTTTGGCCTGATGAGTTCTCTGGACCCACGGATTCGGCGGGCGGAGCCAGACCTATGGCGATTTTCTACTCGCCCCTTAGAGCCATTGGAGCACTGGCAGACCTACGAAGTCTTTACTCTGCGCACGCGTGGAGGACATGCGCAGCATGTGGGGTCCCTCCATGCGCCAAATGATGAGATGGCTCTTATCCTTGCGAAAGAACAATATGCTCGGAGGAGCCCGTGTGTCGCTCTCTGGGTGGTGCCAACCGCAGCTATCCTATGGACGCGTCCCGAGGAAGAGGATATTTTTCAGCCCGCTACGGATAAAAGCTACCGCGAACCTCAAGGCTACCTCCATACCCGGGAGCGCATAGAAAAGTATCGCGACCGTCTCAAACCTGCCAATCCATGATTGAAGCCTTAGAAATCCTCCTGCTGTCTCTCGCCGATGATGATCTCCTGATAGGGCATCGTGAAGCGGAATGGATAGGGCTGGGCCCAATTTTGGAGGAAGACATTGCTTTTGCTTCCATAGCTCAGGATGAAACTGGGCATGCTCAAGCATATTATCAGCTTTTGACAGATTTGGGACTGCCAACCCCAGATGAGTATGCCTTCAAGCGCTCCGCTTCTCAGTTTCGCAGTGCGCACTTAGTAGAGCTGCCAAATTTCGACTACGATTACGCTATGGCTCTTGTACGCCACTTTTTCCATGATGCAGCAGAACAGGTGCGGTTGGAAGCGCTCCGACAGAGTAGCTATGAGCCACTTGCTGGCTTAGCGGAGCGCTTACTCAGAGAGGAGAAGTACCACTGGATGCATGCCCATACTTGGATTCGGCGGCTTGGGCGTTCTACCGAAGAGGCACATTTTCGCTTACGCAGCGCTATAGACCAGCTTTTCCCGTATGCATGGATGGTATTTGAAGAGCTACCTATGGAAACCGAAATGGTAGAAGCTGGATGGCTTCCACCTTCGTCTGAGCTGAGGCAGCGTTGGCTGGAAAAAGTTATGCCTATTTTAGAGAGCCTAAACCTCGCTCCAACTTTCCCATCTGAGGATGTTCTCCTGCCCATGCGTGGGGGACGACATGGGCTCCGAAGCCCATATTTTGACGAGCTGTACGCTGAGATGACGGAAGTCTCCTCCGCTGACCCCGATGCAGAATGGTAAAGAAACGCATACTGGTAGTCTGCACTCACAATAGTGCTCGTAGCCAAATCGCTGAAGCTTATCTCCGACATTTTTTGGGTGATAAAGCAGAAGTGCGTAGTGCCGGTACAGAGCCAAGGGGCGTGCATCCCCTAGCCCAAGCCGTCATGAAAGAGGCAGGACACGATATTTCTACCCATACTTCTGACCCCATTCAAAAATATCTCGGCGAAAAGTGGGATTATGTGATTACCGTCTGTGATCACGCCAGAGAGGCATGTCCTTATGTACCCGCTGAGCACCATGTTCATGTGAGCTTCTCTGACCCTTCGCAAGGGGATATAGAAAACTTCCGGCAAGTCAGAGAGGCGATTCGCTTGTGGGCCATCTCCTTCGCTGAGTCTATATGAGCCTCCAAGTGTCGGCAGATTCCATCCGGGAATGGCTCAGGACTGTACCTGACCCTGAAATACCTCACGTATCGGTGGTAGATATGGGGATGATAGGAGAGATAAAAGTCTCTGATAGTCAGGTGTCTGTGGAGCTTATACCGACATTTGCGGGCTGTCCTGCCATCAAGCTTCTCCAGTCTCAGATACAAACCCTCCTCAGAGAACGAGGCTTAGAAGCAAAAGTAGAAGTTCGTTACGACCGTCCTTGGCGCGTAGAAGATATGAGCCCAGCGGGGTGGCAAGCTCTCCGAAGAGCGGGCTTTGCTATCCCCAAGAAGCTCTCGCCTGACCCTTCCGAAATGCTTTCGGAGGTCAGCTGTCCTCGGTGTGGGTCTGAGGCAGTCAGTTTGTCTTCTCCATTCGGTCCCACGGCTTGCCGAGCTATTTTTCGTTGTCATAGCTGTGGTGAAGCTTTTGAGCTTTTCAAACCGCCCTTATAGCAGTTTAAACATAAAACAGGCGGGAGCTCAACCCGAAGGGAGCTCAACCGCCTGGGCTTGCTTCGTGTGGGCGGCTACTCTTTGAGGTCAAAGATGAGGCTATTCTTCCATCCTATGAGTGAAGCTTGCCTAAATGGTAGTATTTGGCTCGTCAGTGGGAAAAAAGATAGCATAAGCGGTAGAAGCCTTATTTTGTTTGCATTTCCATGCGGATACTTGTAGCAATGAGTGGCGGCGTAGATAGTAGCGTAGCCGCCGTGCTCTTGCGGAAGGAGGGCTATGAAGTCGTCGGCATTACTATGAAGACGTGGAGCTATGAAACCATTGACCTCCCTAAGCGAAAAAATACCGGCTGTTGCAACTTAGATGATATCAATGATGCCCGAAGCGTAGCCCTCATGTATGATTTTCCGCACTATGTATTAGACCTGAGAGAGGAGTTTGGACAGGCTGTCATAGATAACTTCGTGTCAGAGTACTTAGCGGGGCGTACCCCTAATCCTTGTATTCTTTGCAATACATATATCAAATGGGATGCCCTGTGGCGCCGTGGTGAAAAACTTCGTTGTGATTATGTAGCCACAGGGCATTATGCTCGTATAGGACATGAAAATGGGCGGTATTTCATTCGTAGGGCGACCGATTTGACCAAAGACCAATCTTATGTTTTATGGGGACTGTCACAGGCAGTTTTGGCTCGGACCATGTTTCCACTCGGGGGCAGGTACAAATCCGAAATACGCGCCCTTGCCGCCGGCTGGGGGCTCTCCCGAGTAGCTGAAAAAAAAGACTCCTACGAAATATGCTTCATTCCAGAGGGGGATTATAGAGCGTTTCTTTCCCAAAAAGACCCAGAAGCGATTGCCGCCCTGAGTAAGGGGATTATTCGTCATGTAGATGGACGGATTGTCGGCACCCACGAAGGGTACCCCTTTTATACCATTGGACAACGAAAAGGCCTCCCTGCTCTGGGCAAGCCTCACTACGTCGTGGATATACACCCCGAGACGAATACCATCATTATCGGTCCAGAGGAGCATCTCCATCAGCGAACCCTGTATATGCGAGAAGTGGTGTGGCAGAAGTATCCTGCCCTTCCAGCTGAGGGTTTCCCCGTACATGTGAAAATTAGGCATATGGACCCCGGTCACTCGGCGAGACTATATACTGCGGAGGATGGACGGGTTAAGGTCGTATTTGATGAAGGCGTCAGAGCTATTACTCCAGGCCAAGCTGCCGTAGCATATGAAGGCGACGACATCGTAGTGGGAGGCTGGATAGACAGAGAAAAGTAGCCGTTTTATCCAGCTTGTGCTGATGAGCTATTGTCTGGTCTTTCTATTGCCTGGATAGGATTAGCTCGCCAGAGACAGGGGCGTGATCTGATAGAGGGAAAGTTTCCATGCCGCCTTTTGTGCTGTCTTGATGTACAAGCCCATTTATCCATCGGGCGTTCGTGAAGAGATAATCCAAACGCCGATTCCACCAGCCCCGGCCATTCACGGTATGAGAATAAAAATCCGCTTCTCGGGCTTGATATACTTCTAAGGGTATAGCTTCCTGATAAAGCTGGTACAGAGGCAAGAGCCAGTTCACCTCTCGGGTATAATCATCAGCCACAAATGTGGGGTCTTTGGTTTTACAAGCGTTGTCGTCAAAATCTTTCAGCTTTTTCGTACCGGGAGGTACGGTGTTGAGGTCTCCACCTGCGACCCAGGTAGCCCCTGCTTTCGTGAGGCTATCTAAGATATTTTTCAAGATTTGTATTTGGATATAGCGTGTGCTATCTGGCTCTGGCACATAAGCCTCTAAATGCGTATTGAGGACCCAAAAGTTGGGATGATGAGGTAGGGAAATGCGAGCTATGAGTATGTTTCGTCTGAGGTAAAATAGCCGATACCACCAGGGATATGCCCGTACTAATGGCAAAGGCAGCCGGTAAGCGGTATCTATGGGCCAGCGTGAAAAAATCGCATTACCTGAGTTGATAGCGCCCAGCCCTCGACTCGGCAGGTATCGGACATGCCACTGGCTCGCATAAGCCGCATAGGGTAGCCCGCTACTGTCTGCGATATACTTAAGCATGTCTACGTAGCCTGACCGCTTAGAGTCTATGTCCAGCTCCTGTACAAGGAGAATATCAGGCTGTACTTGACGAATTTTTCGCAGAAGTCCCGTCAGGTTTGTATAGACCTCATCCCGAGTCATCCAGACTCTATCTCCATAGCAATCAAAGAAGAAGTCTATTCGCGCTCCCCCAAACTTGATATTCCAAGTCATAACGATGAGGGTGTCTTTTGGCGGAGCGGGCTGGGCGTAGTGGGCTGTATAACGCAGGGCTGGAGTAGGGGCTTTATACTGTACCACTAAAAGGTCCGTACCGACTATAAGGCTTAGTAAAATTAGGACTACTCCTATTCCAATCAAGACTGCGCGCACCCACCAGCGCATGCGCAAAAGTAGAAGCCTAACCTAAAATGGATGTGTCGTCGTGAAGTGTAACTGCCATCCCTCCCGTCCATAAGCAGCGTCTGCTCGCACGACTGTACTCATATTCCACAGGAGGCGAACCCCCGTCCCCATTCCTGAAGCGAGGTATTTTGGTGAAGGGCTTCCGAGTTTGTCTCGAGCGGCGGCTATGTCTGCGAAAATCACGGGGCCTCCGGTGAAGTGTTGCCGCCATATCCGAAGTTCGCCCAGGCGACTGCGTACTTCGTACTGGAAAAGGTAGGCATACGGAGCAAGAAAGCGATTTTCTCTAAAAGCCCTCAGAGTTGATGGTCCGCTTAAGAGATTAGGTAAGCGGCCATCCGCCCAGCGTGTGTGAATTTGTAAGTCTGTCAAGGGTAAAGCTGACCCGTAGGTGGCTGTCATGAGTAGATGAACTGCCCCAGATATTTGGACAGCTTCCGAGGGACTTTTATACCACAAATGATAGTTCCGAATACTCAGGGTGCTTTTATGTGTAGCAAAATCAGGTATTCGGCTTTCATGATTGAGTTCTATGAGCCAGCCGCGATTGGGGTTGAGTTCAAAGTCGCGGGTATCCCATACCACTGCACCACCGAGCATCCATCTATGTTGCCAGCGATTGAGGAGTATGGAGGTATGCTTTAGCACAGGGCTTAATCCTTGCACAGCGCTATCTATGAGGGTGGGGCGTTGGAGAGCAGAGACTTTGTTTCCAGCAGGCGTGGGTAGGAAATAGGTTTCGCCCTTGAGCGAGGCGAGGTATTCCCCCGTCCAGCGCAGCCCCCACATCAATCGCATGAGCCCACGGTAGGCAATCCTTTCCCCTATCAGCCATCCTTGCCACTGTTTTATGTAAAACTGGTGCTGAGCTATGGAGGTCTGCCACGTTCCTGATGAGTCCAGCATCGCAATGCTTAGTCTCGCCTCATAACTTGCCAAAGAGGGTTCGGGAAAAGCTCGGTCAAAAGTCCTTTCTCCTATTCCCCAAAACTGCCCTTGGTTTTCCTCTCTGTAGGATAAGCGCAAAGTCACGCGATACGGGCGGTTATGTATCCAGGGCATGTCATAAAACAGCCTGAGATACCGACTTCCCCGCAAGAATCCGCCTACTTGTGTGAAGAGGTGATACTTGTAAGGTGTAAAGGCAAATGTAGGGTCGGAGCGGTGGCCGTTGTAAGCAATCAGGGCGGCTACACCGGCGCCTATACCTCTCAGGGCGTCGTATCCAGCGAGAGGGTATCCAGTGATGACCCACTTTTCTCTCTTACGAGTTAGGTCGTATTGAGTTAGATATCGCCGCCTATCAATCAGTATGGTATCCTGTGCCCATCCTACCCCTACTATCCCGATCAAAACCCGCACCCACATCTCTGCAAGTATAACCGATTTGCTGTATCTTTGAGAAAAGTATGTTGAGTTCCCCTCCTGCATCCGTTTTAGAGAGCTATGCCAAAGAGCTACAGCGCTCTTGGCTTACAGGAAAGGCTTTCCCAGTATGGACGATCGCCCATCTAAGGGAAAACTTTCCTTCCGAACAGGTCGTCCAGTTTCTCTTATTCCAAATAGAGAACCGAGCGTTGAATGCTATTCATGACACAGGCTTTTGGGATTGGCGAGATGGAGAGCTTCTCGCCTCTCTAGGAGAGTTTTTCACCAGTGCTCAGTCTAAAATTTCCATCGGACATCTTCATATTTCACCCCTGCTACATGCAGCTATATTTCATAGCTTGCGATTACTTACGTCGCCTGAAGAGAGTTTGACACAGTTTTATTTCAGCCAGCGCTCGGCTCTGACCATCAAGGAATTTGCTTTTTACAGCCGATATGTGATTTATTTTGATTTTGTCCCCGCAGCTCTGCTGTCATATGCAGAACGAAATAACCTATCCGTCATAGACAAGTCCATCTGGGTGAGTAAGTTTTCTCGTATTCTCTCCGCCTATGAGGAAGAGACACAGGAGAAAATAGAAGCCTACCAGCGGCATAACTTGGAGAAAATGTGTCAGCAGCCCGTAGAGCTGATTCAAAAGCGCTGGGCTGAGCTGCGTAACTCTGAACAGGATGTGATAAGTTCTGTTTTCACTGAAGGACATTCTGGCTCAGATGAGCTGATGAAGAATCTTTTCGGCACTACTCCGGGCGAAGGGGCGGGCTCAGCAGCTGCCGAACGCGCTCGCAATCCACTGCTCTCGGCGATAGACTATGAGCCGCGCCGCATATTAATGGAGCAGTTTCAGGCGACTACTCGTCGGGTGGAAACGCTACGCCGTTTTGAGTTAGAATCTATTCCCGTCCACAAGCAGTTCGTATATATCCAGCGTATATTTGATGGCAATCCCGTAGCCTTTCGTCATGCCATAGAGCAGCTAAATAATACCACTTCCCCTGAGGAGGCCCGGAAGCTAATACAAACTTGGCGTAGCGATAAAGTAGATGCGCAAGCTCTGAGTGAGTTTGAGCAGTGGGTGGTCTCGCGCTTTCAAAGCTAAGGGCTGAGTTAGAGAGCTTATATACCAAGTACCACTGCCCGAGCTACCGAGCGGCAGACCCCGTGGAGGTAGTATGGGCATATGATCAGTTAGAAGATCAAGAGATAGCAGGGCTGTGGGCTGCGCTTTTTGCCTGGGGGCGCAGAGAAGTAGCCCTGCGCAAAGTCAGAGCTCTTTTATCTCAGTGGAATGGAGCTCCAGCCATGGCTTTGCGAGAAGGATACGCCTTACAGGTAGATTGGCGGCATCGCACATGGACACCTGACGATATGCAAACTTTATGGCAGAGGCTCAGATATCTTTACCGGACTGAGGGCAATTTAGCCGGATTCTTTTGGAAGAGGCGTCAGGACTGGGAAGGGGCTATTGCAGAGTTTCAGATGGCTATTGGCCTGCCGCCTCTGAGCCGATATGTGGGAAATCTCAAGAAGGGGAGCGCCTCCAAGCGCATTCTCCTTTGGCTTCGGTGGATGATACGGCGAGACTGTATAGACCCAGGTCCATGGGAAGGCTTTTCCCCAGCCAGCCTTTTGGCTCCCATAGATGTGCATGTTAGGGCTTGGGCTCTGCGGCATGGTATATTTATTGCTGCTTCTCCGAGCTGGCGAGATGTGCGCCGACTTACAGATGTTTTTAGACAAATCTCCGCCGAAGACCCTCTGCGCTATGATTTTTCCATAGTTACCTCTGGCAGCTGCTCTACCCCTGCTTTGTGAAGCGATATCGCATAGGGCTGGTCGTTTTTCTCCTGCTTGTTTTACTGATTGCAACTATTTTTTTAGCCCAAAGCTCCATCTTAGTCTATTTAGGCAGAAACCTTCAAGCCCGGACTCAGAACTTTCCCCCTCCTTGGGATGCAATCATCGTCCTGAGTGGCCGCCCTTATGAACGTAGCTTCAGGGCGGCTGAGCTTTATTGCGTCTATCCTACGACGGTCGTTGCCTTAGGCGGTGGTCACAATGATGACCTTCTGGCTATCGGCATGGCGCCTGCACAGGAGTGTGCTTTCACTCAGCTGGCGTTACGCAGCCTATGCATTCCAGACACAGCTATTCTGACAGAATGCGTAGGTACTAGTACTATGGAGGAGATTCTCCATATTCGGGCTCTATGCAGGGAGCGAGGGTGGAAGCGCATCGTTATCGTATCTTCTCCTTTTCACGGTAGGCGTATAGAGCGCTTAGCTAATCGCTGGTTATCTGAGCAGGGGATTCAGTGGGGCGTAGCGGCAGCCCTTCCCCTTCAATACCGTTTAGAAGAGTGGTGGCGCTCCGAAGCGGGCATTCTCACGGTCTTTGAAGAGTACGCCAAAACGGCATACTATTGGCATAAAGGCTACTTCTGAGACACGACTATCCCGAGGCACTCGCTCGGAAAGGCTTCACAGAAAATGTATCAAAGAGACGCCCGTAGATTTGTTGGGGATAGAGTATGAAAGATGGCAGCGGTGGGGTAGTCTTATGGCGTATAGAAGAGGCCATGCGCTGGGCAGAGAGTAGCTCCATATGGCCCTTGACTTTTGGGCTGGCTTGCTGTGCGATTGAGATGATGGGCACTTTTGCTAGTCACTTTGATTTGGAGCGATATGGGATTTTTCCCCGAGCTACGCCGCGACAGGCAGACCTTATGATTGTCTCGGGCACAGTTACAGCCAAAATGGCGGAGCGTATCAAGCGCCTCTACGACCAGATGCCTGACCCTAAGTACGTCATCTCTATGGGTTCGTGTGCTACGGCCGGGGGACCCTATTGGCAGCACGGATATCATGTCGTCAAAGGGGTGGATAAAATCATTCCCGTAGATATTTATGTCCCTGGGTGTCCGCCGCGTCCCGAAGCCTTGATAGATGGAATTTTGCGCCTGAGAGAAAAAATCCAACGCGGTGTCTGAGCCGCAGCTGATAGCTGAAACGTCTCAGGAGCTCATACTCTGCAAGCCGGCGGGAATGCCTACGCAGGCAGACCAAACGGGAGATTTAGACCTGCTGACTTGGGCTCGGGAGCGATATGGGCAATCCCTCTACCTTGTTCATCGGATAGATCGTCCGGTAGGGGGAGTCGTGCTTTTCGCTAAGAATAAGTCTTCGGCTGCCTCGTGGAGCGCGCGCTTTCGTCAGAGCAAAGTATCCAAGCGCTATCTCGCCATCACACAGCCGCCCATATATCCGCCCTTCGGTGAGCTGCGTCATTTTATTCAAAAAGATGCTCGCCGGCACAGAGCGCAGATTTTTCATAAAGCTGTACAAGGTGCCCAGCTCGCCTTACTGAGGTATCAAACGCTTAGCGTCAAGAAGGAGCGCTCTTTTCTAATGGTAGAACCCCAAACTGGTCGCTTTCACCAGATTAGGGCACAGTTGGCTACCTTAGGCAGTCCGATTGTTGGTGATGTGAAGTATGGCTATCCGCCACCTGCGCCTAATCATCGTAGCATTGCTTTATGGGCATGGCAGTTAGAGCGCTGGCATGCATCTCCGCCTGTCACACAGGACCCATGGATAGACTTCGCTGAGGAGATAAGCCGTCTATCTCTGAGCTAAGCCCAGGTGTGGTCGCTGTGTAACTTCACTACAGACGCTTCTGGGCTTCATACTCGTAAAATCCATGCCCAGCTTTTCGTCCCGTTTGGCCAGCCGCTATTTTTTGCGCTTGCAGCCATGAGGGACGAAATCTCGCTGGATAAAATAGCCCTTCCCACACCCGCTGAGTAACAGCGTGATTGACATCTATACCAATCAAATCCATTAGCCGAAAAGGTCCCATTCGGAAGCCTAATCCCTCCATAAGCTGATCTATAACCTCAGGGGAAATGTCGCCTCGCTCAACTAAACGCAGCGCTTCTACATAGTACGGCCGAGCTACGCGATTCACAATAAAGCCTGGGAGGTCCGGAGCGACTATCGGGACTTTCCCCACCGATTGAAGGAGCCGTACGCTCTTTTCCACCACCGTCTGGGCAGTGAGCACTGTCGGAATAACCTCTACCAGCGGCATCCGTGGAGCGGGATTGAAAAAGTGCCAGCCTAAGAAGTGCGTCTTACATTTCGTAGCTTGCGCAAGGAGGGTCACAGAGAGTGCGGAAGTGTTTGTGGCTACGATGCTCTCTGGGGAAAGCCGCTCGGATACATCCGCTAACACCTGCCGTTTGAGAGCCAAGTCTTCGGGGACAGCCTCTATCACGATGTCATGGGGAAGCGATTGGGGCAGCTCTCTCATAAGGGACAGATTTCCAGCGTATTTTTCAATCACGGGGGTAGCGCGCTCGCATGCAGCGGGGTCAGGTTCGTACAAGGTAACGGCTATTTTGTGTCCAGCGAAAACTTCGGCGATTCCCTTCCCCATCGTGCCTGCGCCAAGAATAAGCACCTCCATAGGCCAAATGTAGAAAGTGTGGATTTTAGCTGGATAAAATGGTCTGATTAGCGAGACTTCTAAGCAGGGGCGCTATGGGATAAGTACCTGCACCATAATCTGTTTGAAGGGCTTCCATGAGGTGTAGGATATGATGCCAACCGATAGCTTTGCCCCATTCGGAGATGGTACGAGGATAGTTCAGGCCGAGTTTGACTGCGAGGTCAATAGTCTCCATGGTCAGAGCGGCTTCTCCTTGGAGGAGGAGGGCCTCGTTGAGAATCAGAGCCAAGAGCCGCGGGCTTACCATGCCGACGCTGTCTGGGACGCGCACAGCTTGAGGTTCCCAACTTTGAAAAGCTGACCATGCTTCTTCGGAGAGGGCGCAAGCTTCTATTAGGGCTCTTTCACAGAATACTGGTAGGAGATTCGCTCCGATACAGCGCTGGGCCCAAGTAGGAGCCGGTAGGAGGCTTCGGAGAGGTTTCTTGACCGCAGAGAGTACCCATAGGGCCCGAGATGGTACCGAAAATGCAGGTGAGGACCGCTCATCGGCCTCCAAGTCCACGATTACATCGTAATACCCCCATCCTGGGGAAATCCGAGTCGGATATACCCACAAGTCAGGCTGCCATCGTTGTCCAACCCCGCGCATCAGGGCTTCAATACGCTCTTGAGAACCGATAACTAAGGTTCGCATGGTTCAAAAATGCTCGGGTTTGTGCATATTTGCACTCGTGTCATACCTTTTCACCTCTGAGTCCGTATCCGAAGGGCATCCAGATAAGGTGGCAGATCAGATTTCAGATGCTGTGCTGGATGCTATATTAGCGCAGGACCCGTATGGCCGAGTGGCATGTGAAACGCTCGTAACTACTGGGTTGGTAGTTCTCGCTGGTGAGATTACTACTACTGCTCGTGTAGATTACGAGGAGATAGCTCGGCAAACTATTCGGGAGATCGGGTATAACCGTTCTGAGCTTCGCTTTGATGCGGATAGCTGCGGTGTGATTGTCACTATCCACCGACAATCGCCCGACATCGCCCTCGGCGTCAATCGCGGACAGGGACTGGACCCAGATTTGGGAGCTGGGGACCAGGGCATGATGTTCGGCTACGCTTCTCGCGAAACCGAAGAGTACATGCCCATGCCCATAGCTTATGCTCACCGACTTCTGCGAGAGTTATCTCACATTCGTAAGCGTGAGCCTCACCTCATGCCGTACTTACGCCCCGATGCAAAGTGCCAGGTGACTGTGGAATATGCGGATGATGGTCGCCCCCTGCGGGTGCATACGATTGTGCTCTCCACGCAGCATGAGGAGTTCGCATCTGACTGGCGGACGATGCATAAAAAGATAGAGGAGGACATTCGAACCATCCTTTTGCCGCGGGTATTGCCTGCAGAAATGCTGGATGAAAACACTCGCCTTTTTGTGAATCCTACGGGGCGCTTCGTACTCGGCGGACCCCATGCAGATACTGGGCTCACCGGACGGAAAATCATCGTGGATACCTACGGAGGACGAGCACCTCACGGGGGTGGAGCTTTTTCAGGAAAAGACCCTACGAAAGTAGATAGAAGCGCTGCGTACATGGCCCGCTATGTCGCAAAGAATCTCGTGGCTGCGGGTATCGCTGATGAAGTCCTCATCCAAGTCGCATACGCTATCGGTATAGCCCACCCCGTAGCCCTATACGTGAATACCTACGGCACCGCTAATGTCCCACTCAGCGATGGAGAGATTGCGCAGCAGCTGCTTCGGCTTTTTGATTTTCGTCCAGCGGCGATTATTGAACATTTGGGTTTGCAGGCGCCTATTTATCGTCCCACAGCCGCTTATGGGCATCTCGGACGCCAACCGGAGGTAATCTCTTACGAACAAGTTTCCCTCCGAGTCGAGCAGACACCAGACGGTCCCCAAGAGCACTATATCCACCAGAAGTGTAAGGCTCAAACCTTCCCTTGGGAAAAGTTAGACCAGGTGGAACGGCTTCGCGAAGCCTTTTCTGTCAAAGAAACCTTATCTAACCGATAAGTCTATGGCTACGACAGCAGCTATTCGTTCCGTAGAGTCATACAACGACATCGTAACTCTCCTGGGCGATGAAGCAGAAAGCCTTTTGAACCACGTCTCTCAAACTATACCCAAGACACAGCTTCATCTACCGGGACCCGATTTTATTGACCGCGTTTGGGTGCATAGCGATCGTCCGCCACAGGTGCTTCGTAATATGCAAGCCTTGCTTTCTCACGGGGCACTTGGTGGGACTGGTTATGTATCAATCCTTCCAGTGGATCAAGGGGTAGAGCATTCTGGAGGAGCGTCCTTTGCTCCAAATCCTATGTACTTTGACCCTGAAAACATCGTTCGCTTAGCGCTGGAAGCTGGGTGTAATGCCGTCGCTTCTACATTCGGCGTGCTGGGAAGTGTCGCCCGCAAATATGCCCACAAGATTCCCTTTATCGTCAAAATCAATCATAACGAACTCCTCACCTATCCCAATAAATACGACCAAATTCTCTTTGGAACTGTCAAGCAAGCTTGGGACATGGGGGCGGTGGCCATAGGCGCGACCATCTATTTCGGCTCAGAGGAGTCCAGCCGTCAGATTCAGGAAATCGCCGAAGCTTTCGCCTATGCCCATGAGCTGGGCATGGTCACTATCCTCTGGACCTACCTGCGAAATAAGGCCTTCAATGCTGATAAAGATTATCATTTAGCGGCGGACCTCACCGGTCAAGCCAATCATCTCGGCGCTACCCTCCAAGCCGATATCATCAAGCAGAAGCTCCCAGAAAATAACGGCGGCTACAATGCACTGAAATTCGGCAAAACCAGCAGTAAGGTTTATGATAAGCTCACGACCGACCACCCCATAGATTTGTGCCGCTATCAAGTCATAAATAACTACATGGGACGCGTAGGACTCATTAACTCTGGCGGTGCCTCTTCGGGGCAATCAGACTTAGCCGAAGCTGTCCGTACAGCGGTCATAAATAAGCGGGCTGGTGGTATGGGGCTCATTTTAGGACGCAAAGCTTTCCAACGACCCATGGAAGAAGGTATAGCTATCATTCGGGCGGTACAAGCAGTCTATTTAGAGGAAAAAATCACAGTCGCCTAACTCAACGGCATATCTAAATCAGACAGCGGCTCTCGAGACAACCGATATGACCGGTCGCTCGGGGGCCTCATTAGTTTTTAGAGGCCGGCGGTACTTAGTGGTCGGTTAGCCGAGCTATTTTATAGCGCAGTTGCCACAGCCAAATCCCCAGAGCGATGAAGCCTATCGCAGAGATGTAAAAGACTATCCGATGGAGAATGCTAATATCTTCGGTTCGGAAAGCAGGGGTACCTTCGGCCCCTGGGTGCAGTCCGCCTATATATCGTGGCAAAAAGAAGGTCAGGGGCAGTACCAGTACAGTAGCGACGATATTATATGTGGCAGCAAGGCGCCCTCTGAGGCGATCGCTGCGCACACTCATCCGTAAAACGAAATATGCTCCGTACATTAGAATGGCTATTAGAGCGAAAGTTTGTTTAGGGTCCCAGCCCCACCATGCTTGAAAGTCTGTATCGGGGAGTGCTTCTGCCCAAGTCACGCGAGACCATAAAATACCCGTCATCAGCCCCAGAAGGCCAAAAAATATAGCGGCTTTGGCGGCTTCTCGGGCTTTGAGGTCCGAGACTGGCTCCTCCCTCAGCAGATGAGAGGCACTCCAAAAAAATGATATTCCCATAAGCACATACATGGAAAACCACATCGGCACGTGGAAAAAGATGTTGCGGTCAGTCCAGCCCAATCCAGCTATCTTGGGAAGGGGAAGGAGAAAGCCTAAGAGTAAAGCTGTCGTGATGCTGACAGTGGCTATTACCGCAGCGATGCGCATATACGAAGGAACGCTTTTTCCGAAGCATTTTTGCATCATGGATAAGGAGACCTTACGGCGAGAAGCGGAAGCGCTTCGTACCCTTTATCAGCGATTGAGACAGACACTCTCCTCGGTGATTGTCGGACAAGAAGAGCCACTGCACTTTCTCACACTCAGTTTGTTCGGGCGAGGTCATGCCCTACTCATCGGTCCTCCTGGAGTAGCCAAGACACTCATGGTGAGTAGCCTAGCTCAGGCTATGGGATTGACTTTTCATCGCATTCAATTCACGCCAGACCTCATGCCAGCCGACATTTTGGGGACCGAAGTCCTGCAAATAGACCCCGAGACAGGGCAGAGATATTTTCGCTTCATGCCGGGACCAGTTTTTGCCCATATTATCTTAGCGGATGAAATAAACCGAGCCTCGCCTAAAACTCAGTCTGCCCTTTTGGAAGCGATGCAGGAGCGCTCTGTCTCTATATCAGGGCAGACCCATCCTCTACCCGACCCATTTTTTGTACTTGCCACGCAAAACCCCATAGAACAGGAAGGGACTTATCCTCTACCAGAGGCGCAGTTAGACCGATTTATGTTTGCCATATTTGTAGGGTATCCTTCTCGCGACGAGGAAATAGAAGTCGTGAAGCGTACTACCGCTGTCTGGGAGCCTTCTATTGAGCCGATGCTGTCTGCGGAAAAAATTATCCACTTGCAAAAGCTCATCCGTCAGATGCCCGTCGCTGATAATGTGGTGCGTTATGCCGTAGACTTAGCTCGCAGTACCCGTCCTCAAGAATCCAAAGACACCTTCATCAAAGAGAATGTCAGCTGGGGGGTTGGTCCTCGGGCTGCTCAGTTCCTACTCTTGGCAGCTAAAGCGCATGCCCTCCTCTCAGGCAAGTATTCGCCCGATGTGGAGGATGTTCAGTATGTAGCCGTTCCAGTGCTTCGCCACCGTATGGTACTTTCGTATCAAGCTGAGGCAGAAGGCATTTCGCCTGAAAAGATCATTCGCTACCTCATGGAGCAGAAAGTACCCGTGGTATGAGACAGCTGCTTTTGGCCATTGACGAGGGTACCAGCTCAGCCAGAGCGATAGTTTTTTCTCCGAAAGGCGAAATACTCGGACTGGGGCGTCAAACCATCTCCCTTTATTACCCACATCCGGGCTGGGTGGAACAGGACCCCGAGGAGCTCTGGGAAGCTCAACATGCGGCTATCTCTGAGGCATTTCGGACTGCTGGTATCACCCCTTCTGACATCGCCGCTGTGGGAATTACCAATCAGCGGGAGACTACGATCGCCTGGAACCCCGACACAGGCAAGCCCTATACTCGAGCAATAGTTTGGCAAGACAGACGGACAGCTCCTCTCTGCGAACAGCTCAAACCTCAGGAGGCGTATTTCCGCCAACGAACGGGATTAGTAATAGACCCGTATTTCTCCGCAACTAAAATAGCCTGGCTCTTGTCTGAAGGAGGAGTGCCTAAGAGTGCCCAGTTTGGCACTGTGGATGCGTGGCTTCTGTATAAGCTCACTGGGCGTACTCAGACCGACGTCTCCAATGCCTCTCGTACGCTGCTTTTTGATATTCATACACTGCGCTGGGAAGAAGCGCTTATGGAAAGATTTGGATTAGGAGGCATACGGCTACCTGAGGTGCGTCCCAGTGGGAGCTTCTACGGAGAGACGCTATTATGGGGCGGGGGTATGCCGATTTATGCTGTTTTGGGAGATCAACAGGCTGCGTTGTATGGGCATGGGGCTTTCATTCCTGGGCAAACCAAAAACACCTACGGGACAGGCTGTTTTATCCTAAAAAATATCGGCACAGTGCCAGAGCCTGCGCCTCAGGGTATCCTGACCACAGTCGCCTGGCAGATAGAAGGGGAAGCCACCGTGTATGCTTGGGAGGCCGCTATTTTTAGTGCAGCGGCTGCCCTCCAGTGGTTGGAAAAAGTAGGGCTACTCCATGATTACGCCGAGTTAGACAGCCTGTCGGGACAAGTGGGAGATGTATTTTTCGTGCCTGCATTCACAGGGCTGGGAGCGCCTTATTGGGACCCATATGCTCGGGGGCTCATCATAGGGCTTACTCGGGAAACTGACCGTCAAACCATTCTTCTTTCTGCATTAGAGGCTATGGCTTATCAGAGTGCTGATGCCTTGGAGGCTTTCGGAGCTGTAGATACGCTTTTTGTAGATGGGGGCGTGAGCGTAAATCCATACTTGATGCAGCTGCAAGCGGACCTCATAGGTAGACCTGTGGAGCGCCCAGCTCATGGTGAAGTAACTGCGTGGGGGGTAGCGGCTTTGGCTGGACGCATGGCAGGCTTGAATGTGGAAAAGCTCCCTATCCATGAGCGTTGGGAGCCCCGTCACACTGCTCATAAACTGCACCGATGGCGTGCCGCCGTGCAGAGAGCTTTGAAGTGGGCGCAATAGTGCCAGATTGTTTTTACCTTTGCAGCCGCTTCGGGGAGTAGCTCAGCCCGGTAGAGCACTAGTTTAGGGGACTAGGGGTCGTGGGTTCAAATCCCGCCTCCCCGACGAAGCACCAGAAGCCCGTTCTCTTTTTCCAGAGAGCTCTCACTCTCCCTTCAAACAGCCCAGCACAATATCTCTAACTCTTTCCTCAGCAGTAGTTTTGAATATGCAGCCGACTAGCCTTGCAACCTCACCATGCGCCTTTTCCGTATAAATCATGTATGAGAAAGATAGCCTTGACCTTGGTACCCCTTCTCGGGGTGATGCTGGCGAAAGCCGAAACAGCCGAAGTCGTAGTCAAAAGCCAAGCAGTAGAAGTAACTGAAATCAGCGAAGGTCCTGGTAAAAACTACCGGGCTCAAATAGCGAGAGCCTACTTCGGTGGGGGTGGAAGCAAGTGTCGTAACTGGAAGCGTTTCTGTGGACGATAGAGCTCTTTGCATTAGTGGTCTTGTTTGGCAGTATGTTCTTGCGGGGCAGCTGACTGAAGGCAGCTGCCCTGGTTTTTTTTGGGGGCGGGGGGGCCCCCGGCGCGGGCCCCCCCCCCCCCCAAAAACAAAAAAAAAAAAAAAAAAAACAAAGGGGGAACACAGAGACATAAGCGC
>JANWXY010000048.1 GCA_025057135.1 Bacteroidia bacterium | reverse complement strand
AGCCTGATAGCTTTGTATGTCTCCAAAGGAGGTGGCTATCTTGGACATAGCATCCGCCGTAACGGCATAACTCTGGGCGAGTGCCTCCACATTCGCAGAAGCAGCCCTTACTTTTTCGGCGAACTCATTAGTTGCCACGGTGGCATCCGTAATATCACTAAGGTTTGTGACGCTCACCCTGAGCCCTTCAATAGAAGAAGCGAGTTGCTCGAGTAAGTCAGGAGTCAAACTACTCTCTTGAAGAGACTTAATGCCGGGCGCCAGCCCAGGCATCAGTCCTCCAGCTCCACCGACCCCCAGAGGCGCTTCAATAGCCTCCTCCGAGTCCTCCTTGAGCTGAGGGAATACTTTGGACCAATCCCAGTGATGCTCTTCTTCGGGAAGTGGCTCTAATCCTGATACAAAGAATACAGCGGCCTCAGTACCAAGCCCCACTATGAGCATTTCGTTAGCACCTGGAAGGTGGAGTATCTTGAATAGGGCACCGATAATAACGACTGATGCACCCCATGCATACAGATACTTCATTGCGATTTTGTAGCCCTTAGAGTGGAGAAGGGCATCAAAAGCTCCCTGCTTTTTTGCTGCCATAGTTCTATATATTTATTAGTTCCGTTCCATGAAAGCGTTTATCTCATTGCACCTGACCTACCAATCACTGAAAGAGCGCAGCGGAAACCGATATGAGATTTAGTAGTGTCAGCGTACTCGTAATCTCTGGTCCCGACAGACAAAAAGTAGGCTATATCATTCCACCCCCCGCCCCTAACTACCCGACGCCTATTTTGTCTCTTGGGGTCACGGTATACAGGGTTTATATCATGGGCATAAGCGATAGGACCTGTCTCCTCGAAGTCGTCTTCACACCACTCGGCGACATTTCCCACAGTATGATACAATCCGTAATCGTTAGGGAAGTAGGACTTTACAGGAGCGGTATATTCAAATCCATCTGCGATGTAGTCCCCACGCCCAGGCTTGAAGTTGGCCAGCGGACATCCCTTAGAGTTTCTTGTGTAGGGACCAAGCCAAGGATATATCTTATGCTCATATCCACCGCGAGCCGCATATTCCCACTCTGCCTCAGTAGGCAGACGCATACGAGGTATAGGAGGCAGCTCCCGAGATGCACGATAAGCATTATAAAAGAGCGTTCGCCAATAACAGAAAGCCTGTGCGGCATACCAGTTAACGCCTACCAGGGGATAGTCATCAAATGCAGGATGCCAGTAGTAGTTCTCTACTAAGGGTTCGTTGTAAACGAAGTTGCCGAAGTCTCTATTCCAAACCTGTGTATCTGGATACACCAACTTGATGTACTCCTCCTGATTTGCAATCTTTTTATTGTAGTAACGCTCCATGAAAGCATATACGCTGTCGGCATAAGCCGTCTCTGAACCAGCGATCACTTCATCCAAAAACTGACGATACTCGTTGTTTGAGATTTCTGTATCGTCTATATGGAAAGAGCTCATAGTAATCTGGCGAATACGAGCATTTTGCGAATAATTCACATCTTGCTCGTTATTCCCCATGTGAAATGTACCAGCTGGAATAGTAACCATGCCATAAGGAACCGGGTTATCCCATTTCGGGCGGTTTTTTACCCCCGTGAGCTCCCCTCTTGCACCTGTTTGACCGCCGCCACAAGCAGCAGTTACCAATGCAGCTACTACGACTAAGAGTAGTCTACCCATCTGCATAGCCTTTGTTTGAGTTTCGGGCAAATATACGGGTATTTTCATAAATGCAAGCGAATTGATTTTTACCGGAAGTCTTTCTTATCTCTCACACCTAAGTCTGGCGGTATCAGCCGGAATGCAGGCGCGAGAGTATATACAATTACCAGCTCATGAGAACCCGTAGTCACCGCTCCCAGCCTTGAGAGGGTATAATCATACGAGTAACCGATATACAAAGACTCCGTCGCCTGGAGGCCTAAAAGGGCACACACAGCGTCTCCCAATCTATAGGACGCTCCTATGACCACTGGTTGAACACGGAGGGATAGATTGCCTTCAACCATAGTTTGAGATTGAGCGAGTTTGAAAAAAGCAGATGGCACAAGCTGAACATTCTCAGACAAACGAGCAGTGTAGCCGGCAGTAGCATAAAAATGTCTGGGAACTTTGCTACGCCCAGTAGAGGTAAAATCCTTCAAACTCGGCTCGGTTAGATGCAAAGCCGATACCCCCAAATAAAACTTATCCTCCGGGAGGGTAAAATAAATCCCCGCCCCTACATCCGGAAGGATAAGGTTTGATGCTCTATTGAATAAGGTCGGGTCAGGTATTTGCTCTGGACGCAGCGAGGCGCCATCTAAGGACTTACTCATAATCCCGCCTGCAACGCCAAGCTGGAGAGCAGACCCACCCGCCCCTATTGGCAATCTAAACGCATAAGCCAACTTTATATCCGTAGTTCTAAAAGGACCTATTTGATCCCCCATAAGCTGCAGCCCAACCCCCCCACGCAGAAACGTAACGGGCGTATGGGCATTCACAGCGAATGTATTGGGGTGACCATCTATCCCTATCCATTGAAGCCGCCCAAGCCCAACAAACTGCCAAGCTCCAGCATAACCAGCTGCGGCAGGATTGAGACCGAAGCGATTATACATGTACTGCGTAAACTGAGGGTCTTGCTGCGCCCAGACTAAGCCAGCCAAACTAAGGAGTAGCCACCGAAGCTGCACGATGCAAACATAAGGAGTTTCGCGAAAAAACAAGACATCGATACTCATTCCGAAGCAATGGTTCCCTTATTCCGATTAGACTGAGACCTCAGATATTCCGTCAATAACCCTAATAGAGAACCGACCCCCTCTCTGGGCGCGTAATCCGTCACTCGGAGCCCCTCAGACTCAGCCATTCGCTTGGTATCTAAGCCAAATACAAGTATGTCCGTACTCCCCTGACGATAATCAGGATACAACCGCTTCCATGCAATGACACTTGTAACGGAGGGAAAACCTATCACAGCGAAACGCTTTCGCTTTAGAGAATCAGGAAGCGGCACATACGACACATTATAGACCCTAATAGTTGCGACGGAAAGGTTATAGCGCGCAGCTTCCTCAAAAAACTGCAAAGGGGCTACGCCGCCACCGACGTACAGGTATTTTGATTGAGCATGCTTGCGCATGTATGGAATAAACTCGCTCAACGTTTGGGCTTGGGTGTAAGTCCGCCGACGCATAGCCCCAGGGATAAACTGAAAGAGATGTTGAGCTATCGCCTCACCTACACATAAGAAACGGCTGTCTGACGGAATCTCCAACCTCATCTCCTGCATGAGACGAAAAAAGTGATCTATGGCCTGCTTGCCTGCGAAGATGTAAGTATTATAATCTAATGGACTAATCCCCTGTTCCCTAAACTCCGCCAGCGAGAGCCCCTGAATTTCTACCAAGTTAGCAAAATGAACTTCTACTTTCCACGAACGCGCTAGTTCATAGTACGGAGAGTCCTGAGGTGGAGGCGGTGATAGTAAGAGAATATTCTTAACTCGCTTCATGCGCTCAGAGGAATGTTGAGAAGTAGCATGAACATCTCAGCGGAACAAAGGTAGATAAATTTTAGAGAATGCAGGCTAAATCGCAGGCTCCGTATGACCCACACACCTATGCCCACAGGCGTAAAAAGATGGGGATACAGCAAAGTCACGATAGATACAATCCCAATCGGTAAAAGCCAACTTTGCCAGACCCAATGTACCTTCCCGAAAAACCAGCCAAAAAACACCGATTCCGTAGCTAAAGTCAGAAGGAATATCCATAGCCAGCTCTCTTTTCCCACAGACCATAGGGACATACCTGCACCCATCCCTACCCATACTAAGCCTAAAATAGTCTCCACAGGGTCAGTAGATACTGCCTTCAGCCAGCCTTGCCAAAACGCCTGACGAAGCGCAGGAAAATAGGCAAACATGCCAGCGAGAACCGCCCAAATCAACACAAACCCAGTACGATAAAGAAAATACGGTTTGATTTCAAACTGTGGGGCTTCTATGAAAGCTGAAAGCTTGTGCTGACGGGCGTGCATTACGCTCCTAATCCGCCCGGGCGGAGGGAAAGGATACGCTAAACAGGCATTTCTACCCTGCTGCAGAGGCGAAGCGGAAAGTGCCTCGGCAGGAGTAAGCTTAAGCACAGACCGCTCACAAAGCGGCAAAAAAGGCGGAGATACCTCTCTCTGCCATGCTTGCGTATCCGACCGAACAAGTAGATAAACGCCACCGACTATACCCCCTCGCTCGCCCTTGATAGTTAGTCGCATACTTCCTCGTCCCAAAATCGGTATCCAAGCATTTTCAGTATCCCCTCGCCATAGAAGTCTCATGTCTTGATAAACTGAAATTTTTCCAACTGCACCTTCTATGTATAAAACTGTGGAGTCATAGGGGACATGGACTATCTGGGAGATTTGCCAAGGCCCTTCCAGAAACAATGGCACTTGTGCCTCTTTCCACCCATGACTAAGCTCCTGAACTACTTTATAGCCTTGGTCATAGGCTTTGATAGGAATGTAAGCTACCGGGGATGTCACAGCCTGCGCGAAAGCAGCATACATTTGGAGGAAAATGACGATGCGCATAGGACTCGGCTATGACGCCCACAAATTTACAACAGGGCGTCCCCTCCGCTTGGGAGGAGTTACCATACCCTACGAGAAAGGCTTATATGGCCATTCAGACGCCGACGTTCTCTTACATGCTATATGTGATGCCCTCTTAGGTGCTGCCAACTTAGGAGATATAGGGCAGCTATTTCCTCCATCTGACCCAGCGTATGCAGGAATAGACTCGCGCCTCCTATTACGTCGGGTTTATGAGCTGGTTTCCGCAAATGGATGGAGTATCATTAACATAGATGCTACGATTATAGCCCAGGTTCCGCGCCTAAGTCCCTATTACCAACCCATGCGAGAGTCCATAGCGGAGACCTTAGAATTGTCATTTGAGCAGATTAGTGTAAAGGCAACTACACCCGAAGGAATGGGCGCTCTGGGACGCGCAGAAGGTATCGCCGCTTATGCCGTAGCGCTTCTCATGCGCCAGTAGGCCTCTACCTCTTTTTCATAGCGCTCTATGAAGCTCCCGCGTCCCCACTCCTTTTTTTCTTCCTCTGACCACAAGCTGGGGAAAAACTGTATGTGCTGCTGATAGGGTGGAAGGTACTTCTGCCAGTTCGTTCCACCCGTAGAGGGTAAGGTATGAGGGTCTCGTTTGAGATAATGGGCGGCTGTTCGTAAATGCACCATTCGCCAGTGGATGTTTATTTGAACATCCACCTCTCGGCAGAGATTTATCAGGGCATCTGAGGCTTGCCCCCGGCTCAATAGGTCTTCTATGCGACAATTTACATTTTTACTCACGAGGCTTTTAGCTAAGTCCAGTAAATATGCATCATACTTCTGCTCAAATAGCCGAAGTGTTAGTGTTTTTTCACCAGTTCTGGCATCCAAATTACCGTATTTCCAATATAGGTGATTATACTGCTCCTCTATACCTTCCCCGACCAATCCCCGTTTATGAGGAGCGAGTAGCTGACGCAGACCCGTCATGTACAACTCTATCTCACGAAACTGTACGGACTGAAAGCCGCTTGCTGGGAGGAGCGCTGTGCGAAACCGAAGAAAGTTAGGCGACTCCATACCATGGAGCATAATCTCAAAGCTGTGGGTAAGATGGCGAAAGTAGCTGGCTATACGACTCAGGCGCTTGAGAAGGGGAGGCTCCTCTCGCCAGCTCTCCTGCAAAAGCAGGTCCAGTTCTATCTTGACTAACTTGAAGTACAGCTCGGTAATCTGATGATACACAATGAAGATATTCTCATCTGGAAAGTCTGTACGAGGCTTCTGTAAGGTAAGCAAGGTATCTAACTCTATGTAGTCCCAGTAGGTCAGGGAACGACTGTACAGCAGCCCCTCCAAATAGGCTTCTATGTCCTGTCCAAGAAGGCGATATTTCCGGCGAAGGGCTTCTAATTTATCCTCCATAGAGCAAATATACTAACCCCATATGGGGCAAAATATGTCACTCATAGCAGGCGTCTCAATAGGTCCTCCCGAAGCATTTCATATTCCAGTAGAGAGAGTTTGCCCTCTTGATACTTCTCGTGCAGAAGGTCTATCGTGCGAATAACCTCATCCCGCAGCTCAAGCCATTGAACGCTCGCCATATTTAGGCCTGTACGCATTTGAATGACCTTTTCAATAGCATCCTCTTTCGGCGCTCGGATAATCAGCTCAAAAACACGCTCCATCAGTTCAGCGGCTAAATCCACGCCTAACGGCATCTGATGTAATAGAGCGCGCCCCAGTTGATTGACCTCTAAAATAAGCGTGTCTCCTTTCCGCTCCACCCCTCGAATATCTTCCAAAGGATAGTAGGCCTGCTTATCATACACATGGGTATCTGTAAAGAGTACCTCGTAGCTCCGGAATAGCCGCTCATGGTAATAAAACGCTACGACATCCGCCGGAGAAGTCACATGAAGAAAGCGAACCAGCGTTCGTCCTAAAAGCGAACTGGGCAGTTTAGGATGGCGATAAAACCCAAGCGTCGGATTCTCGGGGAACTTTCGCAGGAGAAGGACGCGATAACTGCGCATATTCTGCAAAGCTACTGGCTACTAAGGCGCCATTCACCCGAAGTATCCCGGTAGGAAGTGAAGATATTACCTCCAAAACTTAGGGGACTGAAAAGCCGACTGAGTCACGATACCGGGGTTTGGATAAAAAGGTGTCTCATGAATGTATCCAGCTCTTTTTGATAGCTCGGGGTTAGAGTGGCATTCTGTTCATCCCAATTGACCCGAATATGCATGAGATGTGCCCGAAAAGGCACCACTTCCATTCCACAATAGTTCAGTACGCCTGTGAAATGCTCTAAGCCCCGAAGGTTGCCAAATCGCCCATCAGATACACCTACTAATCCAGCGCGCTTTCCTCTGAGGGTTTCACGAGGGAGGGCATCTATAAAGACTTTCGCTACACCCGGAAAACTCCCATTATATTCGGGAATGACCCATATCCACACGGGACACAGCTCCAGCGTCTGAATGATTGACTGGAACTGCTCTGAGCGCTCCCCAAATAGGTCTGAGAAAAGAAAGTCTCTCGGTAAAGTCTGAAAATCAACGAAGTGATAGATATAGCCGCTTCTCTCTATTTCCCGAGCAAGGTAGAGGGCTACGCGCCGAGTATAGCTCTCAGGTCTATGAGTGGCAGAGATAATCGCGACAGGCATAATCTTTTTGAGATACTAACAAAAAATCCACAGACCGCTAATCGCCTAACTTTGTGCCGTGCGACAAGGTATCATCGCTGGGGTAATTATTGTGCTGCTCTCCATCACCGCCGGCGTACTCTACTGGCAACTACGCAAGGTCCAGAAGCAAAACGTTGCGCTCAAAGAGGAAAAAGTAGAGCTGGAAGAAAACATTCAAGATTTGGACCAGCGTATTTTGGCGATGCAGCAGGAGCTGGAGCGTAAAGACATGGATTTAGCCGAGAAAAGTCGCAAAGTAGAAGAGTTATCCAAAGAGCTGGAACGCACCCGCTCCCAAATCCGCCGATATGAAGAACAAGGACGCATCTCTGCTCGTCAAGCCGAAGAAATGCGCTACAAAACAGAGCAGATGGCCTATTACATCCAGAAGTACCAAGAGCGGATCCGCCAGCTTGAGGAAGAAAATGCGCAGCTACGCAACCGAACTGCCGAACTGGAAAAGAAAATAGAGCAGCAAGCCTCTGAAAAAGAGGAGGTTCTGAAAGAAAAAGAACGCTTAGAGGTCAAAGTGAAAGCCGCTTCTTATCTCAAAGCAATCAACTTTAGGTTTGCCGCCATCAAGGAAAATGGAAAGGAAGACTGGGATACAGAGTTCAGACCGCGACGCATTCAGCGGCTCAAGGTTTGCTTTACTGTAATGGAAAATGAGGTCGCAGCGTCAGGCCCCAGAACAGCCTATGTGGTCATCTCAGACCCTACGAATAAGGTGATTACCAACTTTGCGCAGTCCAGCGGTTATTTTACCTTGATGGATAGTGAAAAGCCTTTCTCTACCAAAGTTACCTTCAACTACAATAATACGGCTCAGGAAGTGTGCGCCATCTATGACCGCCCAGAAGACCAAGAGCTAAATAAAGGGACATATCAAGTCGTGGTATTCTGTGAAGGCGTAGAAATAGGACGCAGTCAGTTTCAGATAAAATGAGCCTACTCTCAAAGGCTCAAAGAGAAGCCCTCGCTCAGTGCGCCTCTAGAGGGAATATTATCGTAGTAGCCGACCCCTTCTTCGCAGAAGCTCTAAAAGCAGACACAGGATACGCTCGAATCACTGATATCTACACTTGGGCAGTAGAAAAGCTCAATTCTCATTTTAGGAAACCTGACCCTCTGGACCTTTTTGAAGCCTACACGACGGCACTCAAAGCCGTAGACGCCCTGCCAGAAATGAACATCGCTGAAGCATGGGAAACAGCTCAAAGGTTAGGACGCGATTGGGAAGAGGTGCTAAGAGGCACTCTATCCTCAAAGGAGGCGGATATTTACTGGCAAAACCTGAAAGACCATCGGAATGTTCAGGAAAGTTTTAGTCTATTTCACAATGGAGAAGTACCCGACTGGCTTAGAGTCCTGCCTTTTCCTCGCAAAAAGCCAGAGCATGTAAAGGCCTTCTGGCAGAAACTTGACCGGTTTTTGGCAGCCTACAAGGAGTACCTTAGGAAAGCCCGGATAACTTTTTCGGAAGCAGCTCTGCAGGAGCTCATAGCTACCTCAGGTAAATGGGAAGGGGTTATATTTCTCCACCTGTACAGCGTGTATCCTGTGGTGAAAAGCTTACTCTCCGTTGCTCAATCTCGCGGGGCAGAGGTGTGGGCATGGAATACTCAACCTTTGGAAGAAGTATTACCCAAGATATGGAGCGAAAATAGCACCGCCACACGCTTATTTGATTGGGAAAAGCGCAGACGCACCGCTTACTTGCATACCTATCCCACGCTCTTAGAAGTCGTGGAAGAAGCGGCTACAGCCATCTCTCGTTATCTGAAAGAAAATCCTTCTGCCTCTATCGCTGTGTGGTGTGAGGGAGAAACCGCTGCCTTGATGCGGCTCTTTTTAGAGCAGCGCTACGGCTTGCGCGCAAAACTTTCTCCTAAAAGCCCCACTCTTTTAGAAAAAACCCAAGTTGGTCAAATACTGTATCCATACTTCCCAGCAGGAATGCAAGAATCTCTATCTACCTGGCCTGAGGTATCTCTGAATACGGCTGAATCGGAGGAGCTCTGGGCACTCACCCTCTACAATATGGTCCGCCAGAATAGCGCCCCCAACACAGCAGAAAGCTGGCGCTTTTTGTTGAAACTCCTGCAAGGAGAAGCCCCGATGAGGCCTTCATGGTCTCCTGAGACCCAGATATACCTCGGGAGACTTACACAAATATCCAGTGGCTTCTACGATGCAGTGTTTATCATAGAGCCGTCGGCTGAACCTCTCGGGAAATGGATGCGCCCGAGCTTCTGGATAGCTTCACTGCGTCAACGCTTCTCCCCTCCACACCTCCATCATCAAATGGGGTGGCGGCTTATGAGCCTTCTCCTTTGGGGGGGTCGGGAGATTTATCTCTTTCGTCGAGCGGACATGCAGCACATGACGCCTCTGGAAGAGTTTCTCACGCACACAGAACTATTTGGCACAGAGGAAATAATCTCTACTCTAACTCGTCCTTCTACTCCCTCTCAAAAGCCATCCAGCTTCCCTCTATCTCCTGACAAGCCCATCTCCCCCTCAGAGCGTCTAACGCCCTCCCATATGAGCCAACTGCTGACCTGCCCTCGGCGAGTGTACTGGGACCGCTTACTGGGCGGACGCCCCCCATCTGAATCCGCTCAAATTGGTACTCTCCTACACAGCGTAATCAGCAAGCCATTCCTTCGGAGAAATAAGTCGCATTCATTACGGCAGCTACTACATTTACTCAATCCGCGTCGTATATATTATCGCCTGGCGTCCAGGCGGGGGCGTTTCGCTCCCTCGGACACATCGCTTTGGAGAGCAGAGTATCGTCTTTTACGCCCTCTCATGTCGGAAACCGGATACCCTTTGCTCAAAACCTTGATAGACCTTACATCCGAGACACCCTCCTCTTCTTTTTCCAGAAAGCTGCGATGGCGCCACGCCTCCCTTTTCCCAAAGTATCGCTTCAAAATCAAAGCTGAGAGCTCAGTTGCTTTGCCTGAACCTCCCCTATATGGGCGCGTAGACCTGCTTGTAGAAGCGGAAAAAGCCGACCCCAATACCGGCGAAGTTCAAAAACGCGTCTTTCTCCTTGACCTCAAGTCCTCGCTCAGAAGCGAATCACAGAAAATCACTGAGGCTCTTCAATCTATACGAGAGGGATGTGAGCAGCTCGGTTCGGCTGATTATATGACGCCCGAAGACTATCGTGATGTCGTTTTTCAGCTTCTGATGTATGTATGGATGTTCCAGCAGCTCGGGAAGAAAATAGACCAAGCTGCCTTAGTTTCGCTCTGGTGGCGCCCTTCCAACTCCGCTGATGAGGCGAAAGAGAGCCGTTGTCCGTATGAAATCTACGCCCCCGATGAGTTAGCTCTACTTAGTGTAGAGCTGTCTCGGGCATGCGATAAGATTATCAGCTATCTCAGGAATGCCAGATATCCCAAAGACTTTCCAATGACTAAACAACGGCAGTACTGCACTTACTGCGACTTTGCTTTATTATGCGACAGGCTTTCATGATAGATACCTCCCGTTCTGCCGACTCATGGATAGGCCACTTAGCGCTTGCGGGACAGACTGCCATCATATGCGGTGGCTATGTCGTTGGACGGGAAGCCGCTCGCACCTTTGACCCACTTCTTTTGACAGGACTTAGGGCCTGGGGAAGCGCATTGGTATATTTGGCTCTCCTCCCTACTTTTCGCCGGCAGGGGTGGATCACTTATCACTGGCAGCAGCTGCCTTATCCCTTTCGCTATCGGCTGTGGATACTGGCGATTATCGGCGTATTGTTCAATCAACTGCTATTCAACTGGGGACTGAGATACACCACTGCCGCAACGACAGCCCTTATCTATGCCCTCACCCCTTCTGTGGTTTTTTGGTTGGGTATCTGGGTATTTCGTAAAGAGATTTTTCAATGGCGCAAAGCCAGTGCCCTGCTAATCGCATATGCAGGGGTGATTTTGGCTCTCTGGCATAACCTCTTACATAGCGAACATGGATGGGGGTGGCTTCTCATTTTATCCGCTGTGGGCTTCTGGGCTTGGTACCTAAACTACTCCCCCCCCATAATAAATCGCATCGGCGCTATCGGGGTAACAGCAGCTGTAATGATACTGGGCGGCATCCTGCACACTCCAAGCCTCGTCGCTGGACTCTTGATGCAAAAGAATCTGCCTACGAGTCCATTTGCTTGGTCCAGTCTGCTATATCTGATACTGGGTATGTCGGTCGCTGCATATCTTCTACTCAATGCGGGGCTTCGCTATCTCAGTCCGACTCAAACCGCCCTGTACATTAGCTTTCAGCCATTGGGGACAGCAGCCCTGGCTGCTCTATTGGGACAGGAACCGCTTACATGGCAGCTCGCCGTAGCCGCAGCTCTCACAACAGGTGGTATGCTTCTTTTCCGTAAATAGCTTATCACCGACTCAAATACACACTGCGCTTGGCGTACAGCTCCCTGAAAAGCTCTGAGTCTAACGATTCTACAAATCGAATCTCCTCACCCGTTGAACGCATTTCTGGACCGAGCGCTTTTTCCACCTCAGGAAATCGGTCAAAAGAAAACACGGGCAGCTTCAATGCATACCCAGCTAACTCCTTCGGAAAACTAAAATCCTTCACTCGCTTTCCTCCTATCAGGATATCCATCGCCCACTGGACAAACGGCTTATCGTAAGCCTTGCATAAGAAGGGCACAGTACGAGATGCGCGGAGATTAGCTTCTATGACATAGACGCTACCTTGATGGTAAGCGTATTGAACATTCATGAATCCGCGCACCCGCAATCTCTGAGCCAATCGCTCAGCATACAAGCGCATAGTTTCCTGGGCTTCTACCGGTAGGGAGAAAGCTGGCAATACCGCTGTGGAGTCCCCGGAGTGGACGCCTGCCGGTTCTATATGTTCCATGAGACCTATGACGCCGATACTTTCTCCATCGCAAATGGCGTCTATCTCAGCTTCCACAGCGCCTGAGAGAAATCGGTCTATCAAAATCCTATTCCCCGGCATCTCTCGGAGGATGGCTACGATTTGCTCAATCAATTCTTCTTCATCCACGACGATACGCATACGCTGCCCGCCGAGCACATAACTGGGACGCACGAGTACAGGATAACCTAACTTTTCAGCGAGAGCGACGGCTTCATCGGGCGTACGAGCCACTCCGAAAGGCGGATACGGAATGTCCAGTTCCTCCAATAGCGCTGAGAACTTTCCTCTGTCCTCGGAGATATCTATGGCTTCATACCCCGTACCCACCAGCGGTATGCCATAGCGGTGGAGTTTTTCAGCCAGTTTGAGAGGAGTTTGACCGCCGAGTTGTACCACTACACCCACGGGCTTTTCCCGCTGAATAATCTCATAGACATGTTCCCAGAAAACTGGTTCAAAATATAGCCTGTCCGAAATGTCCGGGTCGGTGGAAACGGTCTCGGGATTACAGTTTAGCATGAGGGCTTCATATCCGAGCCGCTGAGCCGCTAACACCCCATGCACGCAGCAATAATCAAACTCTACCCCTTGCCCGATCCGGTTAGGTCCTGAACCGAGTATGAGCAGCCTGGGCTTACCCGCTCGCTCGGAGGGATAGATAGGTCCTTCGTCTTCTCCTTGGGCTTCAAAGGTGGAATAATAATAGGGCGTTTGAGCCTCAAACTCCGCGGCGCAGGTATCCACACGCTTATACACCCGAGAAATGCCCCACTTCTGGCGCAGAGTGTAAATCTGGCTTTCTACAGTCTGCACCAAATGCGCAATCTGCCTGTCTCCGAGACCCATCGCTTTTGCACGCCAGAGCAGCTCAGGAGAAAGTGTATCCAACGTATGCCGCATGAGCTCCTGCTCCATTTGCACCAGCTCCTGGATTTGATAAAGAAACCACTCATCTATGCCTGTAAGCTTATGAACGGTGCGCAATGGCACACCTGCCAGTAAAGCATCGTGGATGTAAAATATGCGATTCCAGCTCGGCTTTTCCAACCCATTCAGGAGCTGAGTAAGGTCCTGAACCTCCCGTCCATCCGCTCCCAGTCCATTGCGGCGTAGCTCCAATGACTGAACCGCTTTCTGGAGCGCTTCTATAAAGGAGCGTCCAATCCCCATTGCCTCACCGACGCTGCGCATCTGCATCCCCAGCTGACGGTTTGCTCCGGGAAACTTGTCAAAGTTCCATCTGGGCACTTTTACAACTACATAATCTATGCTGGGCTCAAAGAAAGCCGAAGTTGTCCCCGTAACGGGGTTTGTGATTTCATCCAGCCGTTTGCCTACCGCAAGGAGAGCAGCGATTTTTGCAATCGGATATCCTGTCGCTTTGGAAGCCAGCGCAGACGAACGGGAAACACGGGGATTGATTTCTATGATGTACATCTCCTCACTATGCGGACTCAAAGCAAACTGCACATTACACCCCCCCGCAAAATCAGGGAAAGAGAGTAATAGAGCTTTAGCATAATCCCGCATGCGCTGATAGAGCGAGTCAGGCAGGGTCATCGCCGGAGCCACCGTGATGGAATCTCCTGTGTGAATGCCCATAGGGTCCAAGTTCTCTATGGTACAGACGACGACGAAGTTTCCGTCTTTATCTCGCATGACCTCCAGCTCAAACTCTTTCCAGCCTGCTACGCTTTTTTCTACCAGGACTTCATGCACAGGACTCAGCGCCAGCGCGCGGCCCACAGCTCGTTCTAACTCAGCTTTGGATGAGACGAGCTGGGCTCCAGCCCCTCCCAAAGTAAAGGAGGGTCTCAAAACCACTGGATAGCCTAACTTCTGAGCCAAGTCCTTCGCCTCTAAATAAGAACGGGCAATCCCCGCTGGCAGCATCGGAAGCCCCAGCTTTTCCCCCCACAACCGAAACTTTTCTCTATCCTCCGCTACTTCTATGGCTTGCAGAGAAGCTCCTATGATTCTGACGCCATACCGGGCCCATATCCTACGCTTTTCGCATTCAATAGCCAAATTCAGCGCAGTCTGTCCACCCATGGTAGGCAGGACCGCCTCTATGGGGTGGCTTCGCAGCACACTCTCCACACTCTCTGGCGTAAGTGGAAGCAAATGAACATAATCCGCTGTAAGGCGATCGGTCATGATAGTGGCTGGATTAGAGTTCAAAAGATGGACGATAAAACCCTCCTTTCGGAGGGCTCTCGCTGCCTGCGAACCTGAGTAGTCAAACTCTGCCGCCTGCCCGATAACTATCGGACCACTACCGATAATGAGAATATGCCGCACGGTACAAAGGTAGCCGCCCTCACAACTCTATGACGGTATTTTCACCGAGATTGAGGGCGCCTTCGCGACCTACAAGCAGAGCATCGCCGCCTATCACAGACTCTCTTAGGAGCATATTTCGTACTCGGCTATATGAGCCAATAATACTGTCTTGGACGACGGTATTTTGCAGCTCCACCCCCTCTCCTAAACTCACATATGGTCCCACAATCGCTCGGTAGAGCTTACATGAGAGGGGAATATGTACTGGCGGTATGATCACTGTGTGGGGATATTCAGGCAGTATCTCAGAAGGTCCCCTATCCAGAAGAAGCCGATTCGCTGCGAGAAGTGTCTCCTTTTTCTCACAATCTAACCAGTACTCCACAGGAAGCGCATGAAGCGCCACGCCATTTTCTATCATCCACTGCAGGGCATCTGTGAGCTGATATTCGCCATGTGAGGTGAGGCGATGCTCCATGAGATAATCTATGGCTCGGAAAAGCTGCTCTGTTTCATGAATCAAATACAAGCCTACCAGCGCTTGATTACTGCGAGGTATGCGAGGCTTTTCCACCACCCGAAGGATGCGCCCCTCCTTGGATATTTCAGCAATGCCAAAATCTGAGGGCCTATCTACCGAAGCTATGCCAATACGACTCTGGGGACTTGTTCGCAGAAGGTTCCAATCCACGCGTAAAATCGTATCTCCCAAAATAATAACCATAGACTCGCCTCGGGCGAAATGCAGGCGCGTGAGAGAAATCGCATGCGCCAATCCCAAACGGGGTTCTTGATGAACGAACTCCATGCCTATCCGTCCTTCGTATGCTTGAAGGAGATAGCTGCGTACTTTTTCGCTGAGATAGCCTAAGACAAAGACAAACTCTGTGAAGCCCGCATGGACGAGTTCATCCACAATGTGAGCGATGAGAGGTTTGCCGGCAATCGGTATCAGGGGTTTAGGCTGCGTATAAGTATGAGGACGCAAATGCTGCCCCGCCCCTGCGACTGGCAGTACGACTCGTATCACGAAACAAAGATAAGTACCTGATTTACGCCTACGATAAAAGCCCAAAGCTCACTTTCATCCCTCCTACCAAAGTCCCGTCAGCCCTATGCTGGGTAAAATGGGCAGTTGATTATACCGTCTGGCGCTGATTCTATCTATGTAAAAGAGATTAGGGCGATTGTACGCATTTAGTAGGGTGAAATTAGCCTCCAAGAGAAACGCTGCGCCCATGCGCCATCGGCGCTTCGCGGTCAAGTCTAACCGGTGATAGGCAGGCAGGCGAGCAGCATTGTAGTTAGGGCTGAGAAGGATGGCAAGCTGCCCCTGCTGGACTATGTAGGGGGATTGGGAGCCTTGCAGAAGAAGGAGCTTCTCAAAAAAGCCTAAGGTTTGTGTAAAAGGTAGTCCCGAACCTAATGTCCAGCGAATAGAAAGTTCCCATGTACTCTCGCTGTGTCGGCGAGTAGCAATACGTCCCCCCCATCGGTAGTTAGCCGTCAGGTTAGCTGTATGGCGTCTATCCCATAGGGGAAAATACTCTATCCGAAAATCTTTACGCCGATTGTACTGATAGCTGTAGGTAGCATGCAGTCCCCATCGTAGGCTCTGATAGCGTACTGTCGCATCAACTCCGTAGGCATAGCCAATTTCTGTAAGAAAAGCTGGCTCCTCAGGAAATAGCCGCTCCCGATTGATGATAGTGAGCTGAGTAAAGCGTTTATACCAACCCTCTGCGCTAAGTAGCCAGTCTCCTAACTGATATTCTCCGCCGGCTGTGAGATGATAGGCCTCTTGGAGGGGATGACTAAACCGCTTGTTAGCGGGAAGCTCAGGGGCGGTCAGAAAACCTTGAAAAAGGATAACGATATCTCTGTCTGAGACCGCCGCCACCCAGTTTTGCACATATCGCCCAGCCGCCGCTTGCAGGCTCCACAGGCGGCCATTGTACTTGAACCTAAAGCGGGGCTCTATGGAAAAATAGCCATAAGTGTTGTAAAAATGTAGTCGCAAGCTGGGCTCTATCACAGCGCGCGTGCGAAACCGTAGCTCGCCCGTTTCGTCCGTACGCTCTTCACGAATAGTTTTCTGATACTTGACCCAGCCTGCGAACTCCGTATTACTCTGACGCTGCTGAGTGATGAAGCCCAGCGCATTCGTAAATAAAAAATCCGTAGAGAATCCCCGAACTTCTACGCTATAAGCCAGCTCATCGGGACCGTAGAGGTAAGAGAAAGTAAAACCGCCGTTGAAGCCGCCTATCTCGCTATAGCGTGGGCGCAACTCCCGAGCATCTGTAAATGTATTTGAAAACCGAGTATAAGCAAGGTTTCCTGTAATGCGTACCCGCGTGTTAGCAGGCAAATTAGAAAAGTTGAGCCCGGCACCCCATTGATCCCAGCGATTGAGCCCATTTGTACCTAAATCAGTCTGGTCGGTCTGACGAAAGCCCCATAGATTGAACTGGTCAGGGCCGCGTCCGAAGGTAAGTTTCCCATATATATCTTGAAACTGAAAAGGCAGAGAGTCGCGCAAATAGGGATATATACGGGGAGCTGCCTGCTGAATATATCCCTGTCGTGCAGAGAAGAGCCAAGAAGAGTTTCTCAAAACAGGCAGAGGCCCTTCTAATAATCCCCCGCTCACGAACGGCGTCACATATACACGCCCTCCTAATCGCTCAAAGTCCCCCGAACGAGTACGCAGGTCCATCACCGAAGAGAGGCGCCCGCCGTATTCTGCCCCGAAGCCCGCAGAATACACATTCACCTGCCTCAGAATGTCCGTCTCAAAGATACTAAAAAGGGATAGCGTATGAAATGGGCTATACACAATCGCTCCATCTAAAAGTGTAAGATTTTGTATAGGCGTCCCTCCACGAATATAAAGTTGCCCCCCCTGATCCCCTGTAAAAACCACACCTGGTAGAACTTGAAGATACTGCGCTATATCTGGCACACCAAAGCTCGGTAGCTGAAATATCTGCTTAGGCGATATCGGCGTAACCGCCACTGTAACCCGTGTCGGGTCTATGCGAGCTGGAGCTACATTCTCTACGATTTCTACAGCTTCTAAGGAAATCGCGCTCACTTTCGGCTCAAGCTTCACGGTAATAACGGGGCGACGAGCCGTGACTTCTACTTCTTGCCAGAGGGTATCTATACCGATAGCGGATACCCGCAGGCGATACTTACCATGTGGAATGCCAGCGATAGAAAATAACCCCTCAGCGTTTGTCAGAGTACCTTTCTGGAGAGGGAAAATCACTACTTGTGCCCCTACGACTGGCTCCCCCTCGTTATTTACTACAGAGCCTCGGATGGTTCCTTGCGCCCATATCACACCCAGTACGGCTATCAATCGCACCGGGGCAAAATTAGCCCAGCGTGTTATTCTTTTTTGGAAACTTCAAAAGTTCGTATTTTTGACATATCTTGGAAAAACCAAGCATGCCTAAAAATGGATTGCCAAAAAGTAAGCACATATGACCATACTCAATCGCATTCTCGGATGGTTAGGACTATCTAACGGAAAAAATGAAAAACTGCGCCAACTCGAGCAGAAAGCTAGCGCATTTCCGCGTTTAGCGACTTGGGAGATTGACCCTTTTCACACAACTATTGGATTTCGGGTCATGCATATGGGTCTCGTAGAAGTCTCAGGGCGCTTCAAACGCTACACAGCCCAAGTGATGGGAAGCTCGCCTGCCTTTACTGATCTCCGAGTGGAAGTAGAGATAGAAGCCGCTAGCATAGAAACTGATATGCCTGCTCGGGATGCCTATCTGCGTAGCCCAGAATTCTTTGACATTGAAAAATATCCCACTATAACTTTTCGCAGTACGGCGATTCGTTGGCGTCCACTCAAGCGGTTTGTACTAGAAGGCGAGCTCACGATGAAAGGTGTCACCCATGCAGTCAACTTAGAAGGAGAACTGAAAGGTTTAGTCTTCAAGGACCTCGTTGGCGAGCCCAGGGTCAGTTTTCACCTGACAGGTCAAATAGATAGACGAAAATGGGGACTTACATGGCATATGGAAACTGGGGATGGCAGCATCGTGGTAGATAATATGGTGAGTCTGGATATCCTCGCAGAAATCACAACGCCGAAAAGCTTAGAGCTACTCCGACAAATGCTTGCTCAAATGGGAGGGTAAGAAGTCGTGCAACATCTTCAACAACTTTTCCGTATTTTAGGTTAAATCCAATCATATGCTACTGTTCGGAGTTTCGCCTTCCTTGAAAGTCCCGTTCCCGGGAGTTCGCTGGAATAAGGAAGGGGGAAAAGTACTTTTACGCAACGAAGCATGGGATGCTCTACCTAATGCGGTCCGTACAGAGGCTTTACGCATGCCTGCATGGGACTTTCTCCATGCTGCGGACAAAATCTGGGCAAAGTATGTCGTAGAAGACGATGGAGAAACTGAGACATTTTTTCTCCTACCAGCAGAAGCATACTATGATGTTGTACAGCGTTTAGAAAAAGCACAAGTCGAGGCTAAGCATCTACGGGAGCAGCTTCATGCTTTCGTTCAAAATATACCGCTCCCCATCTTCGTAGTAGATACTTCTCAGACTGATCAAATCACCCGCATCACATTTGCCAATAAGCTCCTCTTAGACATGGCTCGGATTCCGCTTAGGCGGCTCTATGAAGGTCTGTCTCTTCAAGATATATTCAAAGAGGCAGCCCCAAATGCCCAAAATCTGATTAAGTCCGCCAGAGAGGCTCAGCAGCCGGCTCAAGAGGTTATAGAACTCCCAGAACAAGAAGGAGCCATCTACTGGCTTACTCGTGCATTTCCATTTAAGTCCCCTTCCTTGGAAGGGGTTATGGTGGGGATTGTTGATCTCACGCGGGAAAAGGAGCAAGAAAAGTATCTCATAGAGGCTTTTCAAGAGTTACAAGTTCAAGCAGAGGAGCTCAGACAGAGCCAAGAGGAGCTTGCCTCTGTAAATGAAGCCTTAGGGGTGGCACTCCAGGAAGCCGACACCCGTCTGAGAGAACTTGAAGAGTCCCTCAAAGCGGCTCAGAGATACCAGCGCACCATTTTATTTCGGACGAAAAACTTGTATGAAGCGTGGGGATATGAACGAATCTCAGTAGTCGCTCGTCCTTGTGCTTATGTCGGTGGGGATTTTATTATTAGTCGTCGCGTGGGAGAGTGGTTGTACGCCGGGATCGGTGATGCCACTGGTCACGGAAGCAGTGGCGCGCTTTTAGCTGTTACTATCCAGTCCATAATTCATCAGTATCTTTTCCAACTCCCTTCGCCTATACACCTGCATGAAGCTCTGGAAGCAGCGCGTCAAGAACTCGCAGACATATGGGAGATACAGTTAGGCACTCAACTATCTAATGAGGGCGCAGAAATAGCCCTCGTAGCCCTGCCTTTGTCAGATGACAAGAAAGCAATGTATGTGGCTACGGCCGGACGCCCGATATACATTCTTGCGTCTGACGGCACACTGAGAGAACTCATGCAGGGGCGTCGCGGCATAGGTTGGTCGATCCCAGGTCAGTCTCCTGAACCTTACACGACCCAAGAGCTACCTTATCCCCAAGGAAGTACTTTGTTTCTTTTCACTGATGGGATCACGGACCAGTTAGGCCTCAGTGGCAAACGCTTAGGGCGAAAAACTTTCCTCTCTTGGCTCCCTGAATGCGCTTCCTCAGCTGGAGATCCGAGAGCGCAGACCCGCTATCTTCTACAGCGCTGGCAGTCATGGAAAACTGATAGCGTAGAACAGACAGATGACCTTCTATTGTTAGCTTTTGCGCTATAGTTCAGGATGGTTTTATACCTTTGTGCATGCAGAAGCATTTTCTAATAGTTTGTGTATTAGCCTTTGCGCAAGCTCAGAAAAATAAAAGTACCCTTTTTGCTCCTCGCCTCGGCATAAACTGGGGGCAATATCGCACTAAAGCTGATGATGTTGCTTCGCGTTCCTACTGGGGGGGAGGTTTTCACGGGGCTCTGGGGCTCCAACATCAACTTGATCCCAAAGGTTGGTGGGCAATTCAAGGGGAAATAGGCGTCACTCAACGCCGATCCACAGACCGCAACCTCCTATACGATTACAGATATAACCTCTGGGGGGCAGATATAGCAGTTTTAGGGGTATGGCGCTGGATGCGAAAATTTGATGCTCTATTTTTAGAGGCCGGACCTTCTTCAAGCATTCTTATCTACGGTAAATACTGGCGTAGAGATAATCTCACCAAAGAAGAGGAAACGCGCAGGGTGCAATTCGGTCGAGGGGAGGCTCGAGACGTACGAAGGGGCGAAGTTGCCTTTAATCTCGGCATAGCTGCAGGCTATCTTGCTGGTCCGGGCTATCTCACCGCAGGCATGCGGTTTTGGCACGGCATAAATAACATTGGCTCGGGACTTTTTCAGCGCTGGCACAACTATGGCGTACTCATGACCCTTTCTTATTGGTACGACGACTCCCTGCGAGACTGAGGTAATCCAATCACTTTCCTCAAAAATTACGAGATTACAGCCATAAGGTATCTATAATGCGCTACTTCACATTGATGAAAGTAAAAAGGATCGGTGCTATTTTATTACCTTTGTATCTATGCCAAGCTTACACAAATACAACCTGTTGAGGGTTCTGGCGCCAGCTGCCTTTACTCTCATTCTGCAAAGCTGCTCCACAGCTACACAAGCCGACTTCGTAGGAGAATGGAGTGGAAAAGTTAGCGTTCGGGAAAAGCTGCCTGGCAAGGAAACTAAGGAGTATGAAAAACCGATGGAAATAGCCATCATGCCCGACCCAGATAATCCAAAAGCAGTTATCGTCTTCTACAAGTCCATGCCACTTACAGCCGACATCAAAAGAAATAAGTTTGTCATACGAGACGAGAATAGACAAAAACTTTCGCCGCTTTTCACTTTCCTTGGGCTGATGGCTGGCAAAGCAGCAGAATTGTCAGAGTTTTCTATTACGGGCAAGCTCTCCGGGTCGGAAACTATGGACCTTTCTTGGGATATAGAGATTACCGCTGATGATCAGAGGGGACGCATATCTATGCAGGGGGAGCTCCGACGCACCTCCTCTAAGCCTCCTCTTAAGAGGCTACTCTCGCCGTAGAGAGTTTATGCAAAGCTATCCCCGGAGTCTCAAAAAGTAACCGCGACACCTATCCGATAGCCTCCGATGCCGAAAAGCTGATCGGTAATAGAATGATTCACACCCACCCAGAGGAAATCTCTAAAAGTGCTATTGCGAACAGCCAAGCCATCGAAAGCGGCAAATAATGAGGGGGTCATTAGTACTATCCCCTGAGTCTGAATAGGAAAGCCTATGTCCAACCGTAGATAAGAGCCCATACCCATACCACTGACAGCTTCAGAATAGCGCTGGCCGCCAGAAGCAGAGCCAAAATATGCTTCATAACTGCCTAAGTTTAGTCCTGCACTTAGGCGCGAATGCACTTTGGTACCTGCATCAAGGGCTCCGCCTATTCGCAGTTTGATAACTTGACCTTGGTAGTACGTCTCATAAGGAACAGGGGGCGAGCGCCAACCGCCAAAATAGACAAAACCTCTCAACTCTTCACCCGCACGAGCATACAGCTTTTTCCATCGCTCTAAGCTAAACCCTCCCTCAATTTGGAAGTGTTTGCGGATCTCATAAATATACATACCCCCAAATCCCCATCCCGTGGGTACAATACTGCCTGCACTCGCCTCCGGAAATGCAGAAGACATCGGAAAACTTCCGGCATACATTTCATGGCGGCTATAAACTTCTATTCGATAGTGACTCTTAGAAAGAGACTGTGCTTTCATCAGAGAGATACTTATGAAAAGTACTCCCATGCGCACCAAGCCTGCCTTGAATAAAAGCTGGTTGTATGACACTTTACAAAAGTAAGTCAAAGCGAAGTTACCAGTCCCCCAGCTAAAAGGACCTCATCTTGAATACCAGCTTTCTCCCCAACCTCTAATGAGAGCGATAATGAGTCCCAATAGCTGTAAAGCCCTACCGCCTGAAATTACCTTAGAAGGCCGAACCCCCCTTAGTCAGCCTTCATATCTCTGGCGGTCCAGCAAATGAGGTAGAAAGACTCTTTGGGGATGGGAGTTGAGCCGCCGAGGGTGCTATGGATTCCAAGACGAGAATTTACATCTTCCGGCCTTTCTTTTATATGCAGGATCATACAGTTGGGATTATCTTTGACATACCATATATTAGTAGCACCAAAAACAGAATAACTAAACATACCCGGCCCTACCCATGCGTCCTGAGCAAAAGGCGTGCTGAAAAGGGTGGCTTGAGCTTCTTCAGGAAATAGGGATACACTATAATGACGGACTTGATTATCAGCTCCTATCTCAAAAATACTAAACTTTTCAACGAGGAGGTCTGGCAAAGCATATACTCTGTTTCCCGTTCTATACAAGAAAGGGTTTAATCCTATAAAATAAGATGCAGGTTTTTTGCGGGGATGATAGTAAATCTTATTCCCACCCCACTCCCATCCGCCGTCGCTGAAAACTACAATTCGCTGATTACCCAGATAGGTTTGTCCTTCTGGCTGAGCTCTATACGCCTGCTCTCCAAAGCCCCTTTCCTGTACAGTCACTGCCTCGCCGTTCAGAGTAAATATATACGTCCTCAGGGTATCCCACCTTTCGTAAATATCATCGTACGCCATAGAGTACCTGACCTGAAGGCCGGAAATAGGCATAAGCTGCACCTTACTCATAGGGGCTCCCAGCTGATAGGC
>JANWXY010000071.1 GCA_025057135.1 Bacteroidia bacterium | reverse complement strand
CTCAGAGGGAGCCCAGTATCCTATCCCCACGTTCCCATTTACATCCAGTGTCATATTATAGCTGTAAACACTCGTGGAAGTGTTTTGAGACAAAAAGTCTAATCGACCTGAGGTTTGCTCCACACTGATCTGCCACAGTCTATTCACATTAGCGTTCCTCATATAGAGTATGGATGCCCAACCTCCGCTTGCGGGTCTATTCAGCTCTAAAACATCGTCAAACCTCCCACTACCTGCTACATGCAGCTTATGCGTTGGCGCATTCGTCCCTATACCTACATTCTGCGCAAATAAGCCTTGGACTACAAGTATGAATCCAGTTGCGAGAAGACAACCGTGGTGGATACGAGCTCGCTTCTTTTTATTAAGGCAAAAATCACTAAGCAAGCCTAAAGTCAGTCTGGCACTCATATCAAGCGTAAAGTAAAGAGATTTAGAAGGACACAGTTGTATCCTGATTGCCACCTATGTACATCAGAAAATAGCCATCGTTTTTTTCATAAAATCATCTCTGACAGGAGCTTAATGCATCTACCTTGTACAGGATTCTCTTCACCTTAGCAGCTCTATCAGGGGGGGATGGCCGTGTGGGTACAGGCGTAAGTAAATCCACCAAAGGTCGCTTCTGCACAAAGCTTTGTACAAAAGGTATGATTGGAAATAGAACCGCCGACTTTTCCCATATCTCTCTCTCCTCGGGCAACTCAATCCATCGGCGCATTAGGGCCTCCGCCTGCCTGCGCTGGGTTATAGGCAGACGATAGGTCAATGCATGTACAAACCGAATAATAAGTATCCAGTGAGTTTGTTTCGGGAAATATGTAGCCCATACTATCCTTAATTTTCTCGCCCAGTACCGCATTAACCCATGATCTTTATCTGTAAAATATTCATACCATCTCATAAAGTTCCACCAAATATACTGCTCATCTCTGAAATTTTCTTCATCTATCCACTGTTCTACCCTTCGTCTCCATGGAATGAACCTTCTCCTTTCTTCTCGGCTACAATATAAGATGTGAGTAAGATATATCTGAACCGCTACAGTTACACAAAACTTCTGGCTTATATATGATTTAGAGGAGAAGATAGCATCTATATCATTCCTATATTGATTGTAGTAGGAATATGCCTCCATATACCGCATTGTACTTATGAGGTATGTAAAGTGAGCAGAAATGACTATTATATGGATTTTTTGGTACAAAAGACTCTCTGGGAGATATCCAGATAGACGGAATTTTGTCCATATATGATACCATTCATTGTAAAGACTTGTATCTTTTAGGTTTATCAGGACGACTCCGAGGTTACACAAAGCGGCATATAGGTGAAATCTCTTATAAGTATCCAAAAAATCTATTTCTGAGGTGATTATATCTATCATTTCTATAACCTGATCAATAGCACTTTCCATGTCATCACTGAGCATAGCGAACTGAAGCCCCCCGTAGGCTCTTAGGTAATCTGCCCATTTATCTTTGGAAGGTAGATGGGGAAAGATCCATCCATCAGGACTACGAGAAGCAGTATAAGCTTCGGTAGCCGATAGCTTATATGAGAGGGCTTCGTAGCGCTCGCGAAGTAAATATAGGATGTTTTGGGTCCATTTAGAGGCGGCTTCACCAGGCGCGATCTTGTGTAAATCCCGGGCATACAGCTCCAATAGGGTATTTCCCCACAGAGCAATCTCATACCACCCTATATCTACGGCGGATTGCATGGCCTGGTGCCAGAGAATGTGTGCATGCTCTGATAGTCCCCGCTGCCATAATACGACACTAAACCAGAAGCGCTGGAGTATCTTTACTTCCTGTCCCACTTCCCAAGACTCTCTCGTAGATACTATCTCCTCAATAATATCCAGTAACTCGCGCTTATACCGCCTAATCAGGTTCGGATTAGCTTGGGGGAATGCTTTCAGATATGCTCTATGAAGTTGATCCTCAGAATACTTAGCCATGTCAAGAAGAGTATCCATAAGCCATTCTAAACGAGTACCTCTAATGAGTTCTCGGAGTTTTCTCTTTTCACTTATGGATAACACACGAATAATCTGCCAGATAGCTGTCTCAGATAGCCTCTGATACTTCACTTGACAAATATAAATATGATAAGTGCTACACCACCCCTAACATAGCATAGGGTCAGAATTTATCACATACTTGCAAATAGTACAGTGGAAACTCATTCTTCCCTCTCTGGCCGCAAAAGCGGAAACAGCAGCACCTCCTGAATGCTCTGCACATTACACAGTAGCATAGTTAGTCTATCTATTCCCAGCCCTAAACCCGCTGTGGGCGGCATGCCATACTCCAAAGCACGTATGAAGTCCTCATCCATAGGCATCGCCTCTAAGCCCCCCGCTGCCCGTAGCTCTGCTTGTCTCTCTAAGCGTCTGCGCTGGTCTATGGGATCATTCAGCTCAGAGTAAGCGTTCGCCAGCTCCTTACCTGCGACTATAAGCTCAAACCGTTCAGTCAGTGATGGATCAGACCGATGAGCTTTAGCCAGCGGACTAAGCTCCACAGGATAATCCATTACGAAAGTTGGCGCTATTAGGGTCGGTTCTACCAGTTTATCAAATAGCTGACTAATGAGGTCTATCCGTTCAAAAGGCGGCTCAGGACGGGAAATGCCCTTTGCATCTAAGAGATGAAGCAGCTCAGCTTCTGAGAGCTTGCGCACATCCTGACCCACTACTTTCTGCAGTGCCTCATAGTACTGTACCCGCGCAAAAGGGGCCGTAAAATCTACTTCATAATCCCCCCATACCACCTTCAAGCTGCCAAGTACTTCCTGAACCGTGCGTTCTAAAAGCTTCTCCACCAGCTCCATCATCCACAGATAATCTTGATAAGCTACATACAACTCCACTTGGGTAAACTCAGGATTGTGATAGCGGTCTATGCCTTCATTCCGAAAATCTTTGGAGAACTCATACACGCCAACAAAGCCTCCTACGATTAGGCGCTTGAGATAGAGTTCATTAGAGATACGCAGGAAAAGCTCCATGTTGAGGGCATGGTGGTGCGTCGTGAAGGGCCGAGCAAAAGCCCCCCCATACACAGGCTGTAAAATAGGCGTTTCAACTTCTAAGTAGCCCCGTTCGTTGAAGAAATTTCGGATAGACTGGATGATAGCTGTACGACGACGGAAAATTTCCCGAACTCCCAAATGCACCATCAAATCCACATAACGCATTCTATACCGCAGCTCGGGGTCCGTAAAGGCGGCATAAGTTTTCTCTTCGGTTTCTTTTTCCACAGGGAGAGGGTGCAAGCACTTTGCCAGTAAGCGAAAGCGTTGAACATGTACAGTAATCTCACCCGTTTTCGTTGTAAAAACGAAACCTTCTACTCCTATGATGTCTCCCAGGTCTAAGAGTTTTTTGAAGACCACATCATAAAGCTCTGGGCGCTCGGCGAAATCATCTTTTTGAAAGTAGAGTTGGATGTCTCCGGATGCATCCCGCAGTACGGCGAAGGAAGCTTTGCCCATGAGGCGCTTACGCCATAGACGACCTGCGAGACGAACTGATTTGAAGTCCAACTTGTGCTGAGGGTAATACCGCAAAATTTCGGCGGCGGTGGTGTTTGTTGGAAAAGGTTCTGTTGGAAAGGGATTGATACCGAGTTTCTGAAGCTCTTCCAGTTTAGAGTGACGGATAGGGTCCATCGGTGCAAACTTAGCGCAGAAGGCTCACGCTACCTGCCCGCTCAAAACGCAGTTGAGGACCGCTTCCGCTATAAAGGTAGAGCTCCAAGATATAGAAATACACGCCCTCTGAAGCGGGGCCGTGAGATGAGTTTCCATTCCAAGGTTCATTTTTTGCGCCTGAAAAGATGAGCCTACCCCATCTGTCCCACACTTGTAGGCGCCATTCGGCGATTCCTGCTAAGTCGTACGGGAAAAGGAAGTCGTTTATCCCGTCGCCATTAGGTGTAAAAACATTTGGAATCACCCCATGGCATAGCTTGGTCTGTATCTGCAAAGTGTCGCACACACGCCAACGCTGGGCAGGATCACAGCTGGTCGTATCTTGCACACAGACGATTACAGGGAAGCTCAGTCCCTGAGCATAGCAGTTGATGCGAGCGCATACACGAAGCTGAAGCGGGTTCGTGCCCGAAGCAGAAATGCCGAAGTTTGAGCCCCAAAAGAAGTCAGGTAAAAATACCTCGCCCACCCCTTCATAAGTGAGAAGGGCAATACTATCGGGGTCTGTAACCAGCAGGGTATAACACACACTATCCCCTGAGGGCGTAAGACTCCAAGGGCTACTCCGATCCCGTACGATAACGGGAGGGCGATTGTTGGGCAGATTGCGGGGACGAATCCATATTGTATCTAAGGTCGCAGGCGGTGCCACCGCACAGGACACTTGATTAGCTGCTTGAAGGAAAATCGGATACACACTATCAGCCACAGCCTCACATCCGACTTTGAAGCATACGCGTCCAGTAATAGAGTCCCCCATCTGAGAAAATGGACCTGCCTGTAAAGAGATGCCCATCGTATTGCTATTAGCATAGAGGGCATAAGTACCTCCATTTCGCCCTGTGTCGCGAGCCGTGATAGTGAAGCAGTACGTCTGATGAAAAATGGGCTGAAACGGCTCTGTCTGAGACCATTCAGGGGTATATAAAGCCAGAGGATAAGTAGGTCGTGAGCGAATATGCAGGCGAATCGTATCATACCTGCGGTGCAGCTCTGCGCAACTGAGAGAGTCTCGCACCTCCGCAATCAAAAGGATTGTTTGTCCCAGCGCTTCACAAGGGGAAGCAAAACACACCTCTGACTCCCATGTAAGTGAGCCAGTAGAAGGATTGATAGTAAAGCTGCGAATCAAGGGGGGCTCGCTTCGCACATACACAGTATGATTACTCACAGGAAAAGAGTCCCGAATCCGCATCCGCAGACACACGCTGCTGTCAGGCAGAAGGTCTAAGGTATCAGGACTGAGAAACTCAGGAACAGGGGCAGGATTACTTGGCAGTTCCACAAGGAGGCGTAGAGTATCGCGCCAAACAGGCACAGGCGGACATACACTCGGTGCGATGGCTTGCAAGGCTATCGTAAGAGGCTCGGAAATAGCCTCGCAGTGAGCGGTATAGCAGATTTCTCCCACCAAGGTATCGCCTCGCCAGCTTGTGGCGAGCTGGATATTCGCAGAAGGAATAGAAGCAGTATAGGAAACCTGTATAGGTGGCTGGCTCGGAGTAGCGAGCACCCAAAAACGAGCACAAGCCACGCTGTCTAACTTCACAATGAATGCAGACCCGGAATAAGGCAGATTTGGGGGAGAAAGACTCCCTGCAATATACCGACGCGGCGGCGCTAAAACCGCTATCCACAGAGTATCATAAGCCTGAGTCGTGCCACAGAGCTCATTTTTTCGCCCCGTGATGTACAAAGGAATCACCCGTCCAGTATCCTGGCAGCTTGGATTTATGCAGAGCTGTAGAAGGAGCGGATTAGTACCGCTGACTTGGAGATTAGCTATATTCGGGGAAACTGTATAGGTAAGAGTAGCGGGTGGGGTCGGCGGTTGAGTGTCCTGAATGGTAACAGAGAAACAGGCATTTTGGGCTACTTCTAAAAGTACAGTATCGCCTCGGTGCGGAAGGCTTCCAAAATCATGAGCCACTACGGGTGGAGCCGTAGGTGGGCGACATGGCGCCACATAAAACTGCATATCTCGCCGAGTCTCCCCCAAAAACTCTCCATTTCTGTATTCTAATACTGCTATTGCTACGACATAGAGTCCCGGGTTAGGTGCTCGCAGATGGAGTAGTCCAGTGACAGGGTCTATCTGACAGATGCCACTCGTACCGAATGGCTGGAGAGCAGAATATCCAGCCGCATACGTTACCGTCTGATAAGGGGGAGGCCCTAAGGGATTTTGAGCATTCACAACGGGGGAGCCGCCCATGATGGGGTTGACAGCACCTTGCCCCTGCGCATTCACACTATGATAAGCGGGAACTATTTGATATACCAACGAGTCTCCATCCGCATCCACCGCCTCATGATTGAAGTAGAAGTCGTTTCCTGCGCACAAAAAGAAGGGGGGACGCTGAACGAATCGGGGACTTGTATTGCACGGTGCGCGACGAGCAGGGGGAATGCGCGCTAAGTAGGTAATACCCATGTTTAGAGGATTGGCAAGATTAGTGATGGCTGCATTTCGGCAGCAGCGCGCCCATGCCACATAGTATCCATCAGTCCTCGGCGGTAAGGTCAGAATAAAGCGATAAACTCCCTCTTCCAAACACGTCCCCGGCCGCTGTAAAAAACATGCATCCACTCCCTGGGGATTCCAAGGACCACTGCTGCTTAGAGTCACGCTCTGTGTAGCATGAAGGGTTCCATCACCGCGAAAAATGAAAATCACCACTGGATTGTCATAATCGGCGCCCTCTGGGTCCGTACAATCCCGATAAAGCCACAGCTCAAACCGATAGCGATTTTGGGCGGGGTCTATGCACTCATAAAATAAGTCCGCCCCAGCAATATGCCGACTCCAGCCGATTACTGTCAAAGTTGTAAGCAAAAGCCATCTCATGCTCAGGGTATCCAAATTTTCTCTGTGAAATACTTCGTACCTGCTCTTACCTTCAAAACATAAATGCCTCTGTGATGGCTGATAAACTGACGCATTCCTTCTGACAGCGAGAAGGCTTCTATTTCTCGCCCGAGAAGGTCGTATGTATGCACTTCCAGAGTGGCCTCCGCTTGGAGGCTCCACCCCTCCCCTTCCCTACGCAGCCGATACGGTGGCGAAGCTTCGGGCAGGTGAGAGAGACTGGTAGCGATTCCCCCCTGATGGAGGGAAAAGGCCTGAACTCCTCCTCGGATGGTCCCCACGAGTATCAGTATGGAATCACGACTCTGCCATACAGTAGGGCTGGCTCGTTTCCCCCCTCTGTATGGTACATTAGCCGAAAGCGGCCATGGTGCAGTAGGGGCATACCACTGTGGGGCATATATCCGAAGAAAACCTGTAAGATTACCTATGAGTAGCTCAGGAGTGCCGTTTGTATCTACATCCACAAGTGCAGGACGGGCGAAGCCCAGCATGGTACTGATCGTATCTCGCATCTCTATGCCTCCCAGAAAGTCTGTAACGAGTGAAAACGTGCTGCCCATGTCCTGCCGATAGAGAGACAACCGTCCATTTCTCCCTCCCAGGATTATGTCTAAATCATTATCTCCGTCGTAATCATACAAGAGCGGCGCTGCGAAAGGCGGACCACTGATACCACCGAAGTTTTGAGTGATTAGAGTAAAGTTAGCGGCGCCTGCTTGCTGCTCCTCCCAGTGCCAGAGAGCCCCCGTGCTGCTACCCATGAGGAGATCAGTTCGTCCGTTAGCGTTAATATCCCCGACAGCGAAGACGGGGTTTCTCAATACATAGCTGGGTAGATTGAGCCAGTTGGTATCGGCTAAGGTGAAACCAGCTGAGTTTCCCCAGAGTAAAAAAGCTCGTGCTTTTGCCCCAGTGTCTGTGTAGAAAGTTTCAGTGCTCAAAATAAGGTCTGGATAACCATCTCTATTGAGGTCTGCGAGGGTAGGATGAGCGCTTGTACCTACATCCAGCATCGTTTTATGAAGCCAGCCGACTATGGGTGGGGCCCAAGCTGGCGAGTCCGCATGGGCAGTATTTTCATACATCCAAACCGAATACCAATCACGTCCAGAAATAGGACTATTGTTAGCCACGAGGAGGTCAGGCTTCCCGTCACCTGTTACATCCTCATAGTAAGTAGCAGGAAAGGAGGGCATATAACATGGAGCCGTAGAAGGATAAGGCGCCATGGTCGTATTAGTGTCTATATGGGCGATTTGTGAGGTGCCTGTATTCAGGCCTGCTACCAAGTATGGGGGACCGTCATCCCCAACTATAAGGTCTTTCAGTCCATCTCTATTGAGGTCTATGGCAGAAATGCTCCCACCTGCGTGATGAATTCGCACTTGATCCCGCAGAGAGTCTTCTTCGGATATGCGCTGCCCTGCCCCACAGTAGTATTGCCTAAAAGAAAAAGCATTGTTCGTGTAGTCGTACTGCTCAAAAACATGTCCCCAGCAGCGGGACCGCAGCTCCATGATGAGGGTATCCTTACGCCCTAAAAGCTCCATGGCTTTATTCTGATGCCATTCTATTAGCGCACCGAGAACCTCATACACAAGCATATCTACATCGCCGTCCCCGTCTATATCTGTGATGGCGGGGATATCTGTCCGAGCAGCGTATAAATACGACGAAAACCCCGGGGAATATAGGCTGCTTAGAGTGTCGTAGGCTACGCGCCAGTGTAAAGGAGCAACGCAGCGTAAAACCCGCACGTTTGAGTTGAGGTTAGTGAAGATGTCTTTGTCTCCATCCCCATCATAATCGCGCAAGAGCACCCAACCTGAGAGTAGATGCCCTGGGAAAAGGGTATCCGCTAACGGCAAGTGTATCCAGCGAGTACCTGTGCGCCTAAAGAGCGTGATTGTTTCATCCAGACGCTCATACACAAAAAGCTCTGATTGTCCGTCGCCATCTATGTCTATGGTGGAAAATTGCGGACTATTCCACCCACCAGCCCATGCATTATACAGAGTATCGTTCTGATAACTGACGAAAGGCGACGCAGGACGCAAGAGCACCTGTATCCATATCCCCATCCAGATACTCCACATGTATCAAATCTAACTACTTTTGCTGCATGCGGTACCTTTGGATAGCTTTTCTGCTGAGTGTAGGGCTCGGCTGGGCGCAGAAAAAGAAAGGTGATTCCCAGAAGCAGCTAAAAAAGGAGTGGAAAAAGAAGGCTAAGCAGTATGTAAAAAATCCACTCGCACTGAAAGCACGGGAGGAGAGCTTCCAGAAACAGGTACAAGACAGAGATAATCAAATCTCTGAACTCCAGCGCCGCAATCGCGAACTTTCAGAACAGCTCGTCAAGTTAGAAGACCAGCTTAGAGCCCGCCAGTACTCAGTAGACTCTCTCCAGAGCGAGATTACCCGCCTCAAAGCCGCCTACGAATCAGAGAAAAAACAAACCCGCTTAGATGTGATGCCAGGTCTAATCTTCAAAGTGCAGATTGGTGCATTCAGACTGTTTGATATGCGGAAGTACGCTCAGGATAATCCCTTCTTTGAGTCAGAGGCCCTGGGAGATGTGAATCGCTACACTGTCGGCAGATTTCGGGACTTAGGATTAGCGGAGGCTTTTCAGAAAGACTTGAAGCGGCTGGGTATCCGGGATGCATGGATTGTTCCATTCAAAGATGGCGTACGCATCACTATGAAAGAAGCCAAAGAGATGCTGGCGCGCGGAAGCGGTGGCGGTAAATGATCTGGACGCTTCTCTGGCTCCAGCAAATCTTCGCCGTTGGCGATGCTGGGGCCCTAAGCAAAAGGCAAGTTCGGTTATATAAGCAGTTTTGGATAGATCATGCAAAAAAGGGAGATATCCTCCTCTGGCTGGGAGATAATTTATATCCCTCCGGGCACAGAGGACGCCCTCGCGACAAGCGACGATGGGAACGGCTGGTTTCTGTCAGTCAAGCCTTCCCTGGGCAAGTCATCGCTATACCTGGTAATCACGATTGGAAAGCCGGTATTCATGGACTTCTGCGTCAGGAGAAAGACCTGCTGCACCTACCCCGCGTAGGTTCTCTTGCTCCTGAGACGCTCTCCATAGGACGCTGGCACTTCTTTTTCATAGACTCTGAGCTCTATATTCAAAGTCAGGGACGAGATTTCCCCTGGAAGCGCATGGACTCTCTACTGCAATCTTTCCACCCAAAGGATACCATCATAATCGTACTTCACCATCCCCCCAAAACCGTCGGTGCTCATGGAGGCTATTTTCCCCTAAGTGCGCATCTATTTCCTTTACGAATCCTCAGCCCCTACTTGTACTTACCACTCCCCGGGCTTGGGACGCTTTTAGTTTTCCTACGGAAAGCCTATCCCCATCCTTCCGATCAGCATCATCCCGCCTATGCTGACCTTGCCCAAAACCTTCTCAAACGAGCTCTTAGCCTTCCGCAGCCTGTACTTTTTCTCTCTGGCCATGAGCACAACCTGCAAATACACAGGCTCCAAGAGAATAAATACGCCATAGTCAGCGGGAGTGGATGTAAAACAGAACCCCTGGCCAGACGAAAAGCCCTCTGGGGCAAAGCTGTGGTCGGACTATGGAAAATTACACCAACGGCTATGGAAGCATACAATCTCCGGCATTCCGATATGCCGATTTGGAAATATGGAGAATCCGTCGTACCTTAGCCCAAACTCAAAAGATATGAGTCGGCAACTTATTAAGACGGCTTGCCTGCTGGGTGCTACGTTATGGGCGCAACCTGATTTATTTTTCAATCAAGGAGCGCTCGTCTA
>JANWXY010000050.1 GCA_025057135.1 Bacteroidia bacterium | reverse complement strand
GATCAATCTATAACAACAGGGGTCGCTTCACTCACTTCAAAGCCCATAAGATTTTTCCCCAATCCTGTAGAAGAAGGCAAAGGCACTCTGGTAGTTGCCAACTCAGACACACGAAACTATAGCTATCGCATACTCACCCCCGTTGGACATGTAGTAAAGACAGAAGGCCTACCAGCCGGCCAAGATTCGTATACCGTGTCGTTTTCTGGACTACCGGCTGGTGTGTATCTACTTGAAGTTTATCGGGATGGAGAACTCCATTTGACGGAGCGGGTGCTCTTGATAGAGTGATCATTTTCTGAGAGACACTCTCTGTCTGCCAAGTCTGACAGTGTCCCACGCCTGAAATCCAAGAGAACTGATAAACAAAACGAGCCAGTGCGTCAGCGCTGGCTCATTTCGGTATATGAGAGGGAAAGTTAGTGAGGAGGTTTCTTTTTTTGCAGAAAGTCGGTGATCTGACCTCATAGCATCCTATATTTGTGCCATGCGCTATTTGCTGGTAGGGGGGCTTCTATTGTCAGCCCAGAGCCTGAGTGAAGCTGAACTTGCCCTGGTCAGAGAAAACTATGACCGCGTTATAGCGATTTCTGACCAGATCATCTCAGCCAAACCGAAAGAAACATATGCCTATTATCTAAAAGGACAGGCTTATATCGGACAGTATCGCCAGACCGAAGAAGATGATCCGCGGCGCCCGCTCTTACTCAGGCAAGCGAGAGAAACCTTCAACGCCGCTCTGGCTAAAAATGCCAAATACCCTTTCGCTCATATCGGACTCGCCGAAGTAGAGCTTTTGGAAAAAAATTCCGAAGCGGCTAAATCCGCACTGAGTAAAGCAGAAGAGTATGGCAGCACTGAAGTAAAAGCTCTCATAGAAGCTGCCAGGGTATATGCCCTATTAGGCGGCAAGTTTGGTATAGATAAAGCAACTTTCCTACTCAGTAAAGCCAAATCTAAGGACCCCAACAATACCGCCATTTTGCGCGGATTGGGCGATTTATGGATGCTCCAGGGCGTCATAGAACTCGGAATTGATAACTATCAAAAGGCAGTAGCCGCTGAACCTAATAATCCTGAAAACCACTTCAAACTCGGGCAAGCCTATCTAAAAGCAAAATCCTATAAAGAAGCCGGAGAAGCTTTTCGCAAAGCCACAGAAGTCGATCCCTCTTTTGCTCCTGCTTACCGTGAGCTTGGAGAGATATTTTTCCTCGGTCAGCGTTATCAGCAAGCTAAAGAGTACTATCAGAAGTACATCACTATTCGTCCGGAGCTCTCCGCCAGAGTGAGATACGCAACTTTTCTGTACCTGAGCAAAGACTATAAAGCCGCGATAGAAGAAATACGCAAAGTTTTTCAAGATACCTTTAGTCTGACCCTCCAGAGACTTCTAGGATACTCCCTATCAGAGGATGGCCAGCACGCAGCTGCAATACAGGAGCTAAATACCTATTTCGCTCGACAAGCTCCCGCAAAAGTGATAGGAAAAGATTACTTCTACTATGCCAAATCTCTAAGTAAAACGGGACAAGATTCCTTATCCGTACATTATTATCGCCTATCCGTTGAAAAAGATTCCAGTTTGGCTAAAGATGCTTACCCCGAGATGGTGAATATCTTGAACAACTTGAATAGATTTAGAGAGTCGGCCGATATCTTGGAAAAAATGATTGCTAAAAACCCCTCCTTAGAAAACTACTACAAGTTAGGGCGCGTCTATTACAGGATAGGTCAAAAAGATAAAGATACCACATTTTACCACAAGGCAATAGCCGCTTTTAGCTACATAAAAGATAAAAAACCCGATTTTGTTCCCGTCTATACTGAACTCGGGCGATGCGCAGCCATGCTTGACCCTGAGAGTACGGGGGGGCGTGCTTTGCCTTATTACGAAAAAGTAGTAGAACTCGCAAAAGCAGAGCCATCTAAGTACAAATCAGACCTCATAGAGGCTTATTCGTATTTAGGGTATTATTTTTACGTAAAAGAAAACTATGAACGCTCATATGAGGCTTATACCAAGCTTCAAGAGTTAGACCCACAAAATCCTCAGGCAGCGCAGGCCCTCCCCTTCCTCAGAGAAAAGCTAAAGAGACGCTAAATGCTGATTTACGCAGTAAAAGTAGAAATAGAGGCTGCCATCGCTGAGGCATGGCGTATGTGGATGGTACATACACATATTTCCGAGGTGCTTCAGACGGGCTGGTTTCGGGGACACCGATTCGGGGAAATAGTAGAACCCTCTCCGTCGCCGGGGAAACGCGTGTTTCTCGTCTTGTATGAAGCAGCTGACTATGATGCGCTCAAGCAATACTTAGAACGCGAGGCGCCTCGTCTGCGCGCAGCCTATCCACCTGAGTTCCAAGGGCGCTTCCAAGCGGAACGGTGGATTTGGCAAATGACATAGAACAAATCGCCATCATAGGGGCTGGCCCCGCAGGGGTAGCATGTGCTTGGCGATTGCGTCAGCTTGGATTTTTTCCTTTATTGTTAGAAAAGGAAAACTTCCCCCGGGACAAAATCTGCGGCGATGCCCTCAGCGGCAAAGTGATAGCCCTTCTGAAGAAACTCGGTGGTGAAGGACTCGTTGAGGACTTGATTAGGCAGCCGTTTGTACAACCGGTTGAGCACTTAGACTTTATTAGCGGAAAGGGAAGGCGAGTTCGACTCAGCTTCCCTCCACGACGAGGCATCCCACAAGGCGTAGTCGCTCCAAGGAAAAAGTTTGACGCATGGCTGATTGGTAAAATGCCCGATGGGATCAGACTGCAAACGAACTTTCTCGTGCGCCGTGTGGAGCACACTTCTAAATGTTGGACCATTCATTCATCCTCAGGAGAAACCGTGCGGGCTTATTTTCTGATTGGAGCGGATGGCACTACATCACGAGTCGCTCCTCAAGTATGGGTTTATCATCGGCTGGCTCGCCCCCCTGTTTATCCCTCTGTACGAGGCTACATAGAAGGGAGAATGCAATCTCCCAGTGCTTTGGAGCTGCATTTCAAACCACCTTACCTCCCCGGGTATCTGTGGCATTTCCCCGTAGCTGGCGATAAGCAAAACGTGGGCATAGGCCTACCGCCCAAGGCTCTGAAACAAGCGCATCTTTCTCTACGGGAGCACCTTTCGGAGCTATTTCCTCAAATAACCCAGGTAAGAGGGCATGGCATCCCTGTTTCAACTTCCAATAGACCTCTGACGGCTCCCGGATGTGCCTTGATTGGAGATGCGGGGGCTTTGGCTGACCCCTTCACCGGTGAGGGCATAGGCAACGCTCTCCTAAGTGGCATTCGTCTCGCAGAAGCTTTAGCCAAGGTGCCTCCTGAGGACTGGTGGGAAGCTGACCTGGAAATGATATACGCTCGTCCGCTGTATCGTGAGATTCAGCACGAGCTCCGCCTCACCCGATTCCTCCATATTGTTGCCAAAGCTGAGTGGCGAGTGGAAATACTGCTCAAACTCTTGAATCGCTTTCCTATTGGAGTGAAGTCTCTCCTGCACTGGTATGGAGCGACCCCGTAATAACCCCGCCGAGTGTAGAATGTGCTATAACGCAAGTTGAAGCCTCAGGATTGATTGACTTTTGCGTTTCGCAGAAGGGGGAGCAGTCGCGGATAACGGGAAAGCTGCTCTCGATGCTTAGCCACCCAACCCCAAAATAGCTTATCCCACGCTTCACACCACGCCCCCTTAGGATAGTGACTCATACTCAGAAGATAGCGACTTCCGCAGAAATAAGGTTTAGTAGTTATCAGGCTGGATGCATGCTGGCTCATGCCGTACACATTAGGAACCATAACCCAGTCATAGGCGTCAATAAAGCTTTGCATGAAAAACTGATAGACCCTATCTGGATGCACTTCATGTAGGAAAAGAAAGCTTCCGAGCACCATTAGCCGCTCTATATGATGGGTATAGCCCCACCGGAAGACTCGCCTGAGCGTCATATCCACAGGCGCAATACCTGTCTCGGCACTCGCCCATCCAGCTGGAAAATCGCTATTATGTCCCCAGATATTGCTTTTACGGAGGGAGGTGCCAGCGGTATCATATACCATGCGGATATACTCCCGCCATCCTATAACTTGCCTAAGAAACCCTTCTAAAGAAGGTAAAGGTATCTCTTCTTTCTCTGCATAAGCAAGCGTGCGACGAACCACCTCATCCGGGGTCAGCAAGCCGATATTCAGAAGGGGAGAAATAACGCTGTGATATAAAAAAGGCTCTTGAGCCTCAAAAGCATCCTCATAAGGACCGAAAAAGTAAAACCTTTCGCGGAGAAAGGCATCCAGCCACTGTAAGGCCCCTTCACGAGAAGTGGGCAACCACCATGGGCCTGACGCTCCCCATGCATGAGGAAAGTTCTTCTCCACATAGCCAGTAGCTTCGCTGACATAAGAGTCTGGCGGACACTGTGGAAGGGAGGGAGGATAAGCATTTCTGGGTAGTCGTTTGCGATTTTCTGTATCATATGTCCAACGCCCACCTACGGGTTTCCCCTCAGCCGTAAGGAGAATACCCAAACGCTTCCTTTGCCATATGTAATAATCCGTCTGATGATAGCGCCTCTGATGGACATGAAAATAGTGATTTTCTACACGATTTGTAAGGAAAGCAGGAGTATCATGAAAAATGATGGAGATGCCCGTTTGTTGGGCGGCTCTAACCAGACGCCTTTCTAATAAATAATCTACAGGATCAAATACGTGAAATGCGCATATGCCCCGAGCGGCAGCGTATCGCATAAGATATCGGCTGGCATGCGGCGCTCCGTCTCGTACGAGCGTAGCGTAGGCCCAGTACTCTACCGTAAATCCGAGACCTTGGAGCTCATCTGCATATCGGCGCATAGAAGCCCGATGCAGAATGAGCTTCTGCTTGTGAAAAACAGGAGCATGTATCGGATCGCCGAATAAAAGCGGCTCTTCAACGAGCCAAACCTCGCGTATCTCAGAAGGAAGTTTATCAGGAGGAAATAGCTGATGCGGATAGACAAGCAGTATAGCCATGGAACTATTCAAACAAATAACATCTCTGCTGCACTCTCAGGGAACGAAGCGCTCGCAAACTCCCAGCTCAGGAATGGCTGTGAGTAATCTGATACAACAGACACCCAAATAAGCCTGCGAACTCTCATGGAAAACTATAATACACAGGCGTCAGATACTGCTCTAAAATGCCGAGAGAGGAAATGACATCTTTACACTGAGTACAAAAGACTACGAAGTAGCCTTGAGGTTTTCCAAAGCGCCATATCCGTAGGGACGAGGCCCCAGGATAGCTTCTATTTCTTCTTGATGGAGCACTTCTTTTTCCAAGAGGCGCTCTGCCAGCTTGCGCAAATAATCATAGTGCTCCTGTAAGACAGCTCGGGCTTTGTCATAGGCTTGTTGAATGATACGCTGCACTTCACTATCAATCTTGCGAGCGGTGTCTTCTGAGTAAGGGCGCTGCCAGAAGGTCTCTTCGGACGGGCGATAAGCGAGATTTCCCAGCTCAGACATGCCGTATTGAGTCACCATCGCATAAGCAAGCTGAGTGACACGCTCTAAATCGTTTTGCGCACCGGTGGAAACTTGACCAAAGACTATCTCCTCCGCAGCCCGACCAGCTAAGGTCATGGCCATCACATCTAAAAGCTGCGGTTGCGTATAGATGTACTGCTCTTTCGGGAGATATTGGGCGTATCCGAGCGCAGCGTATCCTCGGGGAATAATGGAAACTTTGAGGAGAGGGTCCGCATGTTCTAAAAACCAACCCGCTACTGCGTGTCCCGCTTCGTGAAAAGCGACTATGCGTTTTTCCTCGGGGGAAATCACTTTACTGCGACGCTCAAGCCCACCGATTACTTTGTCTATGGCCTCATGAAAGTCCTCCATGGATATGGCAGCTCTTTCTCGCCGAGCCGCAATCAGTGCCGCTTCATTACAGACATTAGCGATATCAGCTCCCACGAAACCGGGCGTCTGTAATGCCAAGCGATGAGGGTCCACATCCGGGGCTAAAATCAGATTACGCATATGAACACGAAAGATGGCTTCACGCTCCTTGATATCAGGACGGTCTATGTATATCACCCGGTCGAAGCGACCCGCCCGTAAAAGCGCTGAGTCTAAAATATCTGGGCGATTAGTAGCCGCCATAACGATAATCCCGGCATCGGTATTGAAACCGTCCATTTCTACGAGGAGCTGATTGAGGGTATTTTCTCTTTCATCGTTAGAAATGGGAACATTCACTCGGCTCCGACTACGCCCGACAGCATCTATTTCATCTATGAAGATAATGCAAGGGGCTTTTTCTTTTGCTTGACGAAAAAGGTCTCGGACCCGTGCCGCCCCGACCCCGACAAACATTTCCACGAAGTCTGAACCGCTTATACTAAAAAAGGGAACCCCCGCTTCGCCAGCGACAGCTTTAGCCAGAAGCGTTTTTCCCGTCCCCGGAGGCCCTACCAGTAGGACACCTTTAGGGATTTTTCCCCCTAAACGGGTAAATTTCTGAGGATTTTTTAGAAACTCTACGACTTCCTGAACCTCCTGCTTGGCCTCAGCTAGGCCAGCAACGTCATTGAAGGTGATAGAAACACGGTTTTCTGCATCAAATACAGATGCTCGGCTACGACCTATGGAGAAGATATTCGCTGGTCCAGGCGCCCCACCCCGCGAAGACATTCGCCCAATCAGAAACACCCACACAGCGATGATAAGCACAATCGGAAGTACATATTGAAGAAGAATCCCTAAATAGTCCGTGCGTTCCGTGACTTCGTAAGGAATGTGACGCTGCTGTAGATATTCTTCTAACTTCTCCACGGAAACCACCCGAAAGCTAAAAGGCAGCCATCCCCAGAACCCCTTGCGCATCCGTTCTTGGATATCCTGAAGCTCTACGGCTTGAGGGGTAAGGTACACCTCCGCCTCACCTCTATTTGCAATGATTACTATTTTCTTGACCAAGCGACGCTCCACCCACTGCTGAAAGTCCAGATATGTGATAGGAACAGAGTTCTGGCGCTCAGGCATGAAGATAAATGAAGCCAGGAGTAATCCAAAAAGAAGCATATAAAGCCAATACAGATTGAAGGTCGGCTGGCGATTGTTGCGATTGGTCATACGCTGAGAGGCAAACAAAAATACGAAAAGCCTACGGATACTATCATTTTGCGTTATTTAGGGGCGTGCATATCCTGGTGTGTAATGACGATGGTATCACGGCTCGAGGGTTGCAAGCCTTAGTAGAGGTGGCGAGGGAGTTTGGTGAAGTATCCGTAGTAGCCCCTGACCGTCCGCAGAGTGGCATGGGCCATGCCATCAGCATAGGTGTGCCACTGCGCCTTTATCCATCTTCGGCTTTTGGTCCTGATGTGGCCGCATGGGCATGTAGCGGTACCCCTGCTGACTGCGTAAAACTCGCCACAGGCGTACTTGGCCTGCGCCCTGACCTTTTACTCTCAGGGATTAATCACGGCGCGAACTTCTCTATTAGCGTCTTTTACTCAGGCACCCTTTCCGCAGCCATAGAAGGAGCCTTTGAAGGGATTCCATCTATCGGATTCTCTCTGCTAAACTACAGCATGGAGGCAGACTTCTCAGCGGCACAAGCTATCGTTCGGGAGGTGATTTTATTCTATGTAGCCAATCCATTCCCGCCAAATACACCTCTGAATGTCAATATCCCTAACCTTCCCCTCTCCGAGATACGAGGCATACGGCTCACGCGTCAGGCCCAGGGACGGTTTGTAGAGCAGTTTGAAAAGCGCATAGACCCCTATGGACAGCCGTATTACTGGATGGTCGGACGCTTTGAAAGTCAAGATACCGACCAAGACACCGACCTATGGGCTTTGGAAAAAGGGTACGTTTCCGTATGTCCCCTGCTCACGGATTTGACCAACTACTCATATTTACATCACTGGGAAGCCATTCAGCGGTAATCTATGGGACTTTGGGATTGGCTACGCGGAAAAAAGACTGAGACCGCCCCACCTACAGTCGTAGAGAAGGGCCTGACGAAAACTCGTCAAGGTTTCTGGGGAAAAATACGAGCATTTTTCGCTGGGCGCCGCTCCATAGATGCAGAGAGCCGCGAAGAGATAGAATCCCTGCTCCTCTCCGCTGATGTCGGAGTAGAAGCTACGGAAAAAATCCTTAGTCAGCTTGAGCAGCGCATCAAGCAGAATAGCTCCGCAGATGATGGCAGCCTATTGAGCCTTTTATCGGAAGTGCTGATACCTATGATAGAGCGCCCATTTACGCCGATAGAGGCTCATCCCTATGTGATACTGCTGGTCGGAGTAAATGGTGTAGGCAAAACTACCACCCTTGCTCGCTTGGCATATAAGCTCAAAAGCGAAGGGAAAAAAGTGCTCATGGGCGCAGCAGATACCTTTCGTGCGGCTGCGGTGGAACAGCTGAGGCGTTGGAGTGAGCGACTGGATATCCCTCTGGTGGAGAAAGGCATGGGGGCAGATCCAGGCGCCGTGGCATATGAAGCTGTTCAACGAGCTGTTCGCGAAGGGTTTGACGTCGTCCTCATAGATACAGCCGGGCGCTTACACACACGCACCCCCCTCATGCAGGAGCTGGGGAAAGTTTATCGTGTAGTCGGAAAAGCGCTACCCGGTGCGCCTCACGAAGTGCTACTCGTTATAGACGCCACCACTGGTCAAAATGCCCTCCGTCAAGCCGAAGCTTTCATGGAGGCTACGCACTGCACAGGACTGGTACTGACTAAGCTGGATGGTACCGCTAAGGGCGGTATTGCATTTGCTCTGGTGGAAAAAACAGGTCTTCCTATCCGCTTCATCGGAGTTGGCGAAGGCGCAGAGGACCTTTTGCCTTTTTCGGCAGAAACGTTTGTAGCTGCTCTACTTCGGGAAGAGCCTCTCTCCCATATTCAATAAGTCGCACAAAATCATTACCTTAGGCGTATGAGGTATCTCCCCACTGCCCTATTGTTGATTGGATTATGGGGATGCCGCCGAGAAATACCTCTCCCTAACTATGAAGATGGTCTATCGCTTTTCCCCCTGAAAACTGGTCTCTCATGGATATATGAAGTACGCGAGACGACTTACACAACTATAGGCGCTGAGCCCAGACGATTCTTTTTACGCATGCGTATAGACACGCCTACGGTAGATGCATATGGGCGCCCAAGCTGGTATGTCGTTTGGGATACGACCCCGGACCTTAGTGCTGGTTGGGGATTTTTCAGAGTAGGGCTCGCTTATCGAGACTCCTCCCAAGCTGAGCTCTGGGAGAATAACAGGCGACTCCTCATACTTAGATTTCCCCTGTCTCCTTATCTCACATGGAACCGCCACGAATACACCGATCTACCGCCCGAAAGCTGCCGATACATCTCCATAGACACCACCTACCGTCTAAATAATACCCTCATGCCACGCAGCGCTTTCATATTGCGTAAAGTAGATACCATAGGTATCCTCAAAAAGGCCGTGGCTTACGAAGTTTATACCCGCGATATAGGTCTCATACACCAGTATGAAAGGTTAGATGCTTATGACCTGCGCCCGAACGGCTCTCTTGTACGCAGTACTGATAGTTATCATTGGGAAGTCCGCCTTATACAGCCTTAGAGCACAGGATACGATTGGAATATATTTCTCTGCTCGGGGGTTTTCTTTTGACGATTATTATCGTAAAGCTGTATTAGCATCTGAGCAAGAAGACCTTTCTGGAAAAGCGGCTTTTCTTTTGACTTTGGCGGACACCCTCGCCAGCTGCTTCAATAAACTGCCCCATCGAGTCGCTCTCAATCTACACCGCTATCCCTCCTATCGTTCATATATTGAAAACCCCAGTCAACTTCCTGATGGATGGACAGGGCTCATCTATATCCAACGCTTGCAACTGCTCGCAGTGGCGGATAAAGCTGTATTCGCTCGCAGTAACCGCTTACACACTGAAAGGTTCTATACGCTCTCTGGCATCATAGAGGGGGTGGTTTTTAGGTCAAAAGAAGCGGAGGCTTTTATGCTGACCGTACCTCTACCTTCCAGCGGATGGCGACAGGAGCTTATTCAAAGCATCATTGAAGGAGTAGGGCACTTTTTCAGTATATCTGATAAGTAGCCTGCCTGCACCGCCGCGAAGTTATACAAAAAAAGCGCGCATGATTTTAGACCTTATGAGGCAAGTCTGCAGAGATTATTTCAGTGGAGAAATGACTCCCACGAACTCAGACCCAAAACAACAAAAACCCTCAGCAACTCATCAAGAAGAAACAAAACCCGAAGAATTTACCCCTCTATCTTGAATAAATCTCCCCACAGCCGCTGTCCTCCATCTACGTAAATCGTTTCACCAGTGATATAGGACGCCATAGGCGATGCGAGAAACACCACCAAATACGCAACTTCTTCTACGCGTCCTAAACGCCGCAGCGGGATTGACTCGGCTAATCCCTGCTTTAGAGAGTCTGGATACTGTTCTAACCCAGAGGAATCTATTATTCCTGGGGCAACCGCATTTACTCGGATATTGTAGCGGCTCCACTCCACCGCCAGGGTCTTGGTCATATTATCTACCCCCGCTCGGGCTGCCCCAGTGTGCATCATTCCGGGAAAACCCCGATAGATATTTGCGATGATATTTACAATCACTCCCGAGCGCTGGGGGATAAAGAAGCGATTAGCACAAGTGTAAGTGACATTCCATGTACCGCCGAGGTTATTATTGACCACGGCTTGAAATCCTTTTGGAGAAATCTGCTCCGCCAAGGCAGGAAACTGACCTCCTGCATTATTGACGAGAATATCCAGTTTAGCAAAGGCCTTGTGGATATACTCAGCGAGCCGCTCTACATCATCCAGATTACGGATGTCAGCTGGATGCCAATAGACCCGTCCCAAATGAGATAGACGCTCAGCCGCATGACGCAGTTTTTCCTCCTTACGACCGCAAATACAAACCTCAGCCCCTGCTCTGAGGAGCTCGGTAGCTATAGCATAGCCTATGCCACTACCCCCTCCAGTGACCAGTGCTGATTTCCCCCGCAAAAGGTCAGCTGCGAACATATCAGCCTCGGAAAGGCATATTCAACATAGCCCGGGTCTCTGCCACCGTAGCCGGCTCCCGCCCAAGAGCCTTAGCCAAACGCACAGCAGCTTCCACAAGCTCACCGTTTGATTTAGCCATATCTCCCTCTGGCAAATAAAAGTTGTCCTCCAATCCCACCCTTATATGTCCTCCTATGGTGAGAGCAGCGGCAACGAGACTCCACTGCTTACGCCCAATACCTATTACCTGCCAGTGCGATCCGGGGGGCACGCTTCGCGCCTGATGAAGTAGGTTTTCCGTAGTGGCAGGAATACCGCCCATCACCCCCATCACGAAGCTGAATACATATGGCGGTTTCAATATACCCATATCTATGAAAGGCATAGCATTATGAATGTGTCCGCAGTCAAAAGCCTCCATCTCAGGAAGGGTACCAGCTTCTACCATTTTTTCCAGAAAGTATTGAATGTCCTTGAAGGGATTTTGAAAAACGAAGTCGTGATAGAACTGTTTATTTTTGGGAGAATAGATGGCGTAGTTCATGGAGCCCATATTGAGAGCTGCCATATCTGGCTTCAAAGCTGTGATATGATGAATCCGCTCTTCACGCGGTATACCGACAGCACCAGTGGAAAAATTGATAATCACATCGCCACAGCGATCTCGTACAGCATGATATATGCGCCTATAAGTTTCCACATCAAAGGCGGGGGCTCCATTATCCTGGCGAGCGTGAATGTGTAGGATAGAAGCACCCGCTTCAAGGGCTCGCCGACCTTCTTCGGCGATTTCTTCGGGTGTATATGGAATGTACGGACACTGGTCTCGCGTAGCAAGTACTCCAGTCAAGGCGGCTGTGATAACTACCTTTTTGCTATCCTGCATACCTCTGACATTTGGGGCCCTAAGCTACAAATCTCCCTCGAGATTCGCGGATAAATCCAAGTCTACGGCATGAGAAAGACCATTTTACCATGGATAGGTCAAGATATAGCAGAGGATATTTACCCCCATTTTGAAAGCTAACTCTCTAACCTCAGGCGGGTCTTTATGAACCTGTGGGTCCTCCCATCCATCCCCCAAGTCAGCTTCGTAAGTCAGAGCCGCTACAAGGCGCCCTTTATGAAATAGGCCATAAAACTGTGGAACTTTATTATCGTGCTCATGCACCTTAGGAAGTCCAAAAGGGAAATCGTAATAACATCGAAAGATGGGATGATTATCCGGGATAACTTGAAAATCTCCATCAGGTAATATCTGGAGGAGGGCTCGCTTAGCGTATTCATGCATTCCATAGTCATCATCTATCAGCAAAAATCCCCCTCGCAAGAGATAGCGTCTGAGATTGTCTGTCTCCTCGGGCGAAAACTCAATATTGCCATGCCCGGAGGCATAGAGCAAAACAAACTCGGACAAATTAGGAGCTGAGGCACGAACGACCTCCTCTTGAAGCTGAACAGGTATGGGCGCATGCTCTTGGACATATTTTAGCAGGTTAGATAGCGAAGCGCGATTCCCATACCAGTCTCCACCTCCTCCATATTGAAGCTTACCTACCTTTATCGCCGGACGGCTCTGCGCCCATAACAGGGTCAGAACAAGCACGAAACGCATACCTCTAAGATAAACAAAACCACCTCTAAGCGCGACTGCAACCTGAGTCCCCTCTGATGCGTATCTATCATGAATATGGGAATACGCATCCTGAACCCCAAGTCAAAAATGAATATGACGAACGCTGATTATGCCTGAAAATATCCTGAGTCGGCATTTACATAGAAATAAACTTTGAGTTTTGACCTCTTTACCTCTGATTACTTCTTTTGAGGGGTCTTTATGTAGGAGGCGTTCTTTGAAGCAAGCCCAGCCAGAGGTCCCCCACACGAGGGGGGCCTTTTCATTTTTGATACTTATCTGCGGAGCCTTCTCCTGGAAAAAACTCGTCACGATATCATAGGCTGTATCATGGAACTTTGAAGTTGCGACAGTCAAGTACTTAGTAGAGACGGGGGCGGAGAGGGATTTGTGATATATGGCTACACTTGATAGTACCTTTGCAAAAATGAATGAAGGGATAGATTTATTGCCCGCTACGCTGCGCAAGTTTCTGGAACATCTTCATAGGCGGTTCGAACCTCGTCGCAGGCAGCTTCTGAAGATGCGTAAGAACTTTCTAAAAGAGCTCCCCTCACCCTGTGCCGCTATCCGTGCGAGTGAATGGTCTATCAGAGAGCTGCCCCCTCCTCTCCGTAAGCGGCATGTAGAGATTACCGGCCCCGCAGACCCCAAGCTAATCATAAATGCTCTGCACTCTGGGGCAGATGCCTTTATGGCAGATTTGGAAGATGCCTCTACTCCCCACTGGGAAGTGCAGTATAGAGGGCAAATTGCCCTTTACCATGCTGCTCGAGGGCAACTGCAATATATCAGCCCTGAGGGAAAGCAATATAAGTTAGACCCGCTCTACCAGACTCTACTTCTCATGCGACCGAGAGGATTACATCTCGTGGAAAGAGAATTTAGAGTTCAGGGACAGCCTATCTCTGCGAGTATTTTTGATGTCGCCGTCTATCTTTATCATAATGCTGAGCCTCTCCTCAAGAGAGGCGCAGGTCCTTATCTATACATTCCTAAAATAGAGTCTGCCCAAGAAGCGCGTCTCTGGGATGAAATCTTGACCACATGTGAAGGATTTCTGGGGCTACCCTTAGGAACTGTACGAGCCACGGTGCTCATAGAGACATTCCCCGCAGCTTTCCAAGTGGAGGAAATTTTGTATGAACTGCGAGAGCATATCGCAGGGCTAAATGCTGGTCGCTGGGATTATTTATTCAGCATTATCAAGACTTATCAGAACTTTCCAGAGTTTGTCCTGCCTGAACGGGAAAAGCTCACTATGGACCAGCCTTTCATGCGCGCCTATGCATTAGAAGTCGTACGGGCGGCGCACCGCAGGGGGGCTTTGGCCATAGGGGGCATGTCCGCCTTTATCCCAGATCGTAAAAATCCCGACCTCAACGCCCGAGCGATAGAACAAGTCAAATCTGACAAGTCCCGAGAAATATCGCAAGGATTTGATGGGGCATGGGTGGCTCACCCCGACCTTGTGCCCATAGTCAAGCAGCTTTTTATGGAGGGCTTAGGTGGGGCAGCAAATCAACTCAGCACTCTGCCCGACACTGACTTTTCTCCTGAGGCGCTCAAAGCTTTTCCTCACGTACCAGCATCTGGCATTTCTCTAACGAGCCTAAAACGGAACATAGAAGTATCCCTTCTCTATCTCTCCGCATGGTTGAATGGTCAAGGCGCTGTCGCTCTCTTCAACCTTATGGAGGACACCGCTACCGCTGAAATCGCTCGTGCTCAGCTATGGCAGTGGCTCCACACCAGTCAAACACCTTCTGTGGCAGAGAAACACACCTCTGTCTCTCACGCTCTGTATGAAGAGCTCATTCAAGAAACGACCCAAGCCTATCCTCACATCAAACCGGAGGCTATCAGGCTACTCCGAGAGATGGTATATTCTCCTAAGTTTATTCCCTTTTTGACAACATACGCCTATGTCAAATATGCACGACAAAACTGACTGGAAGACAAGAGTAGAAAGGCTTGCTCAAGATTGGCAGCAGAATCCGCGCTGGCGAGGAATCACTCGTCCATATTCTGCTGAGGATGTGATTCGGATAAGAGGGTCTTATGACTTCTCCTATCCAGTGGCGGAAAGGGGAGCTCGTAAGCTATGGGAAGCTCTTCATTCGCGAGATTGGGTGGCAGGACTGGGAGCCCTCACTGGCCTGCAAGCCGTGGAAAGCGTACAAGCGGGGCTTCCCTCCATCTATGTGAGTGGCTGGCAAGTCGCCGCTGATGCTAATCTCGCCGCCCACACTTATCCTGATCAGAGCTTGTATCCAGTAGAAAGCGTTCCCACTCTGGTGCGTCGGATAAATAACGCTCTAATGCGAGCAGACCAGATTGAATTCATGAATGCGCCGGAAACAGGGACTCAACGCGACTGGCTGGTCCCCATAGTAGCTGATGCAGAGGCGGGGTTTGGAGGTAATTTGAATGCTTTTGAACTGATGAAAATGATGATAGAGGCGGGCGCGGCAGGAGTGCACTTTGAGGACCAGCTCTCCTCCGCCAAAAAATGCGGACATCTCGGAGGAAAAGTCCTCGTACCTACAAGCGAAGCTATCCAGAAACTCATAGCGGCCCGCTTAGCCGCAGATGTGATGGGCGTGCCTACCATTCTTATTGCTCGTACAGATGCGAATAGCGCCTCTCTGATCACCTCAGATATTGACCCAGCAGATGAACCGTTTATCCGACGAGACACGGGACGTTCCACGGAAGGATTTTACTACATCCGCTCTGGATTAGAGATGGCGATAGCACGAGGGCTTGCTTATGCTCCATACGCAGATTTACTCTGGTGTGAAACCTCTCATCCCGACCTCGGTGAAGCTCTGGAGTTTGCCCAAGCGATTCATGAAAAGTTTCCGGGTAAGCTCCTCGCATATAACTGTTCGCCTTCTTTCAACTGGAAAAAGTACCTTGACTACGAAACAATGGTAACCTTCCGCGAAAAACTCGCTGAGATGGGATATAAGTACCAGTTCATCACCTTGGCGGGCTTCCATGCGCTGAACCTAAGTATGTTTGAGTTAGCTAAATCCTACATGGAAAAAGGTATGGCAGGGTATTCAGAGCTACAAGAGCGGGAGTTTGCAATGCAAGCCTATGGATTCCGCGCAGTGAAGCATCAGGCATTCGTTGGGACTGAGTACTTTGATGCCGTACAGCTGACGATTTCAGGGGGAAAAAGCGCTCTGACAGCTATGGACGGCTCTACCGAAAAGGCCCAGTTCTAAGAAAGTTTTCATGTTATAGCAGATCGCTATACATTTGTGGTATGCGTAGGCTTACTGTAAAAGTGTTCGTAGGACTCGCTGTGAGTCTAACCATGTGCAAACGCAAAGAAGGTCCCCCAGGTCCCCCAGGTCCTCCAGGTCCCGCAGGAAGAGACCTGACTCGCCCTCAGGAGGGTTTCATTGAAGGAACTGCGAGAGGTAAAGACAATAGTGGCAATCCCTTCAATATCAGTTTTCGTTACACTTACTATTACGGTCCCTCAGGCATCGCTCTACTTTCAGGAGCAAACGAACTCCAAATAAGCTTTGCACGCGAAGATGAAAAAGGTATAGGTAATATCGGCATAAGCTTTACATATAGCCGTTCTAATGGCCAGATAAACGACCTGCAACTCTCAGGCGTGGCCGCAGATATCAGTACTTCCCCCGTACGCATTTATAATGTACAGCAGATACCCTCCATAAATTTGGCGAACTACCCTGGTACCTCCCAAAATCTGAGCAATATCCAAATCAGTGGAGACACGCTCATCACTGGAAATTTTACCTATATTCGTCCAGCCTATACCCCTCCTAACATCAATATCCCTGGCATAGACCTAAGCAGTCTGGCCAATCCCCATCCCGACACTGTTTCCGGACGCTTTAGCATAAGGCTGACTCCGATTGTCTCCTACGGACGGCAGGGCCAGTAGAGCTTGAAACTGTGCTCCCAGATATTACGGGGTGTCAGTGCTTGTGTACTGGCACCCCGTAGTACTTAAGTCAGAAGTGAGCTCCCAATAGTTATCCTGCTCGTACTACCAATCCACAGCTGAGAATTTCCACAAATTCTACACTCCACCAAGGGACTTATGGGGGCCAACTTCCGTTAACTTCGGCATATGTCAGTCCAAACCTACACCTTCGGCGGAAGGCAGTTTGTACTCAATGTAGAGAAAGCCGAACAAGCAATAGCTGAGAAAAGGGTTATCAATGGTCGTATCACGATGGCATTTAACCTTATGCCCCTAAAGTATCCTTGGGCATATGACCTCTATCGCACGATGAAAGCCAATCACTGGGAACCCGAAGACATTCCGATGAATAAAGACGTGGCTCAATGGAAAAGCACAGACATATCGGACATAGACAGATGGATTATTCGCATGGCTGTGGGGTATTTCTCCGCAGCAGAAGGGATTGTCGGAGATAATATCATCCATGTCGTCCGAGAACTCGTGACTGCCAGCGAACTCAAACTCGTTTTAGGAAGGCATGCCCATGAAGAAAACGTACATGCTGACTCCCTGCTCTACATGATCTCATCTCTGGGCATAGACCCCTATGAATGTGAAGCGATGTTTGTGGATATACCTACTATTCAGGCCAAAAATGCTTTTGTAACGCAAGTTTCCCATGCCCTGCGGCGCGATATAGACCTTACCAAGCTGGAAAATAAGCAGCTCTTGGCTAAAAACATATTCACTTTCGGTCTGATTATGGAGGGCACTCAGTTTTACGGTCTATTTGGGATGGTCTTAAGCTTATATCGTCAAGGGAAGTTTCCAGGGATCGGACAGATGTTCCGTTACACGCTGCGAGACGAGAGTAATCATATTGAGCTCTTCCGAAAGCTCCTCCTGGAACTGGTGCGCGAAAATCCAGAGGTATGGACAAGCAGCTTTCAAGAGGAGCTCCGGATGCTCATGGCCGAAGGGGTACGTTTAGAAGAAGAGTTTATCAGGGATTGCCTCCCGCTCCCTGCAGTAGGGCTTAGGCCGGAGGAGTTTATAGAGTACATCCACTACATCGCCAATCGGCGGCTTCAGAGCGTGGGCTTGCAGCCACTCTATCCCGAAGCTCGGAATACTCTTCCTTGGCTTGCAGAGCTGATGGATATCCGCAAAGAACAAAACTTCTTTGAAGGGCGCGTCACCGAATATCGTAAGGCTTCTGCATTAGCGGTAGTGAGTGACGATGAGTTATGACGAAAATCAAGGAAAAAGACTGAAAGCCGGGTGGCAGCGCTTGGGAAGTTTTGGGTGTTAGTGGGTAGGAGGGGGGGGGGGGCCGGCCGGGAGTGGGG
>JANWXY010000043.1 GCA_025057135.1 Bacteroidia bacterium | reverse complement strand
AGGCTTTTGAACAATGCTCGGTTCTTCTTCGCCACCGAGAAAAAACTTCTCGTATGCCGCAATCACCTCTGCAGTGTTTCCTATTGCACGAATTCGTCCTTTATCTATCCAAATTACCCGATGACAAAGCCGCCTAACCTGACTCATTTGATGACTTACAAGAAGAATAGTGCGCCCAACCTTATTAGATATCTCTTCTACTTTATTTAGGCATTTATCCTGGAATTCTATATCCCCGACGGCCAACACCTCATCTATCACCAAAATCTCAGGTTCCAAGTGAGCAGCTACAGCAAATGCCAGCCGCATAGCCATTCCGCTAGAATAATACTTCAAAGGTGTATCAAGAAAATCTCCTATGTCAGCGAAATCCACTATGGCGTCAAACTTATTTTTCACTTCTCTACGGCTCATTCCGAGAATAATTCCATTGAAGAAAATATTTTCCCTGCCTGTTAGTTCTGGATGAAAGCCTGTTCCTACCTCCAATAAACTGCTTACTCGTCCTCTCAAAGTAATATATCCCTCAGAAGGCTCCGTAACACGGGAGAGTATTTTGAGTAGAGTACTCTTTCCTGCGCCGTTCCGTCCGATGATACCGACGACCTCTCCGTATTTTATCTCAAAGTTTATATCCTTAAGTGCCCAGAATGCTCCTTCTGAGCGCCGACTGAAGAGTTTCCAAGGAGAGAAAAATAAGCGAGCCAGCTGATCTCTGGCTGTGGGATAGGACTTGTTAGTCCTAGGCGGATACTTTTTCCCCACTCCTACTGCCCGAATAATCACTCCATCGCTCATATGAGATCAGCAATAGTGCTCTCTATTTTGTAAAAATATAGTACCCCTGTGAAAAAGAGCATAGCGCATACCACCATGGATATCCAGAAGGAGCTGGGGAAGTGACCAGCTCCAGCTATGCACCAACGAAATCCTTCCAAAATCCCAACCATAGGATTCAATTCATAAAGTAGTCGCCATTTCTCTGGAACAGCAGATGCAGGATATACGACCGGAGAAGCAAATAGCCATATTTGTATAAAAAAAGGCAAGATATAGCGAATGTCGTAATAGAGAGCATTCAAAGCAGACAGCCATACCCCGATGCTAAAAGATGCAAATACAACGGCTAAGGCAAAAATAGGTATCAGCAGAAGGGTTACATTAGGTTGGACACCGTAAATGAGGGTAAAAACTATCAACAATACAAGTGATACCATCAGGTCAATCACCCCTATCAGTATGCTGGCAAGAGGAAGAATAAGTCGGGGAAAGTATATCTTGCCTATCAGGTATCTGTACTGCTGAAGGGAGTTGGCGGCGCCACTGAGGGCGCCCGAAAAATAAGTCCAAAAGACCGAACCGCTCAGAGCAAATACAGCATAAGGCATATTCTCCGTAGGTAGTTTTATGAAACGGCCGAAAAATAGGGTAAATAACAGCATCATGGCAAGGGGCTGGAGCAGAGCCCAGCCTACACCGATGACTGTCTGTTTATATCTGATTTTGATATCTCGTAGAACTATTGAATACAGGAGCTCTCGGTATCGCCATATTTCTCCGAGATCGATTCGTAGGCCTCGGCTGGGCTTGATGGTAACTTCTACAGACATAAAGAGCAATATCTATCCTTTAAGCGCCTCGGCACCGGCGACGATTTCTAATAGCTCCTTGGTGATAGAGGCTTGACGCGCTTTATTGTATTGGAGTCGGAGAGTGCGTAAAAGCTCCTCAGCATTATCCGTAGCGGCCTGCATGGCAACCATACGGGCAGAATGCTCGGCAGTAAGGGACTCCTGAACGGCAGAGAATAGGACAGTCTCAACGTAAGTCGGTATAAAACTTTCCAGGAGTGTGTCCAAAGAAGGCTCTAAAATCCATGGGCGCACATCTACTCTATCAGGCACAGGTAGGGGAAAAAGCCGTTCATGGGTGGGAATAGATTTCCCTACTCCACCGAAGCGATTATACACTAAGGTCACCTCTCTAACGCTTCCCGATAGAAATCTATCAGTAAGCTGAGAGGCGATAGACCGTATGGTCGTGTGATCGATATCTTTACCCCCAAAGACATCCTGAAAATGCACCTTATAGGAGGAGCGACGCAGCATTTCATATGCCTTTTTGCCGAGTATAAGAAGCTCAGTCTGATGGGGGTCTGGCAAACGAGCAGATAACCATCGGACAAGACCGCTATTGAAAGCCCCACATAAACCTCTACTGGATGAAAGAACCACATACAATGAAGAAGAAGCTGGCGGTGTGACCTGATATTTCGTCGGCTCCTCTACTTGGGAAAGGAGTGTATGCAAGAGCTCTTCGCTCTGCTGACGATATGGACGCAGGCGCAAAAGCCGATCTTGAGCTTTTCTCAGCTTTACAGCGGCTATCATGCGCATCGCCCGGGTCGTCTGCTGAATAGAAATAATGCTGCGAATCCGCCCCCTCAGTTCGCGAAGCTTTCCAGAAGACATATCCTAAACTTTGATGCCCATGCCAATAAGGACCTCCTTTGCAGCTTTCTCGAGCTCAGCTTCCATACTCTCATCTAACTGCCCTTGGCGTATTTTTTCCAGAAGAGCTTTATGAGCGGTCTCCAGTAGCCGAATGTACTGGGCTTCAAACTCGCGCACTTTGTCTATGGGTAGCTTATCCAATAACCCCCTGGTTCCTGCGAAAATTGCTGCTACTTGGTGCTCTACTTTGACGGTTTGATATTGGGGCTGTTTAAGTAGCTCCACGAGCCGACGCCCCCGCTCTATTTGGCGCAAGGTAGCGGGGTCCAAATCCGAACCAAACTTCGCAAATGCTTCTAATTCTCGGTATTGAGCCAGCTCAAGCTTTAAGCGTCCTGCCACGCGTTTCATCGGCTTGATTTGGGCAGCGCCACCGACCCGTGAAACCGAAATGCCCACATTAATCGCCGGACGCACCCCCGCGTTGAAGAGACTGGGCTCCAAGTATATTTGTCCATCGGTAATAGATATCACATTAGTGGGTATGTAGGCGGCGACATCGCCGGCTTGAGTTTCTATGATCGGTAGGGCTGTGAGAGAACCACCGCCTTTCACGATAGGCTTGAAGCTCTCAGGCAGGTTATTCATTTGACGGGCCACCTCGTCCGAGTCTATGATTTTAGCAGCTCGTTCCAGTAGACGAGAGTGTAGATAAAATATATCTCCGGGATAAGCCTCCCGTCCAGGTGGGCGCCTCAGGAGAAGGGATACTTCCCGATAAGCGGCCGCCTGCTTAGATAAGTCATCGTAAATAACCAGGGCATGTCGTCCACTATCCCGGAAATATTCTCCAATCGCAGCCCCAGCAAATGGAGCAAGAAACACCAACGGTGCAGGATCGGATGCAGAGGCAGCTACTACGATAGTATAATCCAGCGCCCCATATTTTTCTAATACAGCCACGGTTTGCGCTATTGTAGATGCTTTCTGCCCGCAGGCTACATAGATGCAATATACCGGCTCTCCACGCTCGTAGTTTTCACGCTGATTGATGATAGTGTCTATGGCTACAGCGGTTTTACCTGTGGAACGGTCGCCGATAATCAGCTCCCGTTGCCCCCGCCCGATAGGAATCATCGCATCTATCGCTTTAATCCCCGTTTGCAGGGGCTGATGTACGGGACGACGGAAAATCACCCCCGGAGCTTTTCGTTCATATGGCGACTCGTAAAATGGCCCTTCAATCGGTCCTTTACCGTCCAAGGGCTCCCCAAGAGGATTGATGACGCGACCGAGCATTTTTTCGCTTACGAGAACCGAAGCAGTTCTATGCAGACGCTTGACTCGGTCTCCTTCATGCACGGTGCTGGAACTCCCCATGATCACAGCCCCCACATTATCTTCCTCTAAATTGAGGACAATCCCTTTAGTTCCACTGGCAAACTCAATCATTTCACCCGCTTCCACCTCTGTCAGTCCGTAAATGCGAGCGATTCCATCTCCCACTTGCAATACTACACCTACCTCTTCTAACTCCTTGGCAGAGAGCTCCCCAGCAAGCTGCTGTTCTAGAAGGGCAGTTACTTCATCCGGACGAAGGTCAGTTATAGTTTTCATATGGATTAGGCTTGTAGTAGCTTTTTACGAATTTCATTTAGGCGACCTCTTACGCTAAGGTCAGCGGCTCTGGTTCCCACCTCCACGATGAAACCTCCGATAAGTTCCGTTTCAACCTCTTTCTGTAAAAGAATTGTTTCCGCTCCATAAATCTGCCGAAGCCGCTGCGTAAGTAGCTCTGCGGCTGTATCGGAGAGAGGCTGAGCGGAACGCACCCGTGCTCGCAGACGATTCTGCTGCTGGTCATATAGCTCAATGAAAGCCTCACAAGTCTCATTCAGAAGATATTCTCTCCCTCGCCGAAGGAGAAGCTCCAGGAATGTCCATAAGATTGGAGAAACCTTTTCAGCAAACACCGGCCTCAGCCAACCTAACTTCTGCTGGCTACGGTATATGGGATTCTGCAAAAGAGCACGAAATAAACGAGACTCGGCATATAGGGTATGGATGTATTCTATCTCAGCGTATATTCTATCTAACTCATTGCGGCGCTGGGCTAAACTAAATAGCGCCTTGGCGTAACGCTGAGCGATAGTGCGAGGGCTCATCAGTTGAGACGGATTTCACTTGCGAGCTTTTCGGCATAAGCTCGCGCTTTTTCTTCATCTTTGAAATGCTCTTCTAAAATCTGACGAGCAATCTGGAGTGAGAGGCGCACGGCATATGCACGCATCTCTACTATGAGACGGTCTCGCTGCTGCTGTATCTGCTGCTGAGCCACTTGGAGAATACTCTCAGCTTGCTTTCGCGCTTCGGCTCGGGCATTCTCTATAATCTCATCTCGTATCTTCTGCGCTTGTGCCAGGATGCGCTCGCGCTCTTGGGCGGCTTCCATCTGAATTCTTTCTTGTTGAGCTTTGAGAGCCTCCACCTCTGATTTCGCTTTCTCTGCTGTGGCGAGCGCTTCGGCTATGCGCTTCTCTCGGGCATCCAGAGCAGATAAAATGGGCTTCCAAGCAAACTTACTCAGTAGCCACAGGAATATGAAGAATATGACTGCGCTCCAGAAAAATAGCCCAAACTGCGGCAGCACGAGTTCCATACGACGACGCAAACTTACAGCAAACCGAGGATATGAAGAAAGCTTCTCAACTCCTTCTCCACATAATCAGGCGTTATGGCTCGCATACAGTCGTGGTGTCCTCTGGGACACTTCCCGTAGCCCAGTTTACTACAGGGTCGGCAGGATAGATTCTGGATTTCTACATTTAAATGCGGGACCCTCCAAGGCTCCATACCGAATGCGGGGAGAGTATTTCCCCACAACACCACGGTCGGTGTCTGCACGGCTGCCCCCAGATGGGCTGTGCCAGTATCATGAGTGATGAGGACTGTAGAAGCTCGTATAGCCGCAGCCGTCTCTAAAAGCGAAAACTGACCAGTGACATTCAGCACAGGGACAGATAAATGCCGGACGATTTCCGCTGCATCTTGAATTTCAGTCTCTCCACCGAGTAAAATCACTGGATATCCTAGCCGATTGAGAAGAGCCGCATAGTACCCGGGATACCACCGCTTCGTTTGGTAGGTACCCCCCAACCCCACGGCTATCCGTGCCTTTTGCCCTAAAAGCTGCACCAAAGTGAGCTCCACTCTCTCCGCGGTATCAGTTGGAATATGCACCTCTAATGGACCGAGGTTTTCAGGTGAGATTCCCCACAAACGCAGAGCCTCTCCGTACCTTTCCACGACATGTCGTAAATAATAACGCCTCTTCAAGCGTACCATCAGCCATTTTTTGAAATTTTCCTTGGGGAAAGTGGTGAAGTGCTGGGCTTGAAGTTGCCTACGCAGCGAGAAACTCCGTAGATTTTTCTGCAGGTCTACGACCCCCGTCCAATTATATACACGCAAAGTATGCCGCTCGGTCCAAATATGTACCTTGGACAGAAGGGGATGATATTCAAGCAGCGAACGATAAGAGGCTCTCGTGAGAAAGTGTATCTCAGCTGTGGGATATCTCTCATGTAGAGCGCGTATAAGCGGCGTGGTGAGAACTACATCTCCCATACTGCTGAGCCGCACAAATAGAAACCGCATAAAGCACAGTGATATTACCAAGTATGTGTGGGAGCTAAGTCGTCAGTACAGCATATGTAAAAAAAACAACCACCCAATCGCCCGGCATGGAACAACCTTATCAGGAGCTTAGCTGAAAGTACCCACTCATACGACTTTTACCCACTCCCACAATCGCATCTCCAAATAAGGGTCCCAAGCATACAGACGAATCGCATAATGATATACACCAGCGTCAGGGATTTCTATCTCACCTTGGAAACGTCCCTCCCCCACGCTCTGTAAAGGGAAAGCATGAATCGTACCCGCAGCATTTTCAAATACAATCTCTGCTCTGAGGGTTTCTGTGGGCATATCAGGGGCTTCTACTTTCAGCTCTACTGAGAAAGGTTGGCATGATGAATATGCCCTCTCAGCAAATGGTGGTACTGATATGTATTCTATGCGTATATTTTCCCAGCTCTTCTCAATCAAGCTCAAAAAATCTAATCTTTCCTTGAATAAATCTTCCGAAAGCTTACGAAGTCGCTCCTGAGCGGGGATATAAAGCCGCTGTTCATACTCAGTGAGCATGCGCTGAGTGGAGAAGTGCTGAGCGGCATAGGATTGGCTTTTCTCCATGCGAGCGAGCCACTGCATAGGAATACCGCGGGCGTCTCTGGCTTTATAGAGTGGTAATACTTCTTCTCGGAGTAAATAGCTAAGCTGGGTAGCCTCCCATGCATCTCGTATTTCGGGGTCATCTGATGTACAAATGGGTAAGCTCCACCCCCCAGCCTCCTCAGGGGACACTTCAGCCCACCAACCATCCGGAATGCTCAGATGAAGGACTCCATTGAGTGCTGCTTTCATGCCACTGGTACCACTCGCTTCGTGTCCGTAAATGGGGAGGTTGAGCCAAACGTCAACTCCCTGGACAAGATACCGGGCTACTTGCATGTCATAGTCTGGAATGAAAAGGACCTTTCCCAGAAAAGGCGGTTCAAGGCTCTTTTGCCAGACAGACCGAAGCATGGCTTTACCAGCTTCATCTCTGGGGTGGGCTTTTCCGGCTATCAGGAGGCGAAGGGTTGGCTCCTCCGCAAATAGCTTTCGTAAGCTGTCGTGCTCAAATAAAAGTCCATGTCGCTTGTAAGTAGCAAAACGCCGAGCAAAACCTACCAAAAGACTGCTATCATCTAATCCAGCAAAAAATGCGCGTATGGCTTCCAAATGACGAACTGGTCCGGGCTCGGAAAGCAAACGGCGACGCAAATAACCTATCAGGGTGGAGCGTAGAGTCTGATGCGTTTCCCATGTGCGACGCGAACGATTCCATTCGGGGGCTTGCCATGTACTGATATGAACGCCATTAGTAATGCCTTCAATCGGCACCTCTTGGGGCAGATAGCCCTGATACAGACCAGCAAACATACTCTTAGAAACCCGCGCATGCAGCCGACTCACCCCATTTGTGAAGCCGGCAAATCTCAAACAAAAAGCTGTGAGCGAAAACTTGTCCCCCTGATCAGGCATCTTCCCCCACTCTAAAAACTTCTCCCATCCAATGTCAAGCTGCTGTATGGGCTCGTAGAGGTACTTCTGCAGGAGCTCTGGAGAAAAAGCATCATGTCCCGCCGGTACGGGGGTGTGGGTGGTGAATAATACTCGGAGTTTCGTCTCCTCCTGAGCAGCTCGGATGGTCAAGCCTTTTTGATGAAGATGTAACCAGAAAGCCACGATATGAAATGCCGGATGCCCCTCATTGTAGTGAAAGAGGTCCACAGGGTGATTTAGAGCATTCAAGAGTGCCTGAGCACCAAATCCTAAAACAATTTCCTGCTGGAGACGACGCTCAGTGTCACCTTCATATAAGCGGGCTGTAACTTCACGAAGCTCTGGCGGATTCTCTGATAGGTCGGCATCTAAAAGGTACAATGAGATTCGTCCTACACGGACACGCCATACTTTCAGGAGTATGGGGTGCCCACCGAGCGAAAGGCGCAGATGGAGCCAGCGTCCATCATCGGTTCGTACGGGCTCTAAAGGTAGGTCTGTAAATCTTAAGTTGGGAGTCTCTGCAAGCTGCTCGCCATCAGGGCTTATACGCTGTTGAAAATACCCCCGCCGATAGAGTATGCCGATGCCCACCATAGGATACCCCTGATCGCTTGCTTCCTTTAGATAATCGCCAGCTAATACCCCCAAGCCCCCAGAATAGAAAGGTAAGCACTTAGTTATGCCATATTCCATGCAGAGATAGGCTACCGCCGGCTTATCTGGGCTAAGCGGTTGGGACATGTAATTCTGGAAGCGCTGATGAATTTGCCGAAGCTGCTTTAAGAAGTCTTCTTCCCTACTTAGAGTTTCCCACCGATGACTGGGCGTGTGGTTGAGAAGCCATACAGGATTCTCATATTTTTCCCAAGCTTCGGGATTGATGAGACGGAAAAGGTTTTGAGCGTCAGGGTTCCAGCTCCACCACAGGTTATAGGCGAGGGTATGGAGGGGTTTTAGCTCCTCAGGAAGTGTGGGTAGAAAGAATGCTCTGTGCCAGATAAAAGTCTTTTTTTCTGCAGAGGGTGGAGGGGCGAGACGATACCAAAGCCGCGCTTGGGTTTTAGCGATAGCGATTTGATACGCCTGCTGATAAAAAGGTAGGAAATAACTCCATGTTGTTCGCTCTGCAAGGAGGAGGGCTTCTCGGCGAAGGCTTACCTGCTGCTCCTTTGGCGTTTCTAATCTTCGGCGCAACCAGAACAAAATCTGCTCCTCAGGACTTGCTTGGTCATAATCTATTAGGGAGAGGGCTTCTGGGAGGGGTTTTACATGTTCCATCATCCAGGCGCCGAATCCAGCCTGGCGTGTGGAGAGCGTCGGGACGCCCATGCCCAGGCTTTCCTGCGGCGTATATCCCCACGGTTCGTACCGCGAAGGAAATGCCGTAGCATCCACAGCCCCTAATAAAGCATAATAGGGAAGATTGAGCACCCCATCTTCTCCTTCCAGATACACAGGCAAGTAGGCGATTCTCACAGGGTCCTCAGGAGTCAAGTTGAGGGACTGGAGCTCTCGGAGTAGTCGGTCATTTTCGGGAAACCTCAGAACATGACTGACCCAAAGCGGTTCATAAGCACCGGCATGAGGACGTTCAGCATCCCCCGGCATAGCAAAGATCACAGCTAAGTTTCTATGGGGCACAGAGGAGTGTCGGTACTGACTAAGGGCTCGTATTAGAGTGAGAGTGCCTTTATTTTCCAGTTCTGGGCGTCCACTGTGCAAGAGCCAGAAAGGTGGAGAATCTGACCATCCCCATTTATCTGCAAGCTTGCACAGCCATATTCGGGCATCTTTGGTGGGGATGTCCTTAGGTGATTGCCAGCCGTTTGGTGTGATAATGTCTGCTCCACGCCCCAAATAGTGAGCCGCCTCCCGACTCACAATCTCGCTGACCGTAGTCGTAATATCAGCCTGCTGCCACGCAGCTTTTTCTAAGGTGTGTTTGCTGAGGATATTTCTTTCCCGAAGCCAAAAGCCAAGCTGATTGTGAGATATGAAAGCACCGCCAGCAGCCCGCCCCGCCACAGTCGCATGAGTAGTGAATACGGTGGTTATGGATGGAGCACATTCTCTAAGATGAAGTATTCCGGCTCCAGTAAGCCATTCGTGGAAGTGCGCGATAGCTTCTACATCTTCATAATAGAACCGCCGGAAGCTTTGGATCACTTCGCCAGCCGCATACCCGAATATAGCGGGTTCTATATAATCCCACCCTCCCCATAGAGACTCAACACCGTATTTTTCCCACCAGTTAGCGAAAAGGTCATTTCGCTTAGCGAGAGCTGGATAAAAGTCAATCAGCAAGGTGGGTACTTTGACCTCGCTGATATGCCAGTATCCTGCATGTACGGGTATACCTTTTTCTCTGAGAAAGTACTCGCGCCAATCTCCATAAAGGGATGGGACTGACTCCCAGGCGGAGTTTTTCCCTGGTAAATATGGTCCGATTAGCCAGTAGCTATTGGGTCTCTGACGATGAATAATAGGGGCTTTTCCTACGAGCACTGTATAAATGCCCCCGACTTTATTCGCAACCTCCCAACTCACCTCAAAAAGAAGCGAAACCTTAGAGGACAGGATGGGTTCATCTTTCATACGCCAAAGGTAAGCGGACGCACGCCAGCGATATACATTTGTGCGGGTGGGCTATGGGATGGGCTTATACGCTTAGGTAGGCCTATCTCTTCCCATGCTCCATAGGCGCTTGGCAAAACATGGAGATTCAAACTCTCCGCAGGTATTGACCAAACTGAGAGTATACAGCGTACCTTCGTCGTACTATGAAAAACTTACTCAGAACTACCATGGGCTTGAGCCTCTGCATACTCGCCTATGGACAGAACGGAGAGAATATCAATACCGCATATCCGGTACCTTTATTCTCAACAGCTCCTGACACGGCAGGTAATCTGTATGTGTGGCAGTGGCACACCTACGACTCCACTCGTCAAAGGATCAACGACCACAATCTCAGTACTGGACCAGATGTAGTTTGGCGGCTCATTCTGCCAGAATGTTTAGACAGCATGGAAGTACATTTCTGCCCCAGCGACTATGGAGGCATACCAATGGGAAATAAACTTTTCGTCATCAATGCTACCTCTGATGACACTCTCGAGCTTCTGCAAGAAAGCTATGACGATTACATGTTCCTGTGGACGATATTCCGTCCAGCCAACTGGATTTGGCCAGGATCTGCGTACATCACTGGTGGAGCTCAGAGTCTGCTTCGTCGTGCAGGTACGGGGAATGGGTATGGATATCCACTATATGACACGCTTCGTCTAACGGCGGGAGATACCCTGTATTTCATCTACACACATCAGAACACGGGAGGGATGACCGTGGATAGCGTTTATCTGGAAATAAAAGCTATTCAAAAGATTCGTCCCACTCCCCCTCCTCTTGCAGTCAGTGCTCAGGTTTCTTTGCCACAGGCTTGCATGGGCAGTTTGATAGACTACCTCGTGGCTCTAAGGGACACAGCCAATGACGGACGTACCCCCCGAGCCTACTGGACCATAGATACGGTATTCATAGATGGAGTGTATTCTGGAAGGGGTACGGGAATGACCACAGAAGATACCATCCGCGGCAGCTTCTCTCTATCTACATCAGCATTCAATCCCAATAGAGGCTACATAGACTATACTGTTCGCCTCATAGGAGGAGGGATATATGCAAACTCGGTCTATCCAACGATTTCGGCGTGTGATGATACTTCTGCGCCTTCGGCCGTCGTCACCTATAATGTGCGTCTGACTGCATATCCTGACCCAAGGGTGCGATATAGCGGTACCGATTACGGTAGAGGCGATACTATTCGCATACCTGAGGGGACACGAACCTTTTCTGCCCGAGATGGGGGAAGTTTAGCTGACTCCCTGCTGAGATACGAATGGCGAATAAATGGGAATGTCGTTGGAAATGCTGCAAGTCTTACTCGCACACTTACCCCTGGCACCTACACCCTCTCCTTGAAACTTACGAATGCTCCTTCGGGCGCCAGCGCATGTGATTCTGCGATATCTGTGGTTCTGGATGTATCGCGCCCTACTTCTCTCTCAGGGACGCTTGGCGGTGGGTTTTCCGCTTACGTATCTGAGTCTGGCAACCTTTTGACAGTGTATGTTGAAAAAAGCGGAAGCCTCACGCTAAGAATATGTGACTTGGTCGGGCGGGTCATTCGAAGCTATTCCGTAGAGGGTGGACGAGAATTTAGCTTGCCGTTAGATGTGTCTGCTGGCACATACATTCTCCAAGCTCAGGGTGAAGATTTCATGCACAATCAGCGAATAGTCATCCGATAAAGGGTCTCATAGAGGCTCGCCAGAAGTGGAGCAGCATAAATCAAATGCTGCTCCACTTTTCATTTTGGTCAGGATAAGAAACTTCGTGACCTTATTGTGAAGCCTCACAGCTTACTACCCATTTTGCTATGAGAGACTGATGTTAGGGCTTCCGAGCTTTATTAGCGGTGGTGGGCGAATGTGAGTGGCTGACCGTATCAGAAAGGGGCTTATGGCCAGTGGAACCACTCAGTGAGTCCTTTTTAGTCATGGCGGATGGTAATGCGGTGTCTCGTCGAAGCCCGCTTTGCCCACTTTGATTATGGGGGGGCTTATCATCGGTCAGCGATACGACCTGTCCAAGTAGAAAACCGATAAGCAGAGCTACGACACTCACAGCAATAGTAACCCAAATAGCTTTTCCACTATGCTTCGGAGAGGAGGACGAGTTTTGAGGCTCAGAGGTTATTTCCACTGTTAGGGCTGTGGCGTTATCATACCCTCCTGCTTGCAGGGCAGAGTGTATGAGCGCCTTAGTGCGATCAACCAGTGAAGCTTTTGCTTCTAACTTTTCCGCAATGTGGCTATCAGGGATGAGACCGCTTACACCATCAGAACATAGCAGGAAAATATCTCCCTTCCTCACACGGAATGGATATGTACTCGCGTCCACGACGGCATAGGAAGAAGAGCCCAGAGTAAAAAGTAACTGATTACTCTGGGGATGACCGAAAGCCGCTTCTGGTGTAATATAACCAGAATCCACTAAGAGAGAAACATAGCTATGGTCGTGTGTCAGCCTATGGAGAACTTTCTCACGAAGGAGATAAAGCCGTGAGTCGCCCGTATGAGCCCACCAGGCTTCACCGCTTGGCGCCATCAGGAGCACCACAGCCGTAGTACCCATGCCTCCCACTCCATATTGCTGCTGAGCATACATTTGGATGCCGTAATGTGCGTGAAAAAGGGCTCTACGAAGCCAGTAGGAGATAGGAAAGTCGGAAGTTGCTGTTTCAAGGATTTCTTTAACCTTCTGGATAGCTATGGTAGCAGCGACATCACCGGCGGCATGCCCGCCCATCCCGTCACAGACAATAAATACGGTTCCAAGAGGACAAGAGAAAACATCGTACCTATCCTCATTATGGCTGCGGTGTAAGCCTACATGAGTTTCCGCTGCCCATACAAAAGGGGCATGACTCATCAACCGGCGATTTGGACTACGATAGCCCCTAAACGAATCTTATCACCTATACGCACGGGATGCTGACTTACTCGCTGCTCATTTACGAAGGTGCCGTTTGTACTGCCTAAGTCTTGGATATACCACTGAGTGCCTTGCAGAAAAAGCCGAGCATGACGAGAAGAAACCGTATTGTCAGCGATAACGATAGTATTGTCGGGTGCTCGCCCGATGGATATAGGCGCTGTAGAGGGTGATAAATTGACCTCCTGTCTGGTGTGCGGGTAATAAACAATAAGTCGGCGTAATGTAGGCGCAGGTGGGGCGACCGGCTGCGGGGGGGGTAATGTACTTGTAGACGGTGGAGCGGGAGAAACATTCACAGGCGGAGGCGGCGCAGACTTCGGACGCAGCAATAGAATGAGTAGGACTAACAACAACACTCCCCCTCCTGCTGCAAGAGCGATCCATATCCATTTAGGCATGCCAGACCCATCCTGCTTTTCCAAGTCAATCTTAGGATTACTTCCTCCCGTAGCAGTACCAGATGGATTGCCTCCATCCATGGCGGCAGATTCCGACCTGGGAGCTTTGCCGCTATTTTCCCATACTTTGAAGATAAAGCCTCTGAGCCGTTCTGCGGCATCAGGCGATGAGGGGTCTATGATAATCAGGGTGCCCGTTTCACCTTCTAATGTGCCTGCTAATTGTTTGAAGAAACTCTGCGTCCTCTCATCATTCATGAGCCAGCCTATGGAGGCGAGGTAGAGCTTCACTCCTTTCTTTTTAGCGTAGTTCCGCAGTTCACCGGCTGAGATGCCGCGCCCCGTTTCTTTGCCCGAAGCTAATACCAGTATATCTGAGCTATATCCCTTTGAGATAGCCTCTTCTATGGCTTGGATTAGGGTGACCTGATACACAGAGTCGCAGATTGGACGCACCTGATTGAAAAGCTGGGAGCACCCTTCGGCATCATTCAGCGGCTGTACAGGGGTCGTGCGCCATACTACTGCTTGCCCGCCGTACAGACGCGAGAAAGTGCCCAGAGCTATGCTGCCAGAGGATTTATCGCACAAGGCCTTCAAGGCTTTACGACTGATCTCAAGGGGTTTTCCACACGTCAGCTGGCTCGTTTCTACCAATATAGTCAGGTCTGCCCGCTGGGCAAACAAAACGGGCATAAGCCAGTATAGATGAAACCTATTCATACGGTACGGAATCGGAGTTCTGTCTTCCCAATCCGAATAATATCGCCATCGTTGAGCTTACCTTCGTTCAGCATCTCTCCATTGATGAAGGTACCATTGGTGCTCAGTTCATCCCTAAATAGAAACTGTCCCGCTCGGTATAGAATGGTCATATGATGTCCAGAGGCGCCTGGGTCATTGAGGGTAATATCACACTTAGGATCAGAGCCGATGGTATTGCGCCCCTCATATAGGCGGAAGTCAACGCCATTGGGATGGATGGTAAAGCTTATCAGCCAGCCGACTATTTTACGATTTTGAGGAACAGGGCGCATTTGAGGGGTAACTCCTGGCCCCTGATAAATCTGCGTTCGTAATGGATCGAAGTTAGCTCCCCCGCCTGTGCCTACGACTTGGGTGCGTTTGGGATCAAATCCCTGCCCTTCCGAAATAGGTGGATGCGGCGCGTAATGTTGGGTCCGATTCAAGTCCGGATTAGGAGGAGAATAGTTTGGAGGTATAAACTGGGTGCGTTGAGAGTTAGGGTCCGGGGGAGATTGCTCGGGATTTAGCGGCTGAGTTTTCTGAGGATCAAAACCACTACTCATATTGCAAAGGTATTACTTTGTAGGCGATGTGGGCAAGCCTCCTGAGGCTCAGCATCCGATCCACGATATTTTCGGTAAGCATACTAATAGTTTTTCTTGTCTTGGGCGCATATGGATTGTTGAACATTCAGATTGACGCCATTCCTGACATCACAAACAATCAAGTTCAAATCTACACCTATGCGCCTGGCTATTCAGCCTCAGAAGTGGAGGCAATGATTACTCGCCCCATAGAATCAGCTTTGGCCACTATACCTAAACGCATAGAATGGCGCTCTATCTCACGCATGGGTCTTTCCCTCATCACGATAGTTTTTGAGGAGGGCGTAGATATTTATCAAGCTCGTGCTCAGATTATAGAGAAGCTTTTGACCATAAAGGACCAGCTCCCCCCCGGCGTCCAACCCGAACTTGGGCCTCTGAGCACGGGACTTAGCGAAGCTTATCAGTACATCCTCCAACCAGCCCAACCGGTATCTCTCGCCGAACTGCGCACAATCCAGGACTGGATAGTCAGGAGAGCTCTTTTAGAGACACCTGGGGTCGCCGATATTAGCAGCTTCGGAGGGTATGTGAAGCGGTGGGAAATCCATCTCAATCCTGAGGCCCTGCAGCGCTATGGGCTTTCTCTCACCGAAGTAGAAAACGCCTTGCTCACAGCTAATCACCTCCTCGGAATCGGCTACATTGAACGAGGAGGAAGCACTATCGCCTTACGAGCCGAAGGGGTTTGGCGTTCTGGGGCAGATATTGAACAAGTGGTGGTCGGTCAATATGGAGACCAGCCTATCCGACTGATAGACGTAGGTGCCGTGCGACAGGGACATTTGCCTCGTTATGGCGCCCTCATTCAAGATACCCTTGGTGAGGTCGTTGGTGGGATTGTCCTCATTCGTAAGGGAGAGAATACCGCAGAGGTCGTCCGCCGCCTCAAGCTGAGTATCGCAGAGTTAGAAAAAAACCTTCCTCACGGCATCCGAATAAAGCCATTCTTAGATCGCGAAGCACTCATTTCTCGGCTCTTGCGTACAGTGCTATCCAATCTCACGAAAGCTGCGGTCATTGTGATTGGACTACTCACGATTTTGCTGGGGAGTCTGCGGGCGGGGCTTTTAGTTGGCTTAGTCATTCCTCTATCCATGCTGTTTGCTCTGGGCCTAATGAGCCTAACGGGGCTCTCAGCAAATCTCATGAGTTTAGGGGCGATAGACTTTGGACTCATAGTAGATGGAGCGGTGATTCTCGTGGAAGCGGTAATAGTTCGGTTGGCACACTACAAAGACCGAATCACTGCTGCGGAAGAGGGCGCAATTCACATTCGTAAGGCGAGCCTTTTCGGGGAGCTGGTCGTGGTATCTGTATATGTGCCACTTCTCTTGCTGACAGGCATTGAGGGAAAAATGTTTCGCCCCATGGTATGGACGATGCTATTTGCGCTGGTGGGTGCGCTGATTTTGTCTCTCACGTTTGTGCCATGGGCCTCTGCGCGTGTCTTGACTTCTACCCACTGGCTTCCCAGTGAAAGGCTAAACTCATATTTGCAGAAGCTCACGAGCTTTGCTTTTAGACATAGTCTGCGGCGACCGTATGTGGCAATAGCGGCATGGATACTTCTATTTGGTGGGGGGGCCATAGCGTTTCGTTTGTCTGAGACGATATTTCTGCCAGAGTTGGACGAAGGGGCCTTTGCTGTAGAAACACGTCTACCTTTAGGCAGTTCTTTGCAGCAGACGATAAAGTATTGCAGCGCTATTCACAAATTGCTTCTAACTCAGCTCCCGGGGGCTTTTTCGGATGCTGTGGCTAAAATAGGTACCTCGGAAATCCCCATGGACCCCATGTTTGTGGAAAGCGCCGATATTATCTTGGACATAAACCCCCACTCTCCACTCTCCCGCGCAGAGTTAGCAGATAGTTTGAAGGCCTTAGTGCAGGCTCATTTCCCTGGCATTTTTATCGGGGTGCAGCAGCCTATTCAGATGCGATTCAATGAGCTCTTAGCCGGAGCACGCACGGATATTGTGCTACGGCTGGTCGGTCCTAACCTAGACACGCTGCGACGCTGGGGAGAAGTGATAGCCGGCTTCTGTGAGAAAATACCTGGCATAGCAGACCTTTCGCTCCCGCTATTTTTTGGCTCGCAGCAGATCGTGGTACGGTGGAAATCGGAAGCCTTAGCCTTCTACGGTGTGGACCTTTCAGAAGCGCTGCGTTGGGTACAGGCATACAAAGCTGGAATCCCCTTGGGCATGGTACAGACGGTAGAAGGCTGGCGCTTTGCTACTGCCCTTAGACTGGCTCCTGAAAAGCTTCCAGAAGATTTACGCATGCTTCCTATACCGACTCGAAAGAGAGAATGGATTGCCTTAGAGCGTATAGCGGAGATACAAATAGTGCCTTCATACAACGAAATACCCCATGCCGAAGGCGAACGCACCTATCAAATAGGCATAAACGTGCGGGGGCGAGGGGCCATTTCCGTAGTACAGGATATTCAAAAGTTCCTACACAGTATCTCACTCCCCACTGGATACAGGGTGCGTTTCGGGGGAACATGGGAAAACTATGTCTCAGCTCAACAGCGCCTTTTCTGGCTCATCCCGCTCACAGTCGGTCTGATTGCCCTTCTTATGTATCTGACAATTCCACACTTGCGAGCCATAGGGATAATCTTAGTTGTAGCGTTAGCGGCACCAGCTGGAGGTATGCTCTCCCTAGTCCTACGGGGAATGCCTTTCAGTTTATCGGCAGCGATAGGGCTTATTGGGGCTTTCGGTCTGGCGACTCTCAATGGCACGGTACTCCTCAATAGATTTTATGCTCTACCTGAGACGTGGTCTGCCCTTCGCCGTATGAGGTATGCCGTGGCTGAGCGCACTCGTCCCATATTGGCGACCACTTTGATAGCTGTTGCGGGACTTCTGCCGATGGCATTTTCTGTGCAGCCTGGCGCCGAAGTTCAACGTCCTTTTGCCACAACCATCATCGGGGGGCTACTGATAGGCGCAGCTTTTAACCTATGGGTTTTGCCCATATTCTTTTCTAAAAGAAACCCTCAGACTACCCAAGGAGAAACTCCTCAGCGGTAGATGCGCGCACCCGGGAGGATTCGAACCCCCAACCGCCAGATCCGTAGTCTGGTGCTCTATCCAGATTGAGCTACGGGTGCTCAAGTCGTAGCTGTGCAAAGGTATAGAAAATCTCCCAAATACTTGCACAAGGTAGTCTTTACACCTACTTCACTCATGAGAAAATATCTTTGCAACTGGTGAAGGGTTGGTTTGGAACTCTCTGTCTCCTCTGGGCTCAGGCAAGCTTTGTAGAGAAGCAGGCCAGCTTGGGGAACTTTCGCGTCACGGTCAATAACTTGGGCATGATAGGCAATAGCTTTAAAGGCAGCTACCTCGTCCAAGGCTTCAAATCGGCTGAATATCCTAAGGGCTCCGGCATTGAACATCTCTTTGAAGGGGGCTTATGGATAGGTGCCAAGAGAGGTAATACCATCATCGTTTCTACTGGTGCTGTGGATGATCCCTCCGGTTATGTAACAGGAAAAGCCGGCTTTGAGTTTTCCGCCGAACCTGGGGCTACCCTTGCGGAGCGAAGTTCGCTTCCTGAACTACCAACCTATAGCTCTTATGCCGTGTCTCATCAGGATTTTGTGGCAGATTTCACTGACCGATATACCATAGTTCCCGGCACTCAAATACCCATTCAGAACATAGAAAACGGCCCGCTTGGCGCCGATGTCCATTTTGAGGCCTACAACTGGAACTACACTTTCGCAAACTTTTTTCTACTTTACAACTTCACCATCAAAAATGCCAGCTTTGATACTTGGGATTCTCTGTATATCGGCTACTGGGTAGACCCTGTGATTCGCAACACTACGATTACGCCTGCGGGGTCAGGTGGAACCCAGTTTTACAACAAAGGCGGAAATGGCTACATAGACTCGCTCTTCATGGCGTATGAGTTTGATGTCTCGGGCAATCCGGGCTTCACTGATACTTACTTTGGTCTCAAGTTTCTTGGCAGCGAATACAAGGGAGAGTTTTTGCATCCAGCGCGCCGTCCCCTCCCTCCGAGCGGCTTTGAGACAAATTTCCAGAGCTGGACATTTCGGGATTACACGGGGCAGTTTCGCTCCCCTCAGACAGATGCGGATCGCTGGCTAAAAATGTCTCAATCTCTGACAGAACGAGGAGATTGGGCTACGCTGGTCGTTCCTGCGCTCCGGATTGCCGGCAACCGCTCCATTATGGTATCAGCCGGACCGTTTCTGAATGTACGGCCCGGTGACAGCGTCAAGGTAGCCTTTGCCTTCGTATTTGCTCGCAAAACTCCTGATGGAAATCCAAACTCTGCCGATACCCCCCAGCAGAAGGAAGAATTCATTCGGCATGCTCGCTGGGCGCAGTCGGCATACGATGGAGAAGATGCCAACTTCAACGGAGTCTTAGATGCCGGAGAAGACCTAAATGGGGATGGACGCTTGACTCGTTTCCTTTTGCCCAGCCCGCCTAATCTCCCTCGTATCCGCTACGAGATTGAGCCAAACCTCATCCGACTATACTGGGACGCCTCCGCCGAAGAAAGTATAGACCCCATCACCCGACGAAGGGATTTTGAAGGGTATCGGATTTACAAAACCACCTTAGGCTTTGATGTAAAAGAAGTGGTAGATGTCCTGAAAGAGCTCAAGCTGATCGCCCAATTTGACAAACCGAACAATGGCATCGGCTATGATAACGGTTTCAGAGCCATACGGCTCGCTGACCCCAAGTATTTTCCTGGCGACCCCACGCCTTATATATACATGTATGAAATCAAGGGTGTGACCAATGGATGGCAGCACGCAATCGCACTGACCGCTTTTGATGAAGGAGACGCCGACAGAAACTTAGAATCTCTGGAAAGCAGCAAGGAAGCTACGCTACGGCGCATCTTTGCTGGTGCTCCTCCTAATCGCGGCTTTGCCTACGGAGACCCTTACGTCTACCCTAACCCCTACTACGAACGAGCCGCTTGGGAAGGGGCTTCTCAAGCTCATGAAGACAAACGCATAATGTTTGCCAACTTACCTCCTCACTGTGAGGTATCTATCTACACTGTGGCAGGAGATTTAGTCTATCGCTTTGAGCATCACGAAAATGATCCTACGGCCCAGACGCGCAGCAGCCGCTGGTACGAGACATACAGCGACCCTAAGCAAATCCTGACAAGCGGAGGAGAACACGGTTGGAATCTCCTCTCGCAGTCTGGGCAGATTATCGCCAGAGGACTTTATGTCTTTGCTGTAAAGGACCTGGATACAAACGAAATACGGACAGGTAAATTCGTCATCATCCGATAGCCTTATGAGAACGCGAATAATAGTCTTGGGTTTGGTATGGGGTGGGCTCTGGGCTCAACCCCCTCTAAAAACTATCAGTGAAATCCAAACGCCGAAAAACCTCGCCGCAGGAAACGACACCTCTGTCCTGCATGGACAAGTGGTCCGGGTGCGCGGCCTTGTCATCACGAAATGTGAATGGCATAGACACTACGGCGTCAGTGGCGGGTCCAACAGTAAGCGCTGTAGTATTTGGCTCATAGACACCCTGCCACCTTATCGAGGTCTCCAAATACGGCGTCAGAATGTCACAGACATGCCTCCGGGCTTTACTGCCTTATCCCCTGGTCAATATGTAGAGCTCCAAGGTACCGTTGGTTATTTTCAGGGAGAAACTCAACTCAATGTGGATACAACTGTGTCACCGCTAATCCTTGCGATTGGTGTGCCTATTCCACGCCCCGTGGAGATTACCCTGCGCAGCCTGAATTTCCCTAACGGCTCACAGGACTTAGACAGCGGGGAAGTGCGGCAAGGAAGCTTTGTCTTAGTCAAAGGACTGACTGTCACGAATGTCCAGACCAATCCTCTCCGCATCACCGTCGTAGATGCCAATGGAAATCAAGGCCTCATCTTCGGTGAGTTCAAAGGTTTATCTAATCTATACCCTGTGAATACTTACCTTGACTCCGTAAAAGGTATTGTGATACACTTCCGCCCTGCCAGCGGTACGCCGATGTACGAGATATGCCCTTGGCATGACAGTCTCATGTATGTCGGTGATCCTGTGCCGACTGTTTCCAACTTGCGGCGCACGCCTGTCTGTCCGAGCTCTACCGCATCTGTGAAGGTTCAAGTGGATGCGACAGGCTCCACCTCAGACCCCGTGACGCAAGTGAAGCTGTACTGGGCGATTGGCACGAGCACAAACTACGACTCTATCACGATGACTCAGGTCCCCTCTACCTCTACGTATGAAGCTACCATACCTCCGCACAGTCAAGGTACCTATATACATTACTATGTGAAAGTGAAGGACCAGAGCGGGGACATCGTGCAGTTCCCTCGCTTCCAACCGCAGAGCTATCGGGTCAATGATGCCGGCTGCGAGATTACAGACATTCAATATGTCATTCCCTCAGTACTATATGCTTACAACCCATCAGCACGACGTGACTACCTGAGTAGTGGCTACGCAGGATTGAGCGTAACTAATGTGCGAGGGGTTGTAACATCCTCTGAAAATGACCTTGGCTATATTCACATTCAACAGCCTGGAGCTTCAGCTTGGGCAGGAATATGGGTGCGTTCTGCCAGTGCCTTGCCGAACATTCAAATCGGAGATAGCGTCGTAGTTACTAATGCTACGGTGGATGAATACTTCGGTCTGACCAGCCTTCGCGACGCGAACGTAACTCGTATCGGTCCTGCTTCATCTCTAATACAACCTATTGTGCTCTCTCTCAATACAGTCTATGGCGATACCCAGTACGCTGCCACAGAGCCCTACGAAAGCATGTTGATACGCTTCCGCCATGATAATATCTCTCAGCCGCTCCGAGTCGTTCAACCCAAAGTCAATACGACCTTCTATTCTCAGCTGGGCGACTATCGGGTGGGAATGAACTCATCCGCTCCTTTGGAGGGCATCCGAGTGCTGGCGGGGCGTCAGACCAGTAATATCTTCTCCTCCCTCAAAGTTTCCTATGTGAATGATAGCCTCTGGGCTACCACAGATGGGCTGATTGATCCAAGCCTTCCTTTGTGCATCGTACGGGACACCACGCTCTTAGACAGCATACAAGGTATTTTCACCTATCAGTGGAATAACATCAAACTCCTCCCCCGAACCAACGCCGACTTTTTCAATATTGTCAAAACCTCCTGTTCAAGTTCTACGACCAGCATCGCCCAAGAATCAGGCAAAGGGCTCTGGTTAGGTCCTAATCCTACGACAGGTACTCTATACTTGCGCAGCACCGATGCCGACGAAGTTCATGTCAGCTTATATAATCTACACGGACAGCGCATAGCAGAGACTACATTTGCTGGATCATATGAATGGAACCTTGCCTCCCTCCCGGCTGGAATTTACCTCCTAAAAGTAGAGACAGGGACGAAACAGACAGTAGTCCGCATCGTGCGCCTATAGAAGCATAAACTCAAAAGAAAATCACTGCGGCTCGGCTTATCACGCTGAGCCGCAGTTTTGATTTTTGAGTAACCTGTAACCTTACACTACCCTCTTCGCTATCGTCAGTTTCTCAACACATGGGCATAGCTTACACTGCCACAGGTAGATCCCCTATCACCGGATAGAGGAGGATAGTTATAGTGTAGGGAGTTTATGGAGTCTCGGTTTAGCGCTACTTTTTCTTTCCATAGCGTGCCATAAACTTATCCACGCGCCGAGCCGTATCTACAAACTTTTGCTTACCCGTGAAAAATGGATGCGACGCGCTGGATATCTCCATTTTGACTAAGGGATATTCTTTCCCATCCTGCCAGATAATGGTTTCCTTGGTACGAACCGTAGAGCGCGTCAAAAACGCGAAGTCTGTGGAGGTATCTTTGAAAACGACGAAGCGATATTCCGGATGCCCTTCTTTCTTCATGCCGCAAAAGTATCACTTTCCGCGAGCTTGGAGTACTCGCAGTACCGTGTATAGCAGGATTTTGATATCCAGTAGCAAAGAGCGGTTCGCCATATAGATAAGGTCATACCGCATACGCTCTATCATCTCCTCTACGGAGGAGGCGTAGCCGTACTTCACCATTCCGAGACTGGTGATACCTGGACGGGTTTTGAGAAGCTGCTTGTATTCAGGAGCTCTTCGGACGATCTGATCTATGAAAAACTGTCGCTCTGGACGAGGACCGACTAAACTCATATCGCCCCTCAATACATTCCAAAACTGCGGAAGTTCATCTAAACGAGTCTTCCTCAGCCAGCGTCCGATGGGTGTGATCCGTGGATCACCTTCTCGGCTGAGAGCTGGACCATGCTTCTCGGCATCTACGTACATTGTGCGAAACTTATATATGGTAAAAGGACGCCCATTTTTCCCAACGCGCTCTTGACGAAAGATTATCGGCCCAGGAGAAGATAAACGCACCATTATCGCTATGATGCCCATGAGTGGGGCTAATAAAACAAGTGCTATGACAGAGAGAAAGATGTCCATGAGACGCTTGACGAGTTCATACCATGGTGAAGGGGGCGGCGGGGTAATAGTTACCCAAGGAATGTCCAACGGACTTCCCAGTCGTACCCCCCCTCCTAAGACATCTTGGAGAGCCGGGACTAAATGAACTTCTACGGATAGACCGTTGATATGAGAGAGCACAGTCTGAAGGGTTCTTTCATCTGAGCGCTCCGCAGCCACGATGACGTGATGAGCTCCCCGACGCACAGCTACTTTCTCTAATTCCGATAGCCTACCCAGGTGGCGAAGTTTGCCCCGCAGCAAATCGTCTGGCTCTGAGTCTATGGATACATACCCTATCACATCATATCCGAGCGATTCGCCATGCTTCCGCAGCTCCTGAAGGACTGAATTCGCTTTTTCTCCCCCACCGATAATAATTGTGGGAAACCGAAATAAATGCCTACGCAGCAGCCTAATCACTCCTAACCGCAAGATTCCAAGAGCAAGCCAGCTAAGACTTGCTTGGAGGGCTATGTAAAGAATCAGGGTTATTCTATACATCCTGTAGTTCGGTATGGGATCGTCTAAAAATGCTAAAAAGAACAAAGCCAAACTGCCAAGTATCGTGAGCCAGGCTCTATTGAGGAGCTCGCGTAATATAGACTGACGAATGGGGTCCTTGTAGCTTCCACTCAGAGCATATATGAGCGTCCAATATGCTCCTACAATGACCGGCGCCCAGAGATACTCCCATAAGGTGCCATGATGCGAATTGAATGCGTAGAGGTAAAACCGACGTACAAGATAGAATAATACCCACCCGCCATACCCGAGGATAAAATCTATGCCCCCAAAAAAGAGCCCTATAAGCTGCCGTCTCATGAAGTTTTGAGCGTTATGATGCGAATATCATCCAAATAAAGCTGATGCATTCCAGTGGTATCGCCAGCACTTGTGAGATAAAGCCTGTATCTATATAATCCTGCTCCCTGAGACACCCAGGGGGTGAGGTCTATAAAAAATGTCCCCCATCCCTCATCTGGGGGGCGCAGGAGAAGAAAAATTTCCCGGCTAATAAGGCGCCCAGTTTGTTTATCTTCTCGGGTGATACCGACGCCAAGATTGCGGCTACCTTTGAGGGCAATTTCTGCCCATATCTCTGCCTGAGGAAACTCAAAAGAACTGGTACTCTCCACACGGAAGTCCGCATTCGGCGGCAGACTAACTTCTCCAGCCCAGAAACCGCGACGAGGCCCCGAAAAAGTGCGGCGTAACTGCACCGCTCCATTCTCTCCCAAATTTGTGCTTCGGAAGCCTACTTGCGGACTTTCAAAGTCCTCTCTGACTAAATATCTCAGGAGTGTATCTGCTAAATAGCGATAGAGAGGAGTATAAAAGAATTCGGTTTCAGGTCTGAGAGGTTCTCTGAGCGTGTCAAACATCCAGAAAGGATATGGCTTTCTGGTCGCAGATATACCATTCACACGGACACCCCCAGCTAAAAGAATAGGTGCGGTCTCCGCTGGAACTATCGGCACACGTCCGCCTGCTTCTGTCATAGTGAGATACTTACCCTGTGGATACACCCAAACATCTAACGGAGGTTGTATGAGTACGGTATCGTTTTCTATGATTACCCGTGCACTGCCAAAACTTAGAAAAGCCGGCGACAAAGCCTTCTGCGGGCGGCAGCTACCGAGTAAATACAAGCCGAGTACCCACCAGAGTTTCCACCTGCTGAGCCCATGCCATGACCGAATAAACATGCTCCAACGAGAGAGTAGAAGGTGTATTAGTCAAAATATGCTGCAAAAAGTGTTCCTGTTCAGCGGCGAGAGCATCTATTTGAGCGATATTTACGGATAAGGGTTCAGGCTCCTCATCAGCAGATATGTGCCATAAAGAGAGCTGCTTTTGCAGGAGGTCTGCTTCAGCCCAGAGAGTCGTACCATGAGCCAAAATCCGTCGCTTCTTGTAGGGAGCGGTCCGACTTATGGTAAAAGTTGCTGAACGACCATCTATGAGTTCTATCCAGACTTGCAGTGTATCCGCTTGTGTAGTACGAGTTTTGTACGCTGAGGCGCAAATACTAGAAGCATGCCCCTCTGTAAGCGCCCAGAAAAGGTCCAAATCGTGAATAAGCAAATCCATGACCACTGAGGCATCACTTCCCCGCGGCGTCCATGGGGCTATGCGTTCAAAATGAAAGAGCGAAAACGCCGATCTATGTGGCAGTAGAGCCTGAAAAGCAGGGTTAAACCGCTCAACATGACCTGCCAGAGCGACAACTCCGGCCTCTTCCTTAAGAGCGATGAGCCGTTCTAAATCTTGCAAAGTAAGAGTGACCGGCTTTTCTATCAAAACATGCTTTTGAGCTCGGATGGCAAGCTCCGCATGCTCAGCATGATACATTGTGGGAGAGGAAATAATCACCGCATCTACCCTCTCCAAGAGTTCTTCATACGAGCGCGCAATGGGGAGACCCTCCGATCGGAGGGTCTCTACGACTGAGGGCGTGGTATCATACAGAGCAGATACTGATATGGCGGGATTGCTCAGCGCCTTCTGGAGGTGAAAGCGCCCCATATACCCCACGCCGACTATCCCCAAACGAAGCGGCCCCCTCATCCTAACTGCCGCTCTAACTCTGCAAGGAGACGGAGATTTGTTTCTTGGAGGGCATTTGAACTTCGTTTCGTGATGGGCGCCTGAGCGCGTCGCAGTTGAAGTTTTCGTCTCACTCGGTTGCGTCGCACATAGACGCGTTTATCAGGTTTGCGAGCCATGGGTGCAAAGGTAACTCTTGCGTACCAGATTTTTAGACAGCTTCACCTCACGGGCGAAGCAGCAGAGGATATGATCCCCAAATCCTGTCCCACCTTAGCGAAAGCCTTAATGGCATAGTCTATGTGCTCAGTCGTATGTGCAGCGCTGAGCTGTACCCGAATTCGGGCTTGCCCTCGCGGTACTACAGGATACGAAAAGCCTATGACATAAATGCCTTCTTGTAGTAGAGCATCTGCCATTTTATGAGCTAAAACCGCATCATATAGCATAATCGGCACAATCGGATGATCCCCAGGGCGAATATCAAAACCCACCTCCGACATACCCTGACGAAAACGCTGGGTATTGGCGGCGAGACGATCTCGTAGTTCCGTCGTCTCTGACAGCCAGGAGAAAATTTCCCTCGTTGTAGCGACGACCACTGGACTGAGAGAGTTGGAGAAAAGATAGGGACGAGAGCGCTGACGCAGCAGAGTAATCAAAGGCGCAGGCCCTGCCACATACCCTCCCATAGCTCCCCCCAGAGCTTTTCCAAGTGTGCCCGTGAGCAGTAGATTGGGCGCCCCCATAATGCCAAACTTTTCTGGTGTGCCCCGCCCCGTCGCCCCGACGAATCCCGTCGCATGGGAATCATCTACAAGCAAAAGCGCATCATAGCGCTGGGTGAGCTCCAAAATCTTATCTAAGGGTGCATAGTCGCCGTCCATGGAAAAAACCCCGTCTGTAACTACCACACGAAACCGAGCTGACTGTGCTTCTGCTAACTTCGCTTCTAAATCCGCAAGGTCTAAATGTTTATACACAAATCGTCGGGCTTTGGTCAAGCGAATCCCGTCTATCAAACTGGCATGATTGAGCTCATCGGAAATAATCGCATCCTCAGGCCCGAAGAATGGCTCAAAAACCCCACCATTCGCATCAAAGCAAGCAGCATATAGGATACTATCCTCGCAGTGAAGGAAGTCGGCAATAGCTTGCTCTAACTCCTTATGTATGCTCTGCGTACCACAGATGAACCGCACCGAAGCCATTCCATAGCCCCATCGATCCAGAGCTGCACGAGCCGCAGCCACTACTCTGGGGTGGGCCGCCAAACCTAAGTAGTTATTAGCACAAAAGTTGATGACTTTTCGCCCGTCCTTCAAAGTGATTTCTACACCTTGTGCCGAATCTATGAGGCGCTCATGCTTGTACAAGCCTGAGGCTTCAATCTCTTGCAGCTGTTTTTTCGCCCATTCAATCAATGCAGTCGCCATAAAGCGAAAGTACAAAATCCCTCGGAGGGGGGTAGTCTGAAATGATGACTACCTTTGCTTTCATGGATACGCTCGTGTCCCTTGTGCTCACGCTTTCGCATGTTACCGTATATCCCCGAGGCGGGATGTACCGATATACGGGGATGCTTTCCGCTAAAAAAGGCTTGAACACTTTCGTGTGGGAAGGCTTGCCTCAGCCAACGGACCCTTCCAGTGTGCGAGTAAGCATACCGCCCTCTGCCCGAGGTTATATTACTCAGACCAGCGTAGAACCGGTCGCACAACCTATGGGCGCTTTGCCAGCAGATGTGGAGCAGCTACGGCGCCGTATAGACTCTTTGGAGAGCATCATGGCTAAGCTCCAGCATCGTATCGCCGTCCTTGCCCTGCAGGAAAAAACGCTCAGTGAAAATATCCAACTCGGCGGAGAAGAGGGACAAACCTCTTCCTTAGAAGTAGAAAGGTACCTCAGCCTAATAGAGCGGCGACTAAGTCTCATATTGGAAGAGAGACACCCCTTGGAAAAGCGTCAAAAAGCCCTCAGCGATACACTCTCACATCTGAAACAGATATATGACAGTCGTCTGCGGGGGGTTCAGCAGAAGCGTTCGGTTTTATTCATTAGCTATTACGCACCCCAGCCTGAAATCTTACCTGTCCGAGTGGAGTTATCGGGACCGTCAGCTTCCTGGGAACTTTCCTATCGCATTCGTGTCATTCCGAACGAGGGAAAAGTCGTATTTCAACGATGGGCTTCCGTTCAAAATAATTCGGGAGAAGACTGGCAGGATATTCAAGTCGTTCTATCGACAGGTACGCCTGAACGCTCAGGTCAAATGCCTCCTTTTCAGCCATGGTATGTAGACCTACTCATACCCACCATGCCAACGCTCAAGTCGGCGTATGCCAGAGCCGAAGAAACAAAGCAAGGGGATTTTTCCACGGAAGAAACAAGCTCATCAACCCCAGATGAACCGGCTACCGAACCTGCAACTGCGGGTCTCTCCACTCCCGTATTCACGGATCAGACGGTGTCCCGTACTTATGATTTAGGTAAGCAGCGCATCTTCGCCGGAGCCCGTCAATCCCAATTTTTTCTCGCCGCAGATAGCATGATAGGGGTACTCCGCTTCTTTGTAAATGCACCGGCGGAAGAAGCCGCTTATCTAAGAGCGGGTTTGCCCCTGAGTGCAATGAAACTCTGGGAGCCTGCTCCGGCTGTAATAGAGGTAGATGGGCAAGAAGTCGCCCGAATTCAATGGTCTCCCTCTTTGAATGAAGATACCCTCTGGTTAGACTTAGGACGCAGTCCTTTTTTGCAGGTGAAACGAACCCAACTCAAAGACCTAAAAGATGTACGCTCCATAGGTGGTACTGTGCATCGCTATTTCACCTACAATCTGCGCATTTCCCACACCTATAATGCGCCCGTCCACCTCACTATCTGGGAACGCCTTCCCATAAGCCGGCATTCAGACATCAAAGTAGAAGTCATAGACCCCGCAGGCGGTACAGTAGATACGGACCGCGGACAACTCAGCTGGCAAGTCACACTGATGCCTGGTGATACCTGGACACGAACCTTTCGCTTCTTGGTCAAGTATCCGAGACAGAAAACCATAATAGGCTTGTGAAATACATAGGGCTCATAGGCGTAGGGCGATGGGGAGAGCAGCTACTACGGGTGCTCCACAGCTCACAAACGCTCGGGTGGGTTTATACGCGTTCGTCTGAGAAGCGGGCTATTCTACGGGCGGCTTACCCTGACATATCATGGGTGGGAAACTTAGAAGAGATGTGGAGCGAGAGTGCCTGTCGGGGGGTAGTCATCGCTACCCCAGCGGCGACCCATCCATATCTCATAGAAGCTGCACTCTCAGCGGGGAAAGATGTTTTTTGTGAGAAGCCCATAGCTTTTTCGGTGGCGCAGCTTCAACGTTTGATTGAAATCGCAGATAGTCGCGGCAGGCTTCTCATGGGTGGGCATATCCTTCACTATCACCCGGCAGTGGAAAAGATACAGGCTCTCCTCCGTGAGGGGGCCTTGGGGAAGCTCCTAACCTTCCAAGCTGAGCGTACGGGGTTGGGACGCTTCCCCCTGAGCGAAGATGCACTTTGGGGGTTAGCTATTCACGACATAGGTCTCCTTCTTTACCTCCTAAATGAGCTTCCTTCAAAAGGTGAAGCGCATGCCCAAGCTACCCTTACAGCTTCCATGCCTGAGACAGTCTGGATCGATTTAGAATTCTCATCAGGTTTGCGTGGTCAAATCTTCGCCAGTTGGATGCAACCGGAGCGCCGCCGCAAACTTACCCTCGTCGGCACAGAAGGTATGCTGGTATTTTCTGAGGAAAAGGGAAAGCCCGAACTATGCTTCTACCCACATCGGCTGCGATGGATGGAAGGGCGCATACCGACGCTCTCTGTGGCCGCTCGGCAGGAGCTTATTCCTCTCCCTGATTACGAGCCTCTCGCCGCAGAGATGGAACATTTTTTATCCTGCGTGCAACATCGTACTGAACCGCGCACCTCCGCCAGAGCCCTCCTACCTGTTATACAACTCACCGAAAAGCTATATCGCCGACTATTTCCCGAAGCCCAAGGGCCCGTACCCTACTTCATCCATCCAACAGCTCTCGTAGATGAAGATGTTGAAATAGGCGAGGGAACGAAAATCTGGCATTTTAGTCATATCCTCAAAGGTAGCCGCATAGGGAAAAACTGCGTCCTCGGACAGAATGTAGTCGTAGGTCCTTTTGTGCGAGTGGGGAATAACTGCAAAATACAGAACAATGTCTCCCTTTACTATGGCGTGGAGTTAGAGGATGGGGTGCTTTGCGGGCCTTCATGCGTCTTTACAAATGACAAGTATCCACGGGCTTTTATTGAACGGAGAAATGAGTTTCTCCAAACTCGCGTAAAGCAAGGAGCCACCCTCGGAGCGAATGCCACGATTATGTGTGGTACAACAATAGGGCGCTTCGCAATGGTGGGAGCGGGGGCTGTGGTTCTACATGATGTTCCTGATCATGCCTTGGTGGTAGGTAATCCTGCTCGGCAGGTTGGCTGGGTATGTGAATGCGGCGAGACCCTCAAAGAGGTGGAGCCAGAAAAGCTCTACTCCTGCGAGCGGTGCGATTTGTCCTACCGTCGTACGCTAAAAGGCTTAGAGAGAATACCCCCTGAGCACGCCGAAAAAGCGAACTGAGGCTTTATTCCCTACCGGCGGAAAATCTACTCGTGGGTATGCCTCCGAGAGATTACATACCGAACTCTCTTTACCAAGGTATTGCCCAGCGCAGGTCCAAAGGTATCTGCACACTCCATACAAAGCAATCAATCACACTGCGGAAGTCTCGTGGAAACCGACCTGCATAAGCCTCACCATACACGGGGAAGTATCCGCCTGCAAGTAACCTATCCCGAAATCTTATTACCGGAAATCCGACGCTTACTCCCCAACATGAGCGATTCTCAATAGGAAAATACCCTACATCTGCCCGTAAGGTTAGAATAGAAACGCCGGGAACTGGCACTTCCACATTCGCCGCCAAAAGGGACGCAGAAAAAAGCGTGTCCGTGGGGAAGCGTGCCCCTCCCTGCGTCTCTACGATCTGCTGCCTGAGCAAGTTAGAGCTACTTTCTCGGAAGCGGTCTAACAAAACCGCTTCACCGAATGGGTCAAAACCACTCACCCGAAAATGCATATAAGCTGGGGCAGCCTCTGAGGTCCAACCTGCATATAAACGAGACCAAAGTCGCCACTTACGAAGGAGCTGCCAGCTTAGGCATCCCTCGGCTTCTACTCTGGGGTGTCCTTTCAAGTTGTGTCCTACGGATGCCATCCAGGAAGCTGTGAGAATAGCCTCTTCTCTGCGTCCCTCCCAATCCACAGCTAAGTAAGCGGGAAGCTCCTCATTCAGCCAAGAATAAGTTTTCCGCTCCAAATCTTGAAAAGCAAGATGATGACTGCGAATCCTCAATACCTGTCGCCCGACAAAGCGATCATATGAGGGACGAAAAGTCAATTCTACGGAAGCTTTTGTACGCCAGAAACCGGCGAAGTTGGCTGTCCGCAACCGCATCTCCACAAGCTGGACTGGGCTGTCATAAGGATAGGCCCGAAACGTCAGCCCCCCGCTACCTCGCCAATCTGCTCGCAACAGACTGTACATCGGCAGAAGATGAAACTCCCCTATCCGCTTCGGGAAAAGCCCATGATAGGCTCCCAAACCTATTAGGAGACCATCCCGAAAGTTATAGCCCAGTGCCGGGAAAAGCCCTACATGAGTAATATGGCTCTGAGGCAAGCTTTTGGGAAAAAGCGATACAAAACGCACTCTTCGCCAACTGCGAAGCAGCCCCCTGGTGAAAAAGAAGTTGTTTCCCACCCGTCGCTCATAAAGGGACATGGTGGGATTGATCACGAAAACATCGGAACCCTGAGGGAGAGACACGACCACCGAGGTGTCTATTGGCAAGCGATAAGTTCGGAGGGGAGCGTTTTTACGACTCAGCGCCATAGCCTCCACAGCAAAAGGACGAGGTAGGATAGCCGTAGGTTCTTTTACATGTACCTGATAGGTAGTATCGTCTAAACGCCGAAAGTTCAACTTTATGTCAGTCTCGCGGTCGGTCATGAGATACCTGAGGAGAGCATTTCCTGGCAGCCCTACCTCCTCTAAGCTCTCAGCCCAATCTGTGGGATAAGGGTGCCGAAATGCCCATCGGCTAAAATAGCGCTGCATACCAGCATCCCACCTTTCAGGTGTGAAAGCAAATACAGCGGCAGAGAGGATAGAACTCGTCTGATCATACACCCCTAACCCATATGAGAGCAAACTGTGCCTGTATGCCGATGCTGCTGGTGCGACATCGGCATTTAGGTGGTGATAAGCGGCGGCTACTGGGGATATACCCACCCCTTCCATCATAAGCCCTTGTACTTGAAGACTAGTACCTTCGGGAGTGGGCTTCCCCGATAGAATTCGGCGCTCGTAGTAGCTATTGACCCCTTCATCTTGCCAAGGATGAAGGCGTTCATTAGACCCGAGGAGTCCTTGAAACCAATTATGTCCTACCTCGTGCACTACGATTTGCCGAAGTGTAGCGGTGTCTTTTGTAGGGATGATGATTGTTATCATGGGATACTCCATTCCACCGCCAGCCTCCAAGCCCCCTGCTACGGCAGTGGCGTGAGTGTAAGGATATGGTCCGACAGACTTACTCAAAGTCTGAATGGCTTCGGCGATATAGTTAGGCGCATGCTGCCAAGATAGATACACAGAGAGGGGAAAGACACTCACACATGCCACCCGATGACCATTAGACAAAGTGATTGTATCGCTAATCAATCCATATCGCGGGTCGCAAAACCAGGCGAAATCATGCACGCTATCCTGCACGAAGCGCAATCTTTTATATCTCGGGGCGATAGAAGTGCTACTCGCCCAATCAGGCAGTTTCAGCGTTGCCGTTGAGTCATCGGTGAGATTGGGAAGCTTGATACGCACAAATGGGAGCTTTATCGTTCTGCTGCCTTGTGATTTAGCGGGAGAGGGCGCCGAATCAATCCAACGGCGCGTTTCTGTCTCCCTCTGTCTGAGCCACTCATGCTCCTGTGGAGTCTCCAGTCGTCCCGTCGCCGCCACCAAAAAGTTTTCTGGTACTTCTATTTCTACTTCATACTTTCCCCACTCTCCATAAAACTCCCCTTGGTCTAAGTACGGTAGAGGATGCCAGCCGTAGCGGTCATATACGGCAGGTTTGGGATACCACTGCGTAATCGCATACTCCACCCCATCCCGTCCCATGCGTGAGAAGAGCTTGGGAACTTTCACTCGAAAAGGCGTCTCTATTTGTATGGTCTCTCCGGGCGGGAGCGGCTTAGGAAAAGGCAGCCATACCACATCAGGCGCGTGTTTGAGGACAGTTCGGCTATGTCCTATTGCGGGTGGAGGCCCCTTTTTAGCAGGCAAGGGCTTGATCTTTTCTCCTCCTATATGAAAATCCAAGCTATCCATGAAGCCCCTATCCCCTTCCGCAGCGAAGTAAAACGCTGCTTTGCCGGACAAACGCTGCTGCCTGTCAAAGGCGGTGCCTCGGCGGCTATACGCATTTGGAGACAGGTGCATGTATAAACCCGTGAGCGTATCGGGGCTATTGTTTTTGTACCGTAGACGATAGAAACCCCGTAAAATGTGATTTTGCGGCTCTAATCGCACTTGTATGTAGTATTCCACTCGCTGCTGGAAGTAGCTTTTCTGAGCCCATCCCCATGCCCATACGATAAAGAAACTCAGACGCCCTCTATACGACCACATCACAAACGAAGGTACTGAAAAAGCCCTCAAAAAAATAATCGTGATTTACATGCCCCTCAGGCACAGAATATCACACCATAGTAAGCTGTATAATCTCCCAGAGTCTTGGAACTTCGCCCGTAAGGGCTACCTCATACTCATATCTGGTGCAAGGGAAAAGCCGACTTGGTCCAGCGCTCATTATGGATGAAACTTCCATCCACCAGCGTCCTGTGCGTGGATGTTGATAGAAAATCAGCTCTTGGATATCCGAGTGAGCGACGGGCACGCTATACCTGACCAAGTTATGCCGATCAGCTGCGGGAAAATCGTCCTGAGGATTTACTCGCCCCTCTAAATAATACCATACCAGAAGAGCCACGGCGGCAGCAGTGCGCCTATCCCCATCCTTGAGCGGCAGGTAGTTGGCGATGTGAAGAACATCGGTTCTATATCCCATGCCTGCAAAACGCATAAGCTTAGCAGCGACTTCAATAGGGAGGCCTTCGGGTTCTGCATCTAAAACCGACGGAGCGTCTGCGCCGCGCACCACGCCCAAGTCCATGCTGACAAGTGCAGGCAGACGAAGATAAGGCTCCGCTCTGTTTGGGTCGGAAAGTATCTCATTCAGACGCAGATACGGCACTCGTAGATGGCTATGTAAAATTTCTTCCTCAGCTGGACTGACCCAATGCCAAGCGAGACCGATGATTTGACCATGGGTAGTCACGTCAATGCTATTATCTATGAGCATATCACGATGGAAACGCCTATAAGGAGCCTCCTCCATAGATATGGTATCCAGCAGGTCTAACTTTCGGTCAATGAGAGTATAAGTAAAGGGCATCTCCTGGGCAGCCACCGCCCGAAATAGCGGATGAGCGGCCTCCTGCCCTCCCCCTAAAATAACCACACGATGCCCTAAGCGGAGCAGTTCATTCACAACAATCTCGAGGGCTTCGGCAGGTTTATCGCTCTGGATATTGCCTAAATCCACTATCCTCATTGCAGGGCTCGGGAGAGCTAATCTGTACAACTTCCGTCGTATGAATGCAGGGGCAGCCAATACAGAACGGTAGTAGCCTCTGAGGTAGTAATAAGGGTACCCTACAAAAACCGCCGTCACCTCCCGTGAAAGAGCCTCTTCTACGGCTGAATGCCCAGATGGAAAACTCGCTGCGATAGAAAGCCGCTGGGAATGCATCGGATGTCCAGCGACAGGGCTAAGTAAAGTTGTCCACTCCATAGACCCGATTCAAAAGTAAGAGAGACCCAAAAAGCTTATGCAGAAGGAGCCTGCATCCATCTATTCAGAGGACGAGCGATGAGAAGTAAAACAACACCTCCCAGCGCCGCTACGACCGTAAGAGTACTGTAAAGCGGTAACTGATAGGCATCCAGTAGCTCTTCAGAGACGCCCGCCATGTAGTTTCCAAATGCCGAAGAAAGAAACCATACCCCCATCATTAGAGCCGTAACTGAGGATGGCGATACACGAGTAACCATAGACAAACCCACAGGGGACAAGCATAGCTCGCCAAGAGTGTGAAGGACATACACAGAAACCAGCCAGAGAGGACTGACTTTCTGAGTCAGGGAACGAGCATCTGCAATACTCATCACTGCAAACCCCGCCGCTAAAAGGAGAAGCCCCAAAGCCATCTTGACAGGTGTGGAAGGCTCGCGCTTGCGCTGAGCAAGAGCTACCCAGAATACCGAAAAAAGGGGAGCTAAAATAAATATGAGAAGGGGATTGAGAGCTTGGAAATATGGCGCCGGAAACTCCCACTGGTAGCTGCCTATGCGTATAACTCGGTCGGTTTCTTCATATGCAAAAAGATTTAGTGTCCCGCCCGCTTGTTCAAAGCCCATCCAAAATATCATTGTAAATACAACAAGAATGAGGATAGACGCGGCCCGCTTGATTTCGGAGGGGGTCCTAAGCCTGTAAGCAAGATAGAGGATCACAGCTACAACGGCACTGAGTACTGCCCATCGGAAAGCCGCAGAAACCGCAGTCCGCCCGATCTGCTGTGCTAAGATAGTCCCCCCAAAAGCTAAGCCCACTCCCACAGTGGTAGTCAAGATGATTCGTCCGAGCTCACCGCGAGTAAGAGGCTGCCAGCTGCTTCTGGCCGGACGCAGTGTTGGTAGCCCCCAGAAAAATATCAGCAGACTAATCAGCATACCCACACCCGCCGCAGCAAATCCCCAGTGTGGCGAGTAACTCTCTGCAAGCGTACCACATACCAGAGGCGAGAAAAAAGCCCCCAGATTGATACCCATATAAAAAATAGTGAACGCGGCATCTCGCCGAGGGTCATTCAAGACATAGAGAGAGCCCACTATCGTGGAGATGTTAGGCTTGAATAAGCCATTGCCTAAGATAAGTAAAGACAAAGCGGGAAAAAGCATGCTTGGAAAAGCCATCGCAAAATGCCCTACCATCATCAGAAAAGCTCCCGATAGCACGGTGCCCCTGTGCCCCAACCATCTATCCGCAAGGAATCCCCCCAACAAAGGCGTGAGATAAACCAGACCTGTATATAAGCCGAATATCTCTAAAGCAGCATCACGGGGGTAATTCACGAAGCGGGTGAGATACAAGACCAATATGGCCCGCATGCCATAGTAGCTAAAACGCTCCCACATCTCTGAAAAGAACAGGACATATAAGCCCCGAGGGTGCGCCCAGAACCCTTTTTTCGGCTGGTTAGACACGAAAGGCAATCACACAGATGGATTACCAGCTAAGCGCTTCGCTACATATTGGGCCAAACGAGACTTTAGTCGCCCGACTTTATTCCTGTGAAAAATGTTTCTCCGTCCCATTCGGTCTAAAACAGAATGGACTTTGCGCAGAAGCTCAGGTAGTTTAGAAAGCTCATTTTCATTTCGCAAGGCACGAAGGGCCTGCCTGTACTGCGCTTTCCAGAGAAGGTTTCTCTGACGACGGCGGAGGGCCTTGCGGTGGCGTTTCAATGCCGTTTTGGAGCGAGCGGTTTTTTTCTTCTTCGCTGGTGCTGCCATGGGGCGCAAAGTTACTGCTTTGGTGAGATTTTGTACATTTGCACCCGTTATGCCATGTGGTCGGAAAAGAAAACTCAAAAAAATCAAACGCCATAAGCTCAAAAAGCGTCGTCGCCTCAATCGCCACAAGAAGAAACTCCGCTAAACCTATCCTCCTTGCGAGAGCTCGTCCTCACTAAGGAGGATAACGCTCTGCACGCTTACGTCTTAGAGGGACGAAGCTTAGTAGAGTACTATACAGCGAGTTCTGACGCCCAGTGCTCGCTGGGGGATATTTTCTTGGGCGAAGTCATTCAAGTTGTACGCGGCTTGAACGCAGTCTTTGTAAATATCGGATTACAGCGGGAGGGCTTCTTACATTATACGGATGTAGGCCCTGAGCTGATTTTGCAGCAGAGCTATCTATCTGCCCTACGCTCAGGCAAAACCCCGGTAATAAACGACCCCGCTCAGGTGACCTCTTTGCCCAAAGACGGCAATATCTCTGATTATGTGCAGGTTGGGGATTGGCTGTTTGTCCAAGTTGTCAAAGAAATGACAGAAAACAAGGGGCCTCGGCTCACCACCAACCTGGGATTGACTGGGCATGCGCTCGTATTATTGCCGTTCTCGGCTGATGTAGGGGTTTCGCACCGAGTAATGAATCCTGAGCTTCGCTACGCATGGCGTGAAAGACTAAAACAGCTCTATAAGCCGCCGTACGGTTTGATTCTCCGAACTAATGGAGCCGCCGCCGCTTTTGAAGAAGTGTCAGCAGAATATGCTCAGCTCATCAGCCGCTGGGAAAGTTTCCTTTCAGACATTAAGACTAAACGCCCCCCTTATCGCCTCAATGACGACGACAGCCTAAGCCACCTACTCAGTGAAGCTCTCAGTCACCTACCTCAAACCATCTACCTCACGAACGAAAATCTGTACCGGCGAGTTCAGCACTACCTCAATACCCATCCTATGCCGCAACTCCCAGCTTTACGATTATATCGTCGCCCAGAACAGCTGAAAAATATATTTGACCCTGACTATCAAAAGCGCACGCTGCTTGGGAGAACTGTAACCTTGCCGAATGGGGCTTACCTCGTGATAGAGCACACAGAAGCCCTCCATGTCATAGATGTGAATACAGGTTCTCTCCCGGCAAAGAGCGCCTCAGTAGATGAAGTGATATTTCAGACTAATCTATTAGCGACGCAAGAGATAGCACGACAGCTCCGACTACGGGACCTCGGAGGCATCATCATAGTGGACTTCATAGACATGAAAAACCCAGAGCACCGCCAAAAAGTAGAAGAACGCCTCCGAGAAGCGATGCGCAGCGACCGAGCCAAGCATTCCATACTCCCGATGAGCGAGATAGGTTTAGTCCAGATCACCCGACAGCGACGCCGCCAGCCCATAGAGTTTTTGGAGTCTTATCCTTGTCCGGTGTGCCACGGTACAGGAAAATATACCCATCCAGATGAACTCCTCGTGCGTATTCAAAAAGCTTTCAGTGCGTGGTCAGCCCTCTATCCACGCCTCCCATTACGCCTCCGAGTCCATCCCGTTTGGCTAAGCCAGTGGCGAGAAGTATATCCTTTTCATCAAAACTGGATATGGGGACTATTTCCGCATCGGTGGATATATGTCCAAGCTGAGCCCGCTTTCTCTATAAGTCAAGCTGAACTGCTGACGCACCAGGGCGAGCTCATCGCCGCTTTAGAATGATAGGTCCAATAGACCTGTGGCTACCTTCGCTTAAGTTTCCACGAACACGTATCTATTCTCTGAGCTGAGCCTTGTAGATAGAGTTCCAATAATAAGCTATCACGACGCTGCTCACCGTACCCAGAAATAAATACGGGGGTATCCCTCAAAATCTGCTGTGGCAGGTAGAGCTTGAAGGGGTCTATCAAACGCGCTTGAAGCGTCTCATAGGCACTACCAAAAAAGCTACCCGCCATGAACATGTACAATAGCAAGCTGTCATCTCGCCAGAGCATGTATCGCAATCCGCCTCGTGTGCCGCCACAGTTTCTTTGACCTTCCCAGTTTCCTGTAAATCTATCGCGAGAGTCTATCTCACAAGAGATGCCTTCAAAGGGCAGAGGACACTGACACACGCCATCTACACAGGGCGCATTATATTGGCAGGGGGGGGTACAGCTTTTTTTCGGCTCCCGCTGACAAGCAGCGGCACATAAGAGAAACCCCAAGACATACCAGTGGAAACATCTGCTCATGTTTAGTCTATGCGGGAAGAAAGGGGGTATTTTAGATTCTGATAGGACTTGAGGGTAGCAGAAACGCTACCGACAATGATCGGGGAGGTGATCTTTACGGGAATAAGGTTTTCATCGTCTGTTACCCACATAATCATCTCCTCTTGCCCGCGAAAGACCCGGTCCGCTACCACAATAGGGGTTATTTTGATGCAGCGAAATGTGCCCAAATCCGTCTTAATCGTTTCCCGCCCCAGAACCTTCATACCCAACTGGTACACTTTGTCATCTAAAAATACAGGAATAGGCACGACGGTACCTGGACTCATCTTGTGGATATTCAAGCGACGAGCATAGTAAAACGCCCCTAACATATCCATGACCCAGGTGTCCATCGGAAAACGCCCTTTACGCCCTCGTATCTCCCACTTGTTGTAATCAAAAAAGACAGTATCTACGAAGTGAAAATCTCCTTCATTTACCCAGCGGTAGTACAAAAGCGAACGCATTTGGGCTGTATCTACATAAGAATCCATGTAGTCCCTAACCTTGTAAAACCATTCAAAAGCCGAAGCTGTTTTGCCACTCCCTCGGAAAACATAAACAGGCAGTCCACCAACCGTGTAGATTTTGGGGTAGACTTCAAAGGTAGCTTCCCCTGCTGTGAGCCATCCATAATGCACTCGAAAAACGAGCTTTTCTCCCGGGAGAAACGGAACAGGTTTGGTAAATACCCGTGGGGGCACCGAGGGGCGTCGGGAGGTGTCCTCCGAAAAGGAAGTAAAACCGAATAGATACTTCGTGCAGAGGAAGCCTAACCACATGGCAGAGCTACGCATACAACTCAATTATACAAACTGCGGTCCAATCAACACTCGCGCTGTCATTCGTTACTGGAATAGCCCACTACGATTACCATTTAGGCACGCAAAAAAGCAGGGGCAAGGGTCAGCCTTCCCCTGCTTTTCACAGCATTACGAGGCCTCGTGGGATGCCTACTCAGAGAATAGAGAGCTCAGGCTCTACCCCCTCTATTCATGTCACCAGACGCACCAGTAGCTCTAGCCTACCGAGGAGTAGCTCCAGAGCTCAGAGTGAGGTATGAGGTCATCCCTGCATTCGCCCCTTTAGAATAGCCCACCAGTACATGCGAGGGAGCACTTCACGCTTGAGGAGCCACATGGAGTATCGCTCTTTACTCTGATCAAATGGGAAGGACTCCTGAGGGGTAAGGTTATAATCAAACTCTGCCAGAACGAGTTTCCCGTATCCTGTAATAATCGGACAAGCGCTGTAGCCATTATACTCTTTGGGCTGCTTGAGGTCAGTAGTCCGATTGTCTATACAGTACAGCAGATTCTCTACCAGAGGAGTAGTCTGCTTGCGTATAGCTGCGCCAGTTTTGGAGGTAGGTAGGCTGCTGGCGTCACCTAAAGCGAAAATGTTCGGATAGCGATTATGCTGCAGCGTGTGCTTATTCACATCTATCCACCCCAACGGGTTATCAGGAACTGCAAGCGGACTGCGCTTGATAAAGTCCGGGGCGCTCTGAGGGGGCACGACATGGAGCATTTCAAACTCTACGGCCACACGGGTAGGCTCAGAACCGTTACGATCCTCAAAGTAAGCCACTTTATTTTGACCATCTATCTCCACGAGCTCGTGCTTGAAGTTTCTCTGGATATGATAGCGGTCCGCCACCTTGATGAGAGTTTCTGCATACTTTTTCACAGCGAAAATCACTGTACCCGCAGAGTAATAGTAAACTATACCGGGCTTCAAAAGACCGCGACGACGGAGATTGTCAGCCGTAAGGAACATTATTTTCATCGGGGCTCCACCGCATTTGACAGGGGTACCAGGCGCTGTGAAAACTGCTTTCCCTTTGCCTGTGAGGGATTCTATCACCTGATGGGTATATACGGCCGTTTGGGGGGTGTAGATGCTACATACGCCATTTTTGCCAAGCCATTCGGTAGCTCCCTTTATTTTGTGCCAGTCTAACTGTATCCCTGGCGCTACAACCATGAAATCGTAGGTGACACGCTTACCTCCCTCAGTAAGAACTGCGTTCTGCTCTGGCTCAAAGGATACCACTCTATCCTTTATCCATGTGACCTCCTTAGGGATGTAATCTTGCTCGCGCCGAATGGTATTTTCCAGCTTGTAGGCCCCACCTCCTACCAGAGTCCATGCTGGCTGGTAGTAGTGAGTCTCACTTGGCTCTATTAGCCCGATCTGGAGGTCAGAACGCTTACGAAGGAGGTAGTTCATAACAGATAGGCCTGCGTTGCCTCCACCTACGATGAGTACCTGGAAGTGATTCTGTGACTTGCTCATAGTTGTATTGGGTTTGGGTTGGTTTTCATTTTTCTGTAACATTATTTCCATTGACACAATTGCAAATATAGTATAAAACTTGCATGCGCAATATTCCTTTACGGGGAAAATACCTACCTTTGTGTGAGATGCAAGCTCTGCGTGAGATAGAAGAGCGTCTGACCTCCTGGGTCTCGGCGCAGCTGGCAGAAGCGTTTCCTGACGTGTTTCTGGTAGAGGCACGCATGCGTGTGCATGGACCAGAGCCCGAGGTCTATTTGAGAGTGGATACAGACAGAGGTATAACTTTGGACCAGTGCGTCAAAATACACCTTTACCTAAAAGAGCGTCTCCATAGCGTTGACTGGTTGCCCGAACATGTAGGGATCAGCGTCAGCTCACCTGGTGTAGGCACTCCACTCCGCCTCAGGAGACAATATTTACAAAACATCGGCCGTCTGCTCAAAGTGAAGACGAAAAATGGGACAATCCGAGGGATTCTCACTTCGGTAGATGATACTGCCATACAGCTTCGTCATTACAGGCGGGTACATACCATCAGTTGGGACGATATTCATACAGCTCGGGTGGAGATACCACGAGCGCGCCAGGCCATACGCTCAAAATCTCGATAGATTATGCCGAGAGTCCGCGCCGCCGCCAATAAGCTTTTAGAGAAAGAGAAGCAGTTCCGCCAGCGCCTATACGCTGCCATGCAAGAATTCATTCAGCAGCATGGTATTCCGAAGGAAAGGTTTGCCGATGTGATGCGGGAAGCCATTCTGGATGTTTTGCTGCGCTCCGAAAAAAGCACAGATTACAAACATAGCTACTCTGTCATCGTGAATCCCGATACGGCAGACATTCAGATACTCCACCGACGAGTTATCGTAGCTGATGATGAAGTGGAGGATGAAACTCGGCAAATTCCCCTTAGCCTCGCTTTGGAAAAAGACCCAGAGGCTGTAGTCGGTGAAGATTTTTACGAAGAGGTGGAGCTTTCCAGTCTCAATCGCAATCAGATAGATTATCTCAAGGCTCGCCTCAAACAGCAAATGCGCGACTTGGAGCGGCGAGCCCTCTATGATAGGTACATTCACATGGTGGGGGAAGTTATTACCGGAGAGATATTGAAGGCCACTCGGGATGAGCTAATCGTTCTCCATGAAGGCAATGAACTATCCCTGCCTCGGTCAGAGCTCATTCCAGGAAAGGATGAGTACATTCCTAAGGATAGTACCTTCGGTGGAAGGCGCAGTCGCAGTACTTCCAGTATCGTCAAAGCTGTAATACATCAGGTCCTGGACCCGAGGAAAGCCCCCGCCTCAAGGCCGATAGTAATTCTCTCGCGCACGGCACCGGCCTTCTTAGAGGCGCTCCTAAAACTGGAGATTCCGGAAATCTACGACGGAATTATCCGCATCCGTAAAGTAGTTCGCATTCCTGGTGAGCGCGCTAAGGTTTTAGTAGAAAGTTATGACGACAGAATAGACCCGGTTGGTGCCTGTGTGGGGGTAAAAGGGACGCGTATTCGTCCAGTGGTAGAAGAGCTGCGGGGTGAATACATAGACATCGTCCCCTATGCTGCGGATATAAAGCTGACGATTTCCAGAGCATTAGCTCCGGGCAAGGTAATGTATGTTAATGTCTATCCTCATCGGCGATATGCTAAGGTATTTGTACCGCCAGAGGAGTACGCTCGCTGCATTGGGCGAGAGGGTATAAATGTGAGACTTGCTCAGGAGCTACTCGGGTATGAATTGGACATTCGGGAGGTGGCCGAATATGGAGAAGAGGAGGACATAGAACTTACAGAATTCAGCGACGAGATTCCCGAAGCCATCCTCAAAGCTCTGCAGAAAGAGGGCTTCCAGACAGCGCAGTCTGTTTTGCAGTTCCCCATAGATGAGCTACAGAAGCGTACCCAGATAGACCTCCCGACATTACACAAAGTGTATGAAATTTTGCAGGCAGAGTTTGAAGAATGAGTAGGAGCTATAAACTTGCTCAGCTCGCTACTGAGCTGAGTCTCGCTGTGGAGACCATAGCAGAAGATTTGCGCAAGCTTGGATATCCCGTAGACGGGCATCTCCTCTTTGCCCGCATCTCAGAGGAAGCGTATCAAAAGTTAATGCGTCATTACGGGCGGTCCGTATCTACCGAAAAAGCCCCTCCCCAACCTGAGCCAACCGATAAGCCCACTGAGGAAATCCAGCCTCCGTTAGTCATACGGGGCAAGGTAGATTTACCCTCCAGCAAACTGCGTATTTCCAGTAAAGTAAAACCTGTGAGCCCCCCCCCTACGCCACCTGCACAAACTACCCCCCTTACTCCTACGCCCACAGAAGTATCCGCTACACCCCCACAGCTATCAGAGGCTGCTCCTACTGAGAATGATGCGCCCACTCCGGTTGAACCCCTCAAGATGGAGGAAGATTCGCCTCCTTCACCCCCGCCTCTCCAGATTCTGGGCACCATAGATATAAAGCCCCTAAGCCCGAAAAAACGAGTAATCCTTCCAGAGCGTGTCAAACTCCCAGAGAAGCTCGAAGGAACGGACGCATCAGAGAAGCAGACTCGGGTAGACCTTCCCTCCCCGCTCTCAGAACAGAACTTAGCTGAGGAGCCCGATGAGGAGGACACCTCCAAGGCAGCCGAGGATGCCTCTAAGCGAAAACGCAAACGAACCCGGAAAAAGCGCAAGGAGATAGAACCCACTCCTCCTCCCATAACCAAAGCAAAGTCAACCCCCACAGAACAGAGACGCCCCGTGAAGTCTCAGCTCAAATCCTCTGGAGACGTAGCCACCCGACGCCGCTTCCGTCAGGAAAAATATAAACAGCGAGAACGTAAGCGTGAGCTCGAACGCATGGAGGCAGAAGCGGCCGCTTCTACAATCCAAATCGCAGAATACATCACCGCTGCGGAGTTAGCCAAAGCACTCAATGTCCCTGTCAATCAAGTGATTGCGAAATGTATAGAATTGGGCTATCCGACTTCTATAAATCAGCGTTTGGAGCGAGACTTAGCGGCTATCGTAGCGGAGGAGTTTGGCTTCAAAGTAGACTTCATCACGCTGGAAGAGACACTGGAGCAGCTCACCGAAGTGGAAGAGTCAAATAGCGACTTGGTCCCTCGTCCTCCCATCGTCACCGTGATGGGTCACGTTGACCACGGCAAAACAACCCTTCTGGACTACATCCGAAAAGCTAATGTAGTAGCCGGTGAAGCTGGTGGAATCACCCAGCATATCGGAGCCTATGAAGTAAAACTTTCTCCAACTCAGAGTATAACCTTCTTAGATACCCCTGGACACGAGGCTTTTACGGCCATGCGTGCCCGCGGTGCTCAAGTTACTGATATTGCCATTATTGTAGTCGCTGCGGACGACCATGTGCGTCCTCAAACCTTGGAAGCCCTGAGTCACGCCCAAGCAGCAAATGTTCCCATCATTTTCGCCATCAATAAGATTGATAAAGATACCGCTAATCCCGATAAAATCCGCCAAGAGTTAGCCGAGGCAGGCTTTCTCGTAGAAGAATGGGGGGGGCAGTATCCGTCTCAACTCATTTCAGCCAAAAAAGGTATCGGCATTCAAGAACTCCTGGAAAAGGTACTCATTCTCGCAGAGCTGATGGAACTCAAAGCGAACCCCAATCGCCCCGCAAAAGGTACTATCATAGAGGCACAGTTGGACAAAGCTCGCGGACCGATCGCCACAGTACTTGTTCAAACAGGCACCTTACGCGTGGGCGATGTCGTCTTGGCCGGGCAGTACTTTGGACGAGTTCGTGCGCTCCTGGATGAGCGCGGCAAACGCATAGATAAAGCCGGCCCTTCTCAGCCCGTCCAGCTACTCGGTCTCGGTGGCGTACCCGAAGTAGGCGAAAAATTCTATGTATTGGAGGAAGAAAGCGTCGCCCGAGAAATGGCAAATCGTCGAGCCGAACTTCTCAAAGAAAGAGAACGACGACGCCTCTCAGGTAGCCTCTTGGAAGGAGTAGCAAGCGGTCAGGCTAAACAGCTCAACCTCATCGTCAAAACTGATGTGAGCGGCTCCTTAGAAGCTCTGACCGACTCCCTCGTCAAGCTATCTACGCCCGAAGTTCAGGTAAATGTCATTCATCGGGGCGTCGGACAAATCACCGATAGCGATGTCCTCCTCGCCAAAGCTTCTAATGCCCTAATCGTGGGCTTCCAAGTGAGACCAAGCCACACGGCGCGCCAGCTCGCTAAGCAAAACAATGTAGAAATCCGCCTGTACAATGTGATCTACGATATCATAGATGAAGTGAAAGGCGCCCTGTCCGGCATGCTGGCACCAGTGATTCAAGAGGAAACTATCGGTACAGCCGAAGTCCGCGAAATCTTCAAGATACCCAAAGTCGGTACCGTGGCTGGATGTAAAGTCATAGAGGGCAAGATTATACGAGGCGCCAAAGCTCATGTCATCCGAGAAGGTGTCGTCATATACACCAGTACAATTTCAAGTTTGAAACGCTTCAAGGATGATGTCAAAGAAGTTCTGGAAGGATTTGAATGCGGCCTCACCATAGAAGGCTTTCAGGATATCAAACAGGGAGACACCATAGAATGCTATCAGGAAGTGCAAGTCAAGCGGTCCCTCTGATGCCTACATATCGCGTACAGGTAATCGTTTTGCCGCGCCCTGCCCTGTTAGACCCAGAAGGTGAAACTATCACAAATGCTGCCCACCGTTTAGGATATGGTCAAATACAGCAAATACGCGCTGGCAGAGCCTTCGTACTGGACATACAGACCACCTCGCCCGAAGAAGCTCTACGACTCGGAGAAGCTCTCGCTGATCAGCTTCTCCATAATCCTGTTGTTGAAACTTATGAGGTGAGCCTTTTATCTAAGTAGCATTTTCCTGATCCCGTCCATGCCACGGAAAAATGCCTAAGCTTTACCGGCTTCCCAAACTTGTGGTACGCTTGCTTGCCCCCTGCCCATCTTCTTTCCAAAAGTATCTTCTAAGGAAAAACACATGACAGACCTCGGGGAGTCAGTGCTTGGCTTGCTGATGCTTGTTTTGATGGAGGTGGCCTTAGGGATTGACAATCTTGTATTTATAGGTATCCTCACTGAGCGAATGCCACCAGCCCGACAGAAAGCAGTATGGCGCTTTTGGTACATTTATTCGCCGACCTTGCGGGCTATTCTGCTTCTCTCAGCGATACAACTTTTACAAGTCACCTTTACCCTGTTCAAGGTAGGGACACATTCTATCGGTATAAAGGAAGCCTTACTCATCGGCGGAGGGCTATTTCTCATCTATAAGGCAGTGAAAGAAATCCATCAACAGTTAGAAGCGAAAGGCGAGCGCGTCACTCCCTCTTCCTCGGGCGTTATTCTCCAAGTGGCTCTGATAGATTTCGTATTCTCTTCGGACTCGGTGCTGACAGCGATAGGCATGAGTCGGGATATAATCATAATGCTCATAGCTATTTTGGTGTCGCTGATTGTGATGATCTTCGCTGCCAGACAAATACAACGCTTTATCAGCGAACATCCGACAATGAAAATGCTGGCTCTGGCATTTTTACTTCTTATAGGTTTCACACTCACCACAGAAGGCGTGGGTATTCAAATCCCCAAAGGCTACATCTACTTCGCTATGCTTTTCTCCCTGAGCATAGAACTTCTCAACATGCGGGCTGGTCTACGAAGCTCAGACAAAAAAGAAAATCTCAAAGAGCCACTTTCGCCCTCACAGTGAAATTAGACGCCCCGTCTCTCTAAAGGCCTCTTCGCCTCTCATCTCAGGGGATAAAACCCTCCACGGCAGAACTGAGCTGAACATTGACTCGTTTGCTCAAACTCTCTGGCTGATAAGCAAACTGTCCTTCCATGAGGAAGCCCTCCCGTACCCAACTCAGTGAAACTATTTTGCCCACAGGTAGCCTTTCCCAGAAACTTTCAGGAAGCGTTTGGCATGCCAGATTGTCTATTGAGACCAGCATATCGCCGACTTCCAAACCTATTTTTTCAGCAATGCTCTCTGGCAAAATTTCCTCTATACGCAGACCCTGGTCTTCGGCTCGGATGCGAAGGATACCAAGCTTACCTAACCCCGGATAAGTTGTCTCCTCATATTTTACCCGTATTGGTAAGCCTTTTAGAAGCTCCTCGTAAGGTATCGGTTCTTTACCCCACACATATTTGGCAAAAAATGACCGCATAGGCTCACCTGCCAGCTGTACAGCTGCCATTTCTACCCCATCCTCGGGAATCCCCCTGCCATGCAAGTAGTACTTATCATATAGAAACCGAAGCAAAGAGTCCAGGTTAACTTTGCCATCAGTATGCTTGCGTAGAAGCATATCCAGTAGAAAACCTACCCTTTTCCCAGCTGCATAGAAGGACCCTTGATATAGCGCGGGACGGTAGGTAGAAGTAGCCAACCAGCTATCTATACTAAGCTCCGCAGGAGAAAAAACCTTGTAGGCATAGGCATTTTCTATTTGGGTGAGCTCATTGCTCAGACGCTGCCAGTACTCTTCGGGGGAAATAATACCAGCCCTAGCCAAAGTGAGGTTTGAATAGTAGTCTGTAATCCCCTCGGTGAGCCAGTGAAGGCTCGTATAAGCCTCTCTATCATACCGATAAGGCACGAGTGCCGCAGGACGAAGCCGTTTGACATTCCATACATGGAAAAACTCATGAGCGGAAATACCTAAAAACCCCTTCAAAGCCTGCTCCGAAGCCGCACCTTCGGCCGGTAATACAAACATAGCCGAGTATTCATGCTCTACGGCATGACGCATCTGAAATGGTACAAGGAGATAAATGAAGTGATACTCTTTTAGCGGCAGACTCCCCCAGATTTTTACTTGCGTCTGAACTATTTTACAAATATCGGAGAGAAACCCCGAAAGGCTTTGAGCGCTCACGGGGCCATGAAAATGTACATGAATAGTAGCGCCGGCGCAAGTAGTCTTTTCACTGCGTAAGGTTGGCGCACTCAAAAAGGGCGAGTCCGCCAAGTGGTGATAATCTCGGGCATAAAATAGACGATGGTCTTTTTGAGGAAGTGCCGTGGCTACTTTCCATGTAGGAGGAAGGGCAGGTAGCTCCAACTCACAAGCTTCACCTAAACGCTCTGGCAGATACATGAAGAGATTGATAGGATTGAAATAAACCAGGTCGGGCGAGAGGTAGCTAGAGCCGGCATCTATCTGTTTGGCATAGAAGCGATAGCGAACCCTCAAGCGCCCGTGAGTTGGATTTTGTACCCGCCAGAGGTCTTTCGTGACTTTGCGCCAGAGTAGGGGGCGACCTTTTTCATCTTCGGCATGAAAATGAGAGACAGCCCCTGCATAGTTCTGTAAAATGTATCGCCCCGGCCGCCAAGCCGGTAAAGCAAAGTCTGTATGCGGCCCTTTTGTTGGAGAAGCCACTATTTCTATTTGATAGATGTACCGCTGGGGACTCTCCCATGAGAGCCTATACCGAATCGGTTCTGCCATAATAGCCTCACAGAGAAGATAAAGTAGCAACAGCCGAAATGAAAGCATCTATTTCTTCGGAATGGTTGTAAAGCGCTACGGGTGCGGCGCGGATAATATCAGGCTCCCGCCAATCCACACAAAAGCCCGCTGTCAAGAGCCGTTCATAAGCTGCCTTGGGCGACTCCACGCGTAACCGAAATGATACTTGGGCCCCGTGGCTGCGCTCTGGCGTCACGACTTCTACATGCGGCATAGAGACGAGCCCCTGTCGCAGGTAATTATGCAAGCGCTGCACGCTCATAAAGTATTCTGATAAGTCAAGTTGAGCAAATATGTCTAAGCTGGCTTCCAGCGCTGCAAGCGATAAGGGCGACGGATTACTATGAACCCATGCTCGCGCATCTGGCGCTGGATCAAAATGTTTGTCCATGAGAAATCTGGTCTCTAAACGATTGCCCCACCACCCTGCAAACTGCGGTCCACGGGCATGATGACTTGGGTGGATATACAGGCCTCCAACCGCTCCTGGACCGGCGTTGAGGTATTTGTAACTGCACCAGACGGCAAAATCCACTCCCCACGCTTCCAACGATAAAGGGATATTCCCCACTGCATGGGCCAGGTCCCAGCCTGCCCATGCTCCTACGGCATGTGCAGCAGCAGTGATTTTTTCTATTTCAAACGCCTGCCCCGTTAGGTAATGTACGCCACTCATCCATACGCCAGCGAGCTTTTCACCAAGTCGGTAAATCTCCTGAACTATCTCTTCTGTCGTCGGCACCAGATTAGGCAATTCTATAATCGCATCGGGATAACCGTGGTAGTTTGCCCAGCTTTGTAGCGCATAGACATCTGAGGGAAAAGGCTGCTTCTCTGTAAGGATATAGTACCTTTCAGCGGTAGGACGATAAAAACTGGCTATGAGAAGGTGTAAGTTAGTCGTGAGTGTGTGTGCTATGGCGATGCTATGGATGGGCACGCCTAAAAGAGGCGCTATTTTTTCCCGCAAACTATCCGCATAATCCACCCAGTGGGCTCGCTGAGAAAAGTAAGCGCCCACACCTTCCCATGCCCACTCTTCTAATCGGCGCCGAATGTAACTCGCAGCTGCCTTAGGCTGAGCTCCTAACGAGTGTCCGCAGAAATACACCCACTCGGTATGTTTATCCCGACGCGGTATAGCAAAGAGGTTTCGCCACATATTCGCTTTTACCAAAGTAAATGGTATTTGTAGAAAGGAAGGCGACAGAGGGTAGTCAGCAGAAAGCCCAGTCCGGGTCCTTCGCAGTAGAGGGACTTTCTCTGCTGTGCGCCAGCTATTTATTCAGGACTTGAGCCAAAAGGGCTTCATCAGAGAGTAAAGCTACAAAGTATGAGTCTGGAGGCATATTGAGGGTGGCTTCCCGCAATTGCTCAGAGCTTCCACGCCATACATTTCCGCCCTCGAAGGGAAATATGCTCCCAGAAAGCTGGCTTACCAGAGTTTTCCCCCTTATGTAGAAATATCCGCTTTCCCCCTCTATGCGAAGGTGTTTGGCATTTTTCAAATAACCGGGGGTAGGATTATGGAGAACATTCCACAAGTCCCCCATTATAGCGGAGCCAGTCGCCTCTGGCCCCGCACCTTTGCCTTTGTAAAACTGCGAACCTGCCCAACCCCATTCAAACCTTAGTCCATTATCCGCCCCCTGTAAGGAAGCGAAGACATCATCTCTGGGAATAAAAGCAGGTCCGACGAAAAGAGAAAGGTGGTCTCCTGCTGATTTAGCCTTGACTACTGGTTTGAGCAGCAGGTCGTATTTCCTGCAAAGCTTGTACTCTTCCATGCCGAGACCAGATATGCCCCAAACTGGTATCTTCTCTAATGGAGTGATGGTGCCCCAAAGTTTCCAGACAAGCAGGACTAATTTGTACGCTGCATCCCATCCAGATATATCCAGGTAAGGGTCTTCCTCAGCATACCCGAGATACTGGGCTTGCTTAAGAGCTTCGGCGTAGGGGAGAGCTTTTTCCAGAACTTCCTGCATGATGTAATGAGTCGTACCATTGACGACACCGAAGATTTCAGCGAGGGGCTCTTGAGCAAAATGATCCGCTATACCTCTAAATATCGGCACTGACGCCATAGCTGCTGCTTCATACCGAATCACCGCCTGAGGAAACGACGCCAGCCACTGATGCAGAGCAGACAAGTTTTGAGCCAAAGGACGCTTACTGGCAGTTATCACTATCTTACCTGCCTGTAACGATGAAAAAATTATATCCCAGCCCGCTATCGGGTCATTCGTACATTCTATGACGATGTCCGAAGTCTCCCAGCACTCACGCCATGTCCCTTCATCATAAGCATGCAAAATAGACAAGGGCAGCTGATGCTTCTCCTTGTGCTTGACCACAATCGCAGTGATATCAGCAGGTATTTGGTCTTTGACGGACTGGAATAGCCGATAAAAGCCTCCGCCTACATTCCCGAACCCGAAAAGGACTATCCGCTTATTCATACAAAAACTGCCCGATTATCTCAGCCATCTTAGCTTCCTCTATCAAAAATGCATCATGTCCAAAAGGAGAGTCCAGTGTGATTAGTTTGCCCTGAGGTGTGTGGTCTCTTAGGAATATCTGCTCCTCCAAGGGATATAAAATATCACTCGGAATACCGACATATGCGACTGGCATGGGTAGGTTTTGGAGAACTTCTGCAGCGGTCACGCCTCTTCCTCTGGCGATATGATGACTATCCATCATGCGAGTGAGCGCCACATAAGAATAGGCGTTGAAGCGTCGGGCAAGTTTTTCACCTTGATATCTCTGGTAGCTGGCGGCAGGTAAAGGGTCGGCGGACAGGTTAGTGGGATGAGTCTGTCTGTGGTTGTAGATAAAGTAAGAGCGATAACTAAGCATAGCCGTAGCTCGAGCAGCTCTCATACCCGCCATCCCCCCCAGAGGGGTATCTTGAAAATATGTCGGATCCGCTTCTATCGCCATACGCTGCGCTTCATTGAAAGCTATCCCCCAAGCGGAGTGAAATGCATTTCCAGCTATCAACATCGCTTTATCAAATACTTGCGGCGCCAGCACTAACCATTCTAATCCGACCTGTGCCCCAAGCGAGGCTCCTATGAGAGCATGTATTTCATCAATCCTCAGAGCTTGTCGAAGTTTATCCAGGGCGACGGCAGCGTCTCTCGTGGTAAGTAATGGGAAATCTCTGTAATATGGCTTCCCTGTGTGAGGAGATACACTTAGGGGCCCCGTAGAACCGTAACAGGAGCCCGGCAGATTAGCGCTGATTACAGTATACCCTCGTGAGGAAAGGTTGAGGGTGCGCCATACATTTGGCCACCACTGAGAAACATCGGCGCTGCCTGTAAGAGCGTGAATCACCCATATAACCCGTTCCGTTGGAGGCCAGGGCCCAGCTATCCATGTGTGTAACTCTACATATATCTCGGCGCCTGTTTCTAAATGTAGGTGACCTACTGGTATCGTGAGCTCCTCCAATCTTTCAGTTTCCAGAGATAGACAAGACTGGGGGATGGAGTGCGTGCCTAAATGCATTCTGAAAGTCATCCTTGATGTCCTCTATGTGTTCCAGACCTACACTCACTCGGAGTACGCCGGGTTCTACGCCCGCTGATTTCTGCTCTTCGGGACTCAGCTGCTCGTGAGTGGTAGAAGCTGGATGTATGATGAGAGTACGCACATCTCCGACATTTGCCAAGTGACTGACTAGGCGCAAACTATCTACGAAAGCATCCGCTTGTGCCTTGGTACCCCGAATCTTGAACATGAGCACAGCGCCAAATCCATTACGGAGGTATTTTTTAGCGAGGTCGTGATAACGCGAGGTAGGGAGTCCAGGATATTTTACCCATTCTACGTCAGGATGAGCAGATAACCATTCTGCCAGGGCCAAAGCATTTTGGCAGTGGCGCTCAACTCGGAGCGAAAGCGTTTCTAACCCCTGTAGAAATAAAAAGGCATTGAACGGAGAAAGGGCAGGTCCCCAGTCCCGCAGGCCCTCTACTCTGGCTCGGATGATAAAAGCGATATTGGGGAGTCCAAGTGGATTACCAGCGCCGAAAGTTTCCCAAAACCTCAAACCATGATACCCAGGCGAAGGTTCAGTGAAGCTTGGAAACCGCCCCGAAGCCGCCCAATCAAAACGACCACTGTCTACGATAATGCCTCCAATACTATTCCCGTGCCCGCCTATCCATTTAGTAGCTGAGGCAACTACAATATCCGCCCCCCATTCTATCGGTCGGCAAAGAAAGCCAGCTGCCCCGAAGGTATTATCTACCACCAGAGGTATGCCGTGGCGATGCGCTACCTCAGCTATGGCAGCTATGTCGGGAATGTTGAGCTCTGGATTGCCTATCGTTTCAATGTACAGAGCTTTGGTCCGACTGTCTATGAGTGCCTCGAAGTCTGCTGGATTATCCCCTTCTACGAAGCGTACCTGTATACCTAATCTCGGGAACTGCACCTTGAACTGATTGTAAGTCCCTCCATACAAGTAAGACGTGGAGACAATATTGTCTCCTGCCTCAGCGAGTGTAGTCAAAGCAATAAACTGAGCTGCCTGACCAGAAGCCGTAGCAAGCCCTGCCACTCCACCTTCTAATATGGCTACCCGATTCTCAAAGACCTCGGTAGTTGGGTTCATGATTCGGGTGTAGATGTTACCAAACTCCCTCAGTCCGAAGAGATTAGCTGCATGCTGGCTATCTCTGAATACATAAGAGGTCGTCTGATAAATCGGTACGGCTCTGGCTCCCGTAGTAGGATCAGGCTGCTGCCCTGCATGAATTTGAAGCGTTTCGTATCGGTACTGTTTGGCGTTTGACATGCCGCAAAGTTATAGAAATTCTCCTTTGCAAAAAGAAAAGTTCTAACTCTTTAGCTAATGATGCAGCTGAATCGGACGGCACAGTGATGGCAGAGCGGAAATGAACTTAGACAGTGGTTCCTGTGGTAACAAAAAAGCCATAGTCAAGCTCAGCATTATGTTATCTTTGCTACATGTCACAAGCAGTGGCTCAACGCTTCGCAGGTAAAGCGGAAGCTCAACCGTACAAATCCCGTCATCCGATCAGGATTGTTACAGCTGCTTCTCTTTTTGATGGGCATGACGCGGCTATCAATCTCATGCGCCGTATCCTTCAATCTACCGGTGCGGAAATCATTCATTTGGCACATAATCGCAGTGCCGCAGAGATTGTAACTGCGGCTATTCAAGAAGATACCCAAGCAGTAGCGCTTACGTCCTACCAGGGGGGGCACATGGAGTTTTTCACCTACATCCGGGAGCTACTTGACAAGGCTGGCTCCACTCATGTACGCATCTTCGGCGGTGGGGGCGGTACGATTCTCCCCGAAGAGGCCCAAGAGCTGCACCGTCGTGGCATCACGAGGATTTATCTGCCTGATGATGGGCGAGCTATGGGTCTCCAAGGCATGATAAATGATGTGATGGAAAAGTCAGACTTTGCCCCCTGGGCTGATCTGAATGGTGCCCTTGAACACCTGTCAGAAGTAACAGGCCCGTATTATGCACCGTTGGCTCGTGCCCTCAGCCGTTTAGAGAATGATCCCGAGACCATTCGAGAGTTCCTTAGGCATTATCCTGTGGAGCGCCGAGCTATTGTGATCGGCGTAACCGGCACAGGCGGCTCAGGAAAATCTTCTCTGACAGATGAATTTGTACAGAGATTTCTGCGCTATTTCCCAGACAAAAAAATCGCCATACTCTCCATAGACCCTTCACATCGCAAGAGTGGCGGCGCTCTCCTCGGTGACCGGCTACGCATGAATAGCATTTATCATCCGCATGTGTATATGCGCTCCTTTGCGACGCGGACAGCTCATCGCTCCATACCACCTTTTCTTGGAGAAGCTATTAGCTTACTCCAACTGGCGGGATTTGACCTGATCTGGGTGGAAACGGCGGGTATCGGTCAAGCGGATACCGAGATTGTGGATTACACTGACATATCAGTCTACGTGATGACACCAGAGTTTGGCGCACCAAGCCAACTGGAAAAAATAGACATGCTGGAATATGCAGACTTTGTCGTACTAAACAAGTTTGATCGCAAAGGTGCCCAAGATGCGCTATTCGCCGTGCGGAAGCAGTATCAACGCAACTTCAAGCGCTTCTCTGAGCCAGTAGATGTCATGCCTGTCTTCCCTACCCTCGCCTCACAGTTCAATGACCCCGGGGTAAATCGCTTTTTCCGAGCTCTGATGGAAAAAGTCGCCGAGAAAAAGCCGGGAATGTGGGAAACGAGCCATATTTCAAAAGATGAGCGTCCTATTGCCATCTCCGCCATTATTCCTCCTCAGCGTCAGCGGTATTTGGCTGAAATCGCTGATACGATTCGCTCCTACAATCAGTGGGTAGAGGAGCAGGCCCAGATAGCTCATCAGCTCCAAGCTATACAGGATACCATCAAGCTTAGTCCAAGCCCTGACATCCAACGACTTCAACAAGAGCTTGAAAAACAGCTTGCCCCTGAGGTTCGTACGATTTTGGAGAAATGGGAGGAGACCTTAGCCCGGTACCAGGCCCCTCTGTATGAATACACCGTAAGAGACAGAGCGATTCGGGTACAAACGCATACGGAAAGCCTTTCCCATATTCAGATACCTAAGATTGCTACCCCACGCTATCGGGATTGGGGAGACAGAGTGCGATGGGCCCTCCAAGAAAACTTTCCGGGACATTTCCCTTACACCTCGGGTGTCTTTCCCTTCAAGCGCACGGAAGAAGAAGCTACTCGGATGTTTGCCGGAGAAGGTACGCCTGAACGAACTAACCGACGCTTTCACTATTTGGCCTCAGGACTGAGTGCGCCGCGCCTCAGTACCGCTTTTGACTCTGTAACCCTATATGGTGAAGACCCTGATTATCGTCCAGACATTTACGGCAAAATCGGTAACTCCGGCGTCTCCATCGCTACGCTGGATGACATGAAAAAGCTTTACTCGGGATTTGACTTAGCGGACCCCAAGACCTCTGTATCTATGACTATCAATGGTCCTGCCCCTGCGATCCTGGCCATGTTTATGAATACGGCGATTGACCAGCAGTGTGAGAAATACATCAGAGAAAATGGACTCGCCGAAGTGGTAGAGCAAAAAATCCAGGAGAAATATAATGCTCTCGGACTGCCCCGACCTGTCTATGAAGGCAAACTTCCAGACAGACATAATGGATTAGGACTCATGCTGCTGGGCACTACAGGCGATGAAGTGCTCCCCCAGGACATATACGAACGCATAAAAGCCGATACCCTGGCCCGCGTACGCGGAACGGTTCAAGCAGACATTTTGAAAGAGGACCAGGCACAGAATACTTGCATTTTCGCCATTGACTTTGCTCTACGCATGATGGCTGATGTCCAAGAGTACTTCATCCAGCATAAAGTGCGTAACTTCTATTCAGTCTCTATCTCGGGGTATCATATCGCCGAAGCCGGCGCTAATCCAGTCACTCAGCTTGCGCTGACATTAGCAAATGGCTTCACCTACTTGGAATACTACCGCTCACGGGGGATGGCTGTGGATGACTTTGCCCCTAACTTCTCCTTCTTTTTCTCCAACGGCATGGACCCAGAATACTTAGTCATTGGACGCGTCGCTCGCCGCATTTGGGCAAAAGCTCTGAAAATCCTGTACAAAGCCAGCCCTCGCAGCCAAATATTCAAGTACCACGTGCAAACCTCAGGCCGCTCTCTCCACGCCCAAGAAATAGCTTTCAACGATATTCGTACCACCTTGGAAGCGCTCTATGCCCTCGCCGATAATGCTAACTCCCTCCATACTAATGCATACGACGAAGCTATCACCACGCCCACAGAAGAGTCGGTTCGGCGAGCAGTAGCCATTCAACTCATCATACAAAAAGAACTGGGGCTTATGAAAAACGAAAACCCCTGGCAGGGCAGCTTTTTCATAGAATGGCTGACAGATGTCGTGGAAGAAGCAGTCCTACAAGAATTTGAGCGATTGAACGAACGAGGGGGAGTACTGGGAGCAATGGAATTAGGCTATCAGCGCAACAAAATCCAAGAAGAATCCCTTTACTATGAAACCCTCAAGCACACAGGGCAGTTGCCGATTATCGGCGTGAATACCTTCTTGGGTAAAGATGGCTCCCCAACGAACATCCCGAACGAAGTAGTACGCTCTACCTCTGAGGAGAAAGAGCAACAAATCCGTAATCTCAAAGCTTTTCAAGCGCGTAACGCCGCAAAAACGGCTTCTGCTCTACGCCATTTGCAGGATACAGCACTCTCAGGGAAGAATACCTTCGCAGCGCTAATGGAAGCGGTCAAAGTAGCGAGCTTAGGACAGATTTCCGGGGCTCTATACGAGGTTGGTGGAAAGTACAGGCGGAATATGTAGAGCTGCCGCTATACCATCTAATGCATCACTCCGTTTCCTTCTGAACTGAGATTTGAGACCTTACAAGCTCCGGATGAAGCGCCTGGAGCAAGGTATAAAATGCCTGAAAAGGTTCTGCATATGGGTGACTTAGAGTAGAGGAAGGAATGGAAAATATCCGTTTATACTGCAGGGCGGGCATACTGTAAGCCTCGGGATAAGCTTGCAGAAAAGCATTTATCAGCTCCATATTCCCATCAGGAACAAAAATCACATCGGCTGGAACCGCCGCTATACTATCAGGGGGCACTTGTACGACGCGCTGCCCTTTCTCAGCTCCATAAGGGACGATACCCCCCGCTCTACTGACGATAGAAGCCAGTGGATGATACTTACTGATTATTCCTCCGGGCACTTCTGGACTCAAAATAATAACTTTCAATCGGCGCGCATCCGCAAGTCTATTTTCATATTCCCGCAGAAGCTGCGCTAAGCTATCCGCCACTTGACCAAACCCACTCATTCCATATACCTCCCCCAGAACCTTCAGGTGACGAAGCCACTGTTCCATAGATTGAGGACGGAAAACATATATTTTAGCCTCTGGAAATGCAGGGACCTGCTCCAGTCGGTTTGTCCATACCCAATCTACTCTAGCTCTGTGAAGCGCTTCTGAGAGAGAGACGGAGTCATCACAAGACAAATAAAAGACTCTCGTGTCTTCTCTATCCCCATAGCATCCTGCGACGATGTACCTGTCCAGCTTAGAGCTCAACCACAGAGGGAGAGCTTCCGATGTAGCTATGGCTACGCGCTTAGGCGCTTGAGGTAAATAAATCGTCCGATTCAAATCATCTTCCACCCGAGTCCCAATCAGCGGGGCGCTATCCAACCAAGCAGGCACTCGCTTACAACCATAGCTACCTACAAGAAACGCTCCCACGAAAAAGCTAAATACAAAGCGGCTGCCCATGGAGGCAAAACTACGGGCATTCTGATAGATTATCAGAAGTGATACCCGGTGAGAAACATCACAGAACCGTTGTAAAAGCGCTGATGAGATGGTATCCGAAAAATATTGACAATCCCCGTAAAAGCCCGAATCTCAAAGCTCATTTCACCGGAACCCATGCGATAGCTATTCCCTCCTCCCACCCACAATCCCAAATCCCCTCGACGAAAATCCACCTTACCAGGCTGAATCGGTCCCTCGGCAACTATCAGGCGAGTCTGTGGAGAAAAGCCGAACAAAGGCAAGAAGTCCAGTCCCTCCAGCGCCACCTGAGTTTGTCCGTAATTCTTGAAGAAAAGCCGATAGCCAACGTGGGCACCTCCCAAAAAGTATGACCGACTATGCGCCATATTCAAGAAATTCCACTGAATCAAAATCGGAAGTTCTACATGGGCAAGCTCCAGACGGCCGTCATTTGAGACATGCACAGTGTAGCTGTCCTGAAATGTCCCGATCGTTGTATCTTCTGGATACGATTCTCGGACTAAATAGGCGGAGTTCCTCTGACTAAAATACAATCCAGTGTGAAGTACCCATTTGGGACTATAGGCGTACTTCACAGAGAGACCACCAGTGAAGCCTGGCATAACTACGGCTTTATCTATGCGTTCGGAGGAGCGATAAGCGGGTATATTCAGACCCACTTGGGCTCCGAAGAGCCACTTACGAGGATTCTGCGCCCAGAGAAGCCACGCCGACAGGAAGAGTATTTTTTTCATAACCCAAAGACCTGAACAAAATACGCTTTCAAACTATCTTACCAAGGAAGGATGGAAATGACCTCAGCGGTTTGGCGCGTATGCGTGCGCAAATATGCCCTGCCTTGCAAGCGGACGAAATAGTATCGGCTATCTCAACTTGTCATATCACCACAGCGGCTTCTTCACCAGCTCACTATCACCCCAGCCCGCACGACCCTTCCTAAAAAGGGCATGTCGCCGACACTCAGATGATCCCACCCATAAGCATTCAGCACATTTTCAACGCTCAGGGTTAGCGTAGCGCGAAATTGGTGATTCTGGAAAGCGGCATATCCATAGCGTACGTGAAGTAGCCAGTAAGCTGGCGTGTGGTTTTCCAAATATATAGTACGAGAAAGGTGGCTTTGAGCAGCCGCGGTATAAAGTTCCAAACTGGTCTGATGACGACGATAACGCTGAGTGTAACGCACTCGCCCGAAAAGGGGATATATCCATGGTAAAGGCTCTCGCAGCGTTTGATTCCAGCCATAAGTATAACCCGCCCAAGCCTCAAACAGAGCGGATGAATTTGCATGAAATGACGCTTGTAACGAAAAGCCGCCAGTATAGGCGACACCGCCATTCTTCAAAATACGCCATGATTGTCTGGTGCTATTGCCGGGGGTTTGCGGGGCGAGAAAGGTGACCGCAGTAATGTAGTCAGAAAAGCGATTGGCGTATAGATTCAGGCGGAATCCCCAGCGTTCCTGAGCGTAGGCATAGTCGGTCTCTAACCGAAAGAGCCGCTCTGGACGCAGAGAGGAGTTTCCCATGAGGATGCTATTATCCATCGGAACGTATAGATAGTAAGCGTAGAGCTCTGTATGCACCGGCGCACGAGTACCCTGTGATAGAGAGAAGGTGAGGGTATGTCCAGATTTGCTCCAAGAGATGCGACCGACCATTTCATAGACGGAAAAAGACCGTCGTGCAGCGCTCGCACCAGCATAAGTCTCTTGATACATGCGCAGGGGACGGTAGGCAAGAGTATCTCCTACGATATATGCCAAAAGGTTCCAGCGACCTTCCATGTGGAAAAGCCAACTACCCTGCTGATAGTCTAATAAGAGGGCAGAACCGCCTTGTTGAATGCGAACATCGGGCAGATTAAGCAGCCGCATCACCGTACCTCCATCCAGCGGAAACATATCCATAGAAGCAAATGCAGACCCAGAAACGAACTCGCTTCGCTGCCAGAGACGAACTCCCTCTTTTCTCCACCAATTAAGGCTCCATATAGCGCCAGAGGTACGCGTTTTCCCTATCATCGGCATGTACATCCCTGGCATGACGATGCGATTTTGAATTTCGGATACAGGACGCTTTTCATCGGTCATGTCATGAAAAACCGTACTGACATAAGCCCGAAACTCAGACACATCTCTCCATGTGTGGCATATGCTTATTAGATGCATTGCACTATGACGAGCGTCCATGACAAGGGCCGGATACGCTACATCGTAAAAATAGTCCCCGAGGTAGCTGGCTTCTACCCGATGAGACTCTGAAACCTGATAGGCTATGGCAGTATGTAGATTTACCTTGCGAAAGGCGGGCAAATTGAGTGAAGTATCCGCAGGCCACGCTTGAGTAGCCCTATGCGAAGTTCCAAACGCCGGCCACGCTCCTATGCGATAATCTCCACCTTGACGAAAGGTGAGCACAGAAGCTATCCTAAAACGGCCCACTCGCTGACGGTGGCGAAAGCTACTGACAATCCGATGATAATTATCTCCGACCGAAAGCACCGCTTGCCCACCTCTGGGGCCTTCGGGAGAAAAAAGTTCCACATTCATAGTGGGGGTGGCTCCCCAGTTATTGGTATTCTGCCAACTGACCCCTTCTATGGCTGCTGCCTCCACAAAAGTCAAAATAGGGTCCATTCTATCTACACAAGCAGGTAAAACCCGCATACCCTCTATGGACACCTGGGTTTGAGTCGGTAGAAATCCCTGATATACCACCTCTTGGGCAAAAGGAACGCTCCGATAAACCAACTGAGTGGCAGGTAAAAGTCGTACCGCTTTATCAGCGCTTGTCTCCCCCACAAGCAGAAGGGTATTTTGATAACCCTCTATACGGACGGTATCCAAGTCGTAGGTTTTTAGGGTGTCCTCCACCTGTCCCCACAAAAAAGCAGCGAATAAAGCGAGATAAGAGCCGCTCCTAAACATGCCGCAAAGTTACTATTTCATAATAAATTGAACTCTAAAATAGACTTCTCAGCCAATCCCAGACTCCGGCAAAGAGCCCCCCCCAGACCACCATAGCTATGCCGAAGCGCTGGATGATTATCGGACGAGGGGTACCGAAAGCCAGCGCTATGGCTGTCCCTATGGGAGGGCTGAGTATAGGAGGGGTCAGGAATGCTACGCCCCAAAGGCCGTACTTTTCCCACAACTGAGCCCACTTGGGTGAAGGAGAGGCACGGGTAGGACGCTTGCGACGATGCGCTATCCACTGACGCAGCTTATCACCTAAGTAAGTAAAAAGTATTACGCCTGCGATACCTCCTGTGACGGTTATCAAAAACTGCTCCCAGAACCCTAAACGCATTGCCATGCTCATCGCTACTCCTACCATGAACTTGAAGCCGCTCATGAGGAAAATGGAGAGATATTTGAGAAAAAGCACCCATTCAATGATGTAGCGGCCCATACGCTAAATCACCAGCATCCCCTAAGCCTGGTACGATGTAAGCCCTGGCAGTAAGCTCTTTATCTACTGCGCCGACATATAGATGGGCATGAGGCAGACTTTTTTGCACGGTGCTAACGCCATACTCTGAGGCGATAAGGGCCATAATGTAGAGCTGTCGAGGGCGCCCCCGCAGAAGAAGGGCTTCGTACGAAAGGAGGATGCTGCGCCCCGTCGCCAACATCGGATCAATCAATACAACGAGTCGCCCTTCCAGAGGAGGAACGGCTAAGTAATCCACCTCTACTTGTACCTCTCTATTCGTGAGTTCGGTACGACGAGCAGCGACAAATCCTACATCGGCAAAATCAAACGCCTCCATAGCGCCTTCCATGAAAGGATTGCCCGCCCGAAGGATGCTCACGAGGACAGGCGGCTCCGCCAGTACCTGCACCTGGGCTTGTCCCAGAGGGGTCGTAACTTCCGCTTGAAGGTACGGTAGGTGTCGGCTAATTTCATAAGCTAAAAGAAAGCCAGCCCTTTTGAGATTCCATCGGAAACGGTGACGGTCTTTTTGAAGCTTCTGATTGCGCAGCTCAGCGAGGATTTGAGTCAGGAGAGAAGGGTGCTCGCCAAGTACATGTACTGGCATAGAGCGAAGTTATCAAAAGCGCCAGGCTGAAATAAAGTACCGAGGCTCCCACTCCCCACCAAACTGCCGAAAAAACCTTTCTATCCCAGGAATGACTGACCCCTGAAAATCAAAGTCTTTTCCTTGACTATGGGCAAATAGAATAGCTTCATACAGAATGCGAGTCATACTTTGTCCGCCTCCCCTGACAGAAGCCCCCGCTATGTACCATAATCGTTTACGCCCGTTGAGAAAAAAACCCACTGCCCGGAGTGGCATGCCTATTCCAACTGTATGCCATGCTTCGGAAAGCGCAAGGAGAGGTTTGAGTTGAGTAGAAAGCTTTAGGGAAACGCCCTTGGGACGATGATATGACCACCATTCATAGGCTTCCTGTGGCGAAATAGGCCTTAGTGGCTCATGCGCCGTCTGACGCACCTTGCGAAATAGTTCCTTAGAAGGTTCAAAGCCACCTACGCGCACTACAAAACTTCCATGTCCTTTCACACGAAAAGCGTTTAGCGCAGGGAGATAGGACCACTCAGAGGGCAGCCCCCCAGCCAGATAGCTGAAACGTCGCCCCTTTGCCCATACACCGAGCGCAGATAAGATGTGAGAAATGAGACGGTATCTCACCGGTGGCGAGTCGGGAAGCGGTTCTGCCAATCTAAAAGGTATCCAAGGTAGAATCAGTGGCTGACGATATAGGCAAGCTACCCCGAGCCAACGAACTGCAAAAGGTATAGCAACAAGGGGCAAACTTTTATCTTCTATAACAACCGCTCCCCATGCAAGGGGAAATCTTTCCCACCATGCCCATTCATCAAAAGGTGCTTCGGTGTAAGGTAGAGCTCTCCAAATTTCTGCTAACTCTACCCCGTCCATCCAGTAAGCTCTCATGAAGGGGTCAGCTTAGACACCACGAGCGAGCGGGCAAGGTCCCCTAACCCTAATGTGATGAAGCCTCTTTTCTCCCGACCGATAAGTACAGCATGAAAACCTATGCTGAGCGGACGAGCCGCACCTGTTTTTCGGAGCCTGAAATTGAGCTGATGGAGGAAAAAACTACCTTCCACGTGCCAGGGGCTATTTTCAGGACGCAGCCCACGAAAAGTGAGTGCCTCCTGCCAGCTTGTTCTCCGTAGAAGGGGTATCAGACGAACCAAAGCGCCTTCGGGAAACCAGCTCACGATCCCCATAGGTGCCCACCTTCCGATGCTTTCGTAAGGTCTCCATCCTACGAACTCCCCAAACCCCCGATGCGAGGCAGGCGGCATTACGCGCACATATAAACGGTCCGCCCAAGGAGCCAAGCGATTCTGCCAAGAGCCATGCACCTCTAGCTCTAAACGCCCAAATGGACTGATAGACAAGACGGGTTTCACCCCTCCTGAAAGAGTCACCAGAAGCTGATCAGTTAGCCACGCTGTTTCGGTAGCCACACTTACCTGCCATGTTAAAACCTTGTCAGGGGGAATAAACTGTGTGCTCCGAGGCGTCCGAAACAAACGAGTACCTGGACGCCAGGTCATCCACACAGCGCCGCGCCAGCCTTCATAGGTCGTGGAGGCCTGAGGGGAACTGAGTCGTCTGTCCCACCCTGCCCGAGCTTCAATCTCCACTGTTCGGTGGAGATACCTTCCAAAACCTAATACTGCGAAGGGGCGCACATACCCTTGCCACAAAGGTTCCTCTCCCAAAAGGTAGTAGGCGATATTCCACAGGCTTGGTATCTGGATGAAATCTGTGGGCTCTCTAACCTGAATCCCCCCTCCAATATACCAGCGCCATCGCGGATAATACCGAGTATTCCAAACGATCTGTCCAGCGGGGAGGAATCTACGCCATCGTAGCCCATATCGGCCTGTCAAAACAAACTCCAATGCACTTCCTTCATTTCTCACCTTATATGTAGCTTGTAAAGGGAGCACCCACCCCTCAAGGGGAGTATAACTGACCCATTTTTGACCTGCGCTAATATATGTACTACGCTCACCTTTGGACTTTTGCCTTGACCAGCCTATGCCCCCCTCTACGAGTCCAAATCTGCTTCTGACTTTGGAGGAGAGAGTCTCTTGAGCGGCGACCATTGTGTCGTGACGAGAGAGATAAGCCACCTGCGCGGAGTCCAGAGGGGCTGCCCGTAGGCTGTCCCAAAAAGCTGCTGAGGCTTCCGAAGCCTCTGGGAGTATTCGTACAAATTCTCCAAAGTTTATGCGTTCTACTTTGACGGTTTCTGGGCGAATAGGAGCTTCTCTTCGTACGGTGTCAGCTGGCGCAGGAGGTAACTTAGGCTTTTTCTTCGGGGACAGAGATGGGGAAGGAGCGGCTGTTTTACTTTCAGAGGCTTTAGATTGAATCAGAACCTGATACTTCCGATAGGCAGCGTATCCTTCGCCAGTCAAGCTGAGCCTTCCGACAGGGACAGATAGGCGAAAGTGCCCTCGGAAGCTGAGCTCGCCTATTTGATAGCATTTCCCGACAGGCACATAAGTCACCCGCACACCGATACTATCGGTATAACGCAAAGGACGAGGCGGCTTGACATACCATTCTAAACCTACAAGGGCATAGCTCTCGTCAGCAATAAGCATATATCCCTCCACACATGGAGAGACCGCACTGCGAGGCTCCACAGCGACTTTATAGAATAAGTTCTCTTCATCCCAGTAACTGCCTACGAGTCGGTAGCGATAATATATAGGAGCATCTCGGGCAAGCGGTAAAACAAATGGAGTCTCTGTCATCTCTTGCAAGGACAGGCGTTCAGCGTATGGATTGAATCCTTGGAATATCCATCCACCTAAAAAGCTATATCGCTGAGTTCCTACGATGCGTGAGCGCACTATATCTTCGTGATATTTATCTGGCGCGGCGAAAAAAATGTGGGAGAAAGTCTCACTCATGAACAAAACATCCTTTTGACCCTCGGGAAGCTTAGCCAGCTTGCGCAATAGGCTGTTCGGCGGTTCTAACCAGCGCAGCGTAAAAAGGGTATATGTCTCTGTGCGGAAGCTCAGAAGGCATCGCTGATTTTGATCTTTCACGGCAATCGCCCTACGCACCAGAACTTCGCCGGGGTCCTTTCCAGCTTCGGTAATGATGATTCCTCCAAGGCGCACCTCCTGAGGATAGAGGATGAATGAGTAAAACTTCTGTCCTTCTGTCCGATACAGGGTGTCTCGGCGGAGACGATATCCCAAATGTCGCAGCTCCAAAATAAGCGTATCCAGAGCGGCGCTGAGCGTGAAGCGCCCATCGGCGCTACTTACGGTTTGAAAGCCCGTCTGCGGCAGGCGAATAATGACATGACCGAGCGGCTCTCCTTCGGGGTTCTTGATCTCTCCTGAAATAGAAAAAACCTGACCCCAAATCCATCCGCACAGCAAAAGATGACGCACAACTCAAAGGTAAAGCAGCTTAGAATAGAGTGATGTTGTGACTTTACCTGTAAAGGAGTACTAAAGCCCATCAGAGGCTGGGACATAGGTCGGCTGTGCGACAAAAATTTTTTGATAAAAAGGGGTCAAGCGAAGGGTACTGGGTGAGGTTGAGTTTTAGGGGCCAGCTTTG
>JANWXY010000013.1 GCA_025057135.1 Bacteroidia bacterium | reverse complement strand
CAGCGGCAAGTGGGACATGAAGCCATGTTTCCCCCCGAACTGCCCCAGCGATTGATTCGGATGTTCTCCTTCGTGGGAGAGACGGTGCTTGATCCTTTTGCTGGGAGTGGCACGACCTTAGCCGCGGCTCTGGAACTGGGACGCTCCGCCATAGGGTACGAAATCCAAGAAGATTTTCTCCCCCTCATCCAGCAAAAGGTAGGTACCAGTCTATGGGGCAGTTTAGAAATTCGGCGAAGGGAAAAGGAGGTTTCTCTCGTAGCACCCCCCTCGGGTTATCGCCCCTTCCTCCAAGATATACAACCGCCGCAGAAAGCCTTTGATGACTTCCCAGAAGCCCCTACCTTCCGAATCGCCGACGCCGAAATAGAAGCAGGCAAAGTATGGCTTACTACCCATGAGGGCAAGCGAATTAGGCTCTTGGGTATAGAGATTCCTCCAGAAAAGAGGGAAGAAACTCTGAAGTACCTCCAGAAATATATCCGAGGCAAGTCTATCTTTGTACGCATGGAAAGAGACCCTGACGCCTATGTGTATCTCAAAAATAGGCTTTTCGTCAATCGGAAAATGATAGAGATGCGGCTGGCGGTGGCAGAGGAGGGATGCTTACTAGCAGGAAGAGCTTTGCGAAAATTCAGGGAGAAAAACTTTCCATGAGAGAATAGCTTATCATTAGCCTATTTTCTTTTTCCCCCAGAAGATCGCCCGTCAAAGTAGTATTTTACAACTGATTTTAGCAAATTAAGGTGCTGAAGGTTCAAGAAGTAATCACAATTTTTCACGATTCTTTCAAAGTCTGCTTTACGAGCTAGCCAGCCTCCCCCATCAGCGAAATTAATGAATATGCGTTGAGTGCGTTCTCGGCTGTTGAGCTCTTGCAAATCCCTGTAGGCTTTTTCCATGTCTCTTGCCTTCGTGCTTTGACCACTACTGGTTGTTTCTTGGAAGCTGCTCATGAGTACAATCTGGGGTTCATAGAGAGAAGGTATGGCGAAATCAAGATTTACCTTTAGAAGAGGGGATCTGCCTTTTTCATAAGGCACTTTTGCTTCATCTAAGACATTCTGAATCCTTTGCTCAACATAATAACCCTTTCTACCACCATAAGTGCCTATCAGAGATTGCTTATAGCGAATTCGCCTTCTATACTTATCATCTGCCATTACTCTCTTTATATCAAGTGTCTCTAGGTAGAAGCGCGGGATGTATTGAGCTAATCGCTCATCCTGGCTTCCCTCAGTGAAGAGCCAGGCTACTGCTGAACGAACCTTATCATAATTCAGAATTTTATTCACCAGTTGTTTCAAAGTCCATTCCTTGTCTAAGGGTTCTGGAATAATCCCTATTTTTCTGAGCAGAGATACTATACGCAGAAATTTCTCCTCAGAAAGTCCTATCTCTGCAAGCAACCATATTATAGCTTCTTCTCCTCCTTTGAGTAGGGATTCTATGTCAGCCTGATTGTTCTCGAGCCCTGATAGAAACGGCATAAAACGTTCCGATAAACTCACCATGTAGTCGGCTTTTCTGTCAATCTCTTCTTCTAACTCATGAGATATAAAGAAAACAGTAAGGGTATTCCACGCCTCTTCAAGTGTGAGTTTGCGAGGTGGAAGGATGGGAGAGGAACTCATAGGCTGTCTATGCTTATCTTGGCGGCTTTTATAGCTTTTCCCCAGCTTTGGAAGGTTTCTAAAAAAGGCTTCAGTCCCCAGTGGCTCAGCTTCTCTACATCCTCTGGGTGGGGAAGCCGTCCTAAAGAGAGGGCTATGCGCCGTAGTTCTAGCTGGAGGATTTTCTTATTGTATTTAGGGCGAGGTCGCGATTGCTTTTCGCGTAGTACTACTCCCCATGTACGAACTTGCTCTAGCTTTTCTCTCGTAATACTTACATACTCAGGGTCTATATCTATAGCCACGTACCGTCGACCCAGTTGAGCTGCCACAATCGCAGTAGTACCTGTGCCTGCCATACCATCGAGGACCACGTCTCCCGGTTGGGTAGTAAGCTCAATAATTCGCCTCAAAAGATTTTCAGGAAGTTGGCAAGGGTGATGATCTCGGTCTCTTTTGTGGCGGATGCGGTGAATGTCCCACCAGATATCAGTGAGAGGTTCCTTTGCATCCTCTCCGCGAAATTTGCGTGATTTGACACAAGAGGGGCGCAGGCAATAGGATCGCGCATCTATCATTTTCAGGTTCTCATAGTGCCAAGTAAAGCCAGAGGGAGACTTCGTATAAAACAACAGAGCATAATGGGCTGGCATAACTTTGCCTCGAGGCTCAGCTAAAGACTCCCAAACAATCCAATTCTGTAGATGCAAATATCGGTTTAGAAACGTAGCATGGTGCATCGCCCAGCGGGGAAGATTGAGTAAGAAGAGCGAACCTGTGGGCTTGAGCACACGGATGTACTCCTTGAGCCAAGCTTTACACCAGCGGAGATATTCCTCTACTCCTTTATCATCTTCGTAGCTATCATAAGGTTTATGCAGATTATAGGGAGGGTCTGCAAAGGCGAGGTCTACAGACTCAGAAGGTATTTGAGAGAGACATTCTAAGATATCACCCTGCAATACAACGCTTTGTAAGGGCGAGGCAGAGGGGAGAGGGGTGGGAGGTTGAGAAGGAAAGAGCCGAGGAGGTGGTGGTTCAGTAGGATGGAGACGCTCGCGGGGGAAGATGATCCCACGCCGATAGTTGGGCGGCAGCATCTCAATAAGGCGGTGTAATACAGCTTCAGAGAGCCCTGAGTAGTTATTAGCTGGTGGAAGGTCCTTCCATACATCGGAAAGAAGGGTGCCTGAAGGATGCCTAAGGTGGGCTTTCCCTCCCCAGTCCTTCAAAGGCTTCCCGCAGGCTTGACAGGACAGGTGGGGAATTCGCACTTGAGAGACACGAAATCTATCTCCTTTGACAAACAAAAGTATCCCTGCATGTACAGAAGGAAGGGCAGCCCCTACGCGTAGCAAAGATTCCACAGCTATCCAGTACTTAAAGCGTAGATACTTATCTAAGTAACTCCCTATCTCGCATAAGTTCTCGGGAACTCCTTGTACAAACAGCAGTCCTTCGTCTCTAAGAGCTTCTCTTATCTGGTCTAGAAGGCTGATCCATTGATCCAGAGTGTCCGTACCCGTTAGGAGAATAGCAAAATCCAAAGAGGGAAGAGTTTGACTTAAAGGCAAAAGCTCTAGCTGGCTGAGTCTTCCCTCCTGCATAAAGCTCAAAGGTACGAGGTTCTGTAAAAGAATAAAGTCTTAGAGACAATAGTCTGCCTCAGAGCTCGCATTTTCCCTCAGGGGTTCTGGCTTTGTACAGAGATTGTGGAATGAGCTAGGTAAGTTACTCCTAACTTCCTCTAAGATGAAAATCCGCATTCAACCCTCCCTCCACCTCCGCCTTCGGCATTCCTGCCCGAACATCCCGCAATTCCAGTGATCCCTCTTTTGGACTACACAGCCAATCCTAAAGGAGAACACTTATAGTAAGTTTGAGTCTAACCCCTTATATTTGTAGCCATGAAAGCCTGCCTTACTAAATTAGGAGACTATGGTACTCCCTTGGATTTTTACTATCAAGCGCTGCTGCTCAGGACGGTAGCCTATTAGCAAATAAAGGCCCGTACTTTGTTTACTCAGTTCCCGTTGAAATCACCCTAACCGCTGAACATCCAGATGCTGACCGAATTGACTTTTTCCTAGTGGATAGTACAGGAGCCGTGAGAGCCAGCTCTATAGGTTCTGCTGGTAGCGGCACCTCAAGCAGTTGGCAATACAATGCCGCAAACCTGCAGCCGGGTGATACTTTCTTCGCCGTATTCTATGACTCCCAAGGCGACCCTATAGAAAGAGCCGATTACCCTGTACATGTGCGTAAGCCGACCTGGATTTCTTTATCGGGAAGTCAGATTCAGCTTCTGAATGAAAGCGGTAACACGCTTAGTCTGCGTTTAGTGATCAATTTAGCCGATATTCTGAGCAACATCACTTCTATTCCCACTACCATCACAGGAATCGGAGGGCGCGGCTTCACTTTACGAGGCGGTCAGATTAACATAGAAGCTGATTTTGACATGCAGACAGGCGACATACAGGTAACTACGCCTCAACCCGCCTTTGCTTTAGTCTCTGGTATTTTTGGAGAAAATCGCCCTTCTCAAAGCTCTCTTTCTACTGTTATTACTTTAGACCCAAACCTAAATCCCATTATCCAATCGTCTCGCCTCATTGACCTCGCCTCCTGGCAGAAAACAATCCAACTCAAGGAAATACCCTTGATAGGAGTTGGGGTAGTAGGACTTAACTTGAGTGCCTCTTTGGGCTTCGGAGTGGAAGGTCGGGGACGACTGCAGCTAGTTACAGGCGTTCAAAATGGACAGTGGGGCTTCTACGAAACGGCACAAGGAGATAAAACAGAAGTAGCCGCTCGACTCAGAGCTTATGCTTTTGGTCGTGGTGAGCTGAAAGGAAGACTACTTTTTTTGAGTTCTACCTTAGCTCGGGGTGAAGTTAGAGCCACATTGGAAATAGGAGGTACAGCTTCTTACTACACAGGTTCTGGGCTGACCACAACATTTGGAGGCGAGTTTAGAGTTGAAGCAGAAGGGCAATTTTTAGGATACACGCGCAGTTGGAGCTATACTCCTTCTGCTTGGGGCGCTCCCTTGCCCTCTCTTCGCAGCAGGGGCAATCTCATAGAGCAATCAGAGTACCCTGAGCTTACAGCAAGAACGTATCAAACTTCAGATTTCCTACCAGATGAATGGCCTATGCCGAGGATGATAGCTCGGGATACTCATACTGTCGTTGTTTGGCGGGACCACTTGTCGTCTCAGGGTGATACTAGACTCCTCCTGAGCTATTATCTACCCTCTTCTAACTCTCTTACTGCCCCTCTCGTAATCAGACAAACTAATCAGTATCTCTCTAGTCCCTCAGTTGCACTTTTGCCCTCCGGTGAAGCGGTAGTAGCGTGGGTACAGGCTTCTTCGGTAGACCCTCAGGCTCCCATAGAGAATAACTTAGCTCAAATGAATATCCACCTTGCCTTAGTCAACCCTCGCCAGGGCACTATCTTATCTACTCTTCAACTGCCTACACCTGCGGGGGCGACAGGCGCATTTGAACCTGCAATTTTCTGGGGTGAGGGTAATATAGGGCTCTTAATATGGGAAAGCATGGTCGGCGGAGAGGCGCGGCTCTATAGTGCGACTCTCTCTCGCAGCGGAAATTCACTCACAGCCAGTAATCCCATCCTCATCCCTGGCCAATCTAACTCTAACTATCAACCTCATCTGGTATTTTATTCAGCCAATAACGCTTACTTAGTATGGTTGCAATCTACTAATTCTTCGGATTATGAAAATATTGCCCTTTACTCAGTCTGGGATGGTTCTTCGTGGTCGCAGCCCGATACGCTTGTATGGATGGGACCAGGGACTTCTATTACTTCGCTTTCTATAGACGAAAAGGGTGAATATGGAGCTATTGCTCTCACCTATGAGTACCCTTACAGCTCAAACCTCAATTCTCTGGATGATGATATAGTGATTAGCGGTCTGGCTGTGGCTTATTGGAAAGCAGATGGTTCTTTTAGCTACTTTCAAGAGGAAGATACGACTCGTTACATTTATGAAAAGGCTCATGTTGCTGTCAGCCCAGCAGGCTATGTTACGCTCATAGTGCGAGTAAAAGATAGAGAAGAAATTGAAGACCAGGAGGAAGAGATAGAAGTTTGGGCAGCAGATATTTCTCAGGTAAATCCCACCTGGCAGTATATCGGCTATAATCCATATGTATCAGATTCAACCCACTTTGTCTGGGATATGACTGCTCAATTTGGAGACCGAGGAGGCCAATCGGTAATGTTCCTTCTATCAGAGGAAATTGATTCTATGGGACGAACACAGCCAGCTTATGGTGTGCGGTTTGGAGCGCCAGAACTTCATTTAGTACTGCGTGCCGTACAAGTTAGTAGAAATGCTGGTGGTATCTCCCTTTCTCCCTTTCAAACCCCTGTCGTAGCTTCTATCAATAGTTTCTATGACAAAGAACGCTCTTCTCTCCTCTTGCGCCCAATCTATCCTAATCCCGCAAAGGATCTGTGCATTCTTCCTCTTTCCTTGTCAGAGCCTGCTTTGGTAAAGGTAGAAATCCACAGCCTCTATGGAAAGTGTTTGCTTACTGTCTTAGAGCAGGAACTACTTTCAGGAAGCTACGAGATAGAGCTGGAGATAAAAAGTCTGCCCTCTGGCATGTATTTTGTAGTAGTCTCTGCAAATGACAAAAGATATGTTCAGAAGCTCGTTGTCCAGTAGAGTTTGTATAGCTGTACTCACCTTCTCGTTTGGGCCCAGCGCTTCTTTACTTGGACAAGGCTCCATTATATACAGACAAATTCCCTATCAGGAGTTTCAGCAGATAGTTGGGGAGCCGTGGCGACCTAAGTATGGGAATATTCCCGGTCTGAAGAAAGAACAAATTCCTGACTTTGAAGGCATTTGGTGCTGGGAGTATGAACCACCGCACGCCTATACTTTCCTCGTCTTTGGGACTCCTGTTACGAGAAAAGATGAAGGCGCCGAGAAGCCAGGAGACTATGCGATCCGCTGGAAGCCGTATGGAGCTGCTCAGACGGTTGTAGGTCCCATACCTGTCTTCATCCGCACATGGGCTATATGTGCCTCTGACCATTTCTCAGAGGAATGGGTTATCTATTCAAATAAATCAAGTCCTCAATCAGATGCGGAAGCCCCTCGCTCTATTTTTCCCGCGGAACCTCCTATTTCTCCTAAGGGACTAATCCTAATTATAGAACGCCCAGCTAATGGACGATGGCGAGTAATAGTAGGAGATTTCCTCAACTACAAGGCATGGGAGGGGATAGAAGACTTCTATGTTTATCTCGGCCGAATAGGAGCTTTACGCAAGGTGCAAGGGGAGGCAGCGGGTGATTTTCAGTACGAAATGCCCTTTGTGCGACAAATCTACGATGTAAAAGGTCGTTCAAACGCATGCATATTAGAACTGGTACATGAAGA
>JANWXY010000024.1 GCA_025057135.1 Bacteroidia bacterium | reverse complement strand
GCGCAGACCGTGTAGGAATCTTAGGATCAGGGCGAAAGTCCTGGGTTCGTCGTATTCGCCCTTCGTTTAGTTTCTCGCCACTGAGGATGTACACGGTCCAGCGTGGCTGTTCATGCTCCTCATCATAGCAGAGGCCATAGTAAGTATGCTGCACATAGAGACAAGAGGGTCCCTTAGCCAGTGCTCGACTGAGCGTGACATAAGAAGAGAGTTTAGACTTATTGCTGCTGTGTTGAGAACTCGGCTGAGAGGCAGGCGCTGTGTTTGCTTGTGCTTTCTCATGACGATGCTCTGGGGTTTTGGCTTCTGGCGCTGAGCTCGTGTCTGAAATCTCCAATACCTCTTCCTTTCGTGGAGCCTCATGAGGAGTCCGTCTCGTCAGCTTATCCCATATCAGCCACGCGGCTACGCCCACGAGAAAAAGCAAAAATATAATAGCGAATGATCTCATGTTCAGCTAAGTTAGGCTATTCCTTGAGCCCTACTACTTTCAAGAGTGCTGGGGCAAACTCTCGGCTACACATATACACACTGGTCGTGCGCAGAATGACCTTATATCTCCCTGAAAACCACGGGAGAACCTCACGAATGGCATCCACATTGATGAGAGCATCCCGAGCGATGCGTAAAAAAGGCGGACTCGGCAGCCTTTCTTCCAGCTGCTGCAGGGTGTAAGCGCGAGTCTCATGTACTTGACCGCTAACGGTTTCTATGTACAAAGTACGCTCCTCTATGCGCACTCCCACAATTTCGGAAAATGACAAAATGATATGACCTTCCTTTCGGGGTATGGCGAGTTTATCCGTAGGAGCAGGATAGGAAGAAGAAAGGTGACGCTGAGCGCGTTCTACTGCCTGCCGAAGGCGGTCGGCAGAAAAGGGTTTGAGCAAATAATCTACTGCTCCGCCTTCAAAGGCTTTCACGGCATGCTCCGCATAGGCAGTTGTGAAAATGATAGCAGGTGGCGAAGGGAGGCTTCGGGCGAAGTGCATGAGAGATACCCCATCCATGCCCGGCATTTCAATATCCAATAGCACAATATCCCATGTACGACTTTGAAGCTTTTCTAAGGCCTCACTACCATCAGAAGCCTCTTCTATCTGCATAGCAGGTATTTGTTGAAGGTAGCGCCGCAGTAGTCGGCGAGCTGGCTCTTCATCTTCTACAATGAGAACTTGCCATGTGCGCATATTCTAATCTACTGCACTTTCCTCAAATATACCTAATCCCATGAGCCACTCCGGGCTTTGTATAAAATGCAGTCGCACAACGCGCTGCTCATTTCCTCTTTTGAATATAACCCGCTCTCCATCAAATACAAGCTCACGACTAAATGATATATTGTCATACTTTGAACGCAAAATCTTGAAGGAGACTTCTTTGGCACACCAAAAATGCCATTTTGTAAAATTTGAGTGCTCAAAAGTCTGTCTTTCAAAATCTTGTGTAAAGTATGACCAAATCTGAGCGGGAAATGGCCGAAACCTTTCTATATCTATGCCCACGCGCACAGGAGCGGTCGCTGCAGCTGCCCACGGGAAGCTGTGTGAGAGAGAAAAAAAAGAGCCTGGAGGTAGGCATGCCCGGGCCGCTCGTGCTGCGATAGACTCTAATCGGCGGCGCTGATGAGAGATTTGCTGCAAGTATTTTTCTTCTTCTGGGGGGATATTGGCGATTTTCCACAAGTGCTCCTCCGATTCTTCTATTTTCCAAACCGCCCATGCGATGCCGTTCCATTCTCCGGTGTAACTTAGAGACATGTTGCGAAGGTGGCATTTTATATTGGCAAGACCACTTAGTGACAACCAGAAGACGGCGCTTCATAGTCGTTTGATGATATTTCTCTCTCAGTGGAGCAGCCATGGTCGGCCTGTCCGGGCAGAGGTTAGCTTCCCCTTCAATCAGATAATAGAAGTGGCAACCGAAGATTCGGTATCTGGCTGTGCCATAGATGAACTTTTCCATTATATACACGAGGTCGTGAAAGACATGGCACTCACACTGCTCCCAACGGACTACGTGTGTGTTTTTTTAGATGGTATTATTTTTTCAGAAAAGTTTTATGAAATAATAAAAAAGTATAAGGCGGGCGACTGGCCCCCCGAGGCTCGGATCGTTGATATGGATCAAGCCGGTGTAAGGTTGGTGCCTATAGAGCATAGTCGGATAGCCATTCACCTCAAATGAAAGTAGCCCTTATCGGCCCCGCACATGATATCCATCTCTGGCGATGGGGACAAGCTCTACGGGAAGCAGGAGCTGATGTACTGTTTGTCGGTATAGAAGAACCGCCATCTCATTTACATCCTTATTTGTGCATTGGCCCCCCTATCAAGTATCCGACATTATGGGATTTTTTGGAGAGAAGGCATTTATTGAGAAAGCTTCTAACACAACATAAGATAGAGCTTGCCCATCCTATTCACCTTACTCCCTCTGGACTATGGGTTTGGAGCAGTGGTTTTAGGCCGTATGTGCCCTATGCAATGGGGGCTGACATCTTAGAATACGCGCCATCCTTTCGGTTTATACACCGCAGCTGGAACTTACAGAGTGTAACTGCGCGCTTACAGAGGCGTATAAATGTATGGATCAGACGCAAGGTTTTTCCTTTCGTCCTCAGGCGGATACTTTCAGAGAGTGTGCTCAGCATGGGAGATAACTATGAGATTTGCTTTTCAAAAAAGTTTTTTGAAAAAAATAAAACTTATATTGAAATGCCAACAGGCATTTCGTTGTCTCCGAAGGTGTGTGGTGCAGGGCGTGATAAGAAGTACATATTCGCTCCTCGTGGCGCTACCCTACTCTATCAGGCTGATATCGTGCTAAAAGCTTTCAGGCTATACCTTGAAAGAGGGGGAAAGCATGCGCTCATGCTTATTAGCGGCCTGTATCCAGCCCATCCTACTATTAGACAAGCAGCAATGGAGCTTCGGGATTTATTTTCAGAAAACTTTATTTTTTTAGAAAAAAGTTTTTCTTCAATAGAAATAAATAATCTGTGGGCTGAGGCGGTGGCTTTTATATCAGCACCTGTCTATGACGGCTACAGCTATGCTGTCGCCGAAGGGCGAATGCATGGAGCCTTGCCGATAGTAAATGCGATACCAGCACACCTTGAGATACTCACCCACGGGTACAATGCTTGGTTTGTAGAGCCCTTTACCCCTGAGCGTCTCGCTGATGCTCTTTTAGAGTTAGAGCCGATTTTAGAAGGTCCTCCCTTTTGGCAAGCTCGTAATCAAGAATGGATTGAAAAGTTTTCTAACCTTGTGGAAAATGCCAGACTTTTCCTCAAACTGGTGGAAAGCGCTCTGCGGCTACACTCCGCTTATACGTGATGAAAGGTCTTCCTTCCCTCTCCTTCCCTATCCCCATAAGGCTGAGGCTATGGCTATGAAGGATGCGGCGTCTAAGCTAGCTCCTCCCACAAGGCCTCCATCCACATCTGGCTGCTGGAAAATCTCACGCGCATTTTCAGGCTTTAAGCTGCCGCCATACAGTATGGGAATAGAGTCTGCGGGTGCCCCTAACTCAGCCACTACCGATCGGATGAACGAGTGTGCTTCTTGAGCCTGAGCTGGCGTCGCATTCACACCCGTACCAATAGCCCAAACGGGCTCATAGGCAATCGCTAAGTTAGTCCAGTCTACGCCTGAGCTCAACACCTCAACTAACTGCTGGCGAAGAATAGCAAAGGTCTCCCCTCTCTGGCGCTGTGGAAGGGTTTCTCCAATACAGTACACTACGCTCAGGTTACGCCGTTGTGCATCCAGCAGCTTTTCTTGCAAGAGTGCGCTCACCTCTCCGAAATACTGCCGGCGCTCTGAATGTCCAACGAGAACCCATCGGACTCCGCAGGCCGCTATCTGAGCCATGGATATTTCGCCTGTGAAGGCGCCGAATTCTCCTGGGTAGCCGTTCTGTGCGCCTATGCTGAGGGGAGAGTTTCTCACGAGCTCAACAGCTTCGCGCAAGTAAATGTATGGCGGAAAAATAATCGTCTGATGAGTGTCCCATTGGTAAGTCTCCCAATGCTTTACCAGCTTGTATAGAAGGTCGCGGGCTTGACCGGGATATAAGTGCATTTTCCAGTTGGCTGCGAGAAGGTGTCTCATGGCAGAATTAGCATAATGGGTTGGGGTAAGCGTCCTGGGGGAAGGAATAGAACAGTTCCACCTTTCTCTCGGACTTCTGCCACGAGGAGGTCAATACCGTCTTCTGAAGGGAGGGAGCGTTTTTTACCTGTAAGCTCACTGCTGGGCAGTTTGTAGCCCTCCTCTACGAAAAGTACAGGAGAAGCAGGCAAAGAGTCATTGAGTAGGGTCCATATCTCCTGAGGAGTCTGAGCTTCTGAATAGGCTAAGAAAGGATAGTACATCTGCTCTTGAACCATTCGTTGGTGACTGAGATGCTGCTGGACATGCCCCTGAATCAGTTCAGTAGAGGCAGTCTCGGGGATACCGCCTATCAGTGTGAGAGGCTTTTCTCCTTCTAAACCTCGGCTTACTTCCTCCATTATACGTTCGTCTCCCATGAGGATAACTGGTACCCCTTCATGTTTGAGATAGAAGGTGATCGCATTTCGGAGATGTTCTGTGTATTTGACCAGGGCCATATGATAGGCAGAGCGGGCCATCTGGGCGAAAAGCTCTCCAAACTGGGATGAGTCTACGTTCGTGTTTTGAACTTGCTGTCGTGCCTTTTGGAGCTGGCTCAGAGCTTCCTTAATGTCGGGAGAGAGAGGTAAAGGGAATAGCCTATCCCCTATGTTTTCAAACCACCGGGTGGTATGTTCGGAGACAACCGCTACAAAGGCGATAGGGGTACGGTAGAGCGCATACAAGGCTGGATGAACCTTAAGTGACTTGCCGATTGAGATTTCCTCCTTCCATGTGAAAGGCAAGAATATCGTCTCGGAAATGGTGGGCGTGACGGCAATGAGCCATGTGCCTGGCGGGGCCATGTCTGTGAGCTGTCCAATGGCGTAATCCAGATTTGTACGAAAACTTTCCACTTCCTTGCGGTCTGGATGTTTGGCGAGGGCTTTTTCAGCCTTGTCTCTCAGCTTTTCAAGTGTAGCGGCGGAAAGGAGGGCTTCCCCTTCTAAAGGTAGAAAGGCCGTAAGAGCCAATGGTGCATTTTCCTCTCGCACCAAGCGCCGTACTCGTGTCAGCCTCAACGACTCCATAGTTGTGGATAATCCCCTAACTTTATCGGCACTTCTGCCATAGGCATGCAAAGTAAATACTTTCTGCTTTTCGTGATTTCGGTCGCCCTATTAGGTACGATGGCTACGCTGTGGCTTCCTCACTGGAGTGGAAGTCTGTATGTGCTCGTCGCCTTAGGATACTTATTCCAGGGTAGATGGCTCTACAGCCTAAGTGCGGGTGGAGTCATGGCGCTGATTTGGCTGATTATGGCCCTGTCATGGGATATCCCCAATGAGCGGCTCCTTTCGCATAGGGTTGCTGAGTTATTTGGGGTGAGTCCATCTATTCTCTGGCTAATCACAGCTATTGTTGGTTTTCTCTTGGGCACAGTTGGCGTTAGTCTCGGTCAAGCTTTGAGGGGAGTTTTACCACAGAAACCGCCTCGCCTATATGAGCGGCGATAAGCATGATACGCTTTCTAAGCGATTGTTATTAGGATTTGTCGTGGGCTTGCTTTTAGCTCTGACATTTCGTATGAGTGGGCTCTCTGCTTCGGGAGTAGTTCAAGCTGCGCAACTTATCGGTGAAGTTTTTCTCCGAGGAATCTTCATGCTCATCTTGCCTATTATCATACCAGTTTTACTCCTGGGCATTCAACGACTATCTGAAACGGGAGCGATGGGCAGAATAGGTCTTCATACCCTCTTCACCGTGCTTATTCTCACGGGAATCGCCGCTGGCATTGGCATACTCCTGGCCAATTTTATCCGGCCTGGCGCTTATTTGTCTGAGGCTACTCGCACCCTTTTGATGGAGCGTTTCGGACAGGCTGCCCTTTCAAGTAAAAATCTTGGGGCTGACCTTTTTCTAAGTCTCCTACCGAAAAATCCTTTACACGAGATGGCCATGGCGCTGACGCCAGGACAGCAAGGTGGGCTGCTATCTGTGGTCAGCTTTACCATTCTTTTCAGTTTGGCTCTGGCTAAGCTGCCCAAAGAGCAGATTCAGCCTTTTTATCAGGTGATGGACGCTATCTATCAAGCGAGTATCATGCTTCTATTATGGATCATGCGATGGGTCGCTCCCATAGGAATCGCAGGGCTTATTTTTCAGGCTGTGATGAGTCTGGGCTGGGAAATCTTCCCTCTGATAGGGGCTTACGCAGGGGCTGTGATCTTAGGACTGTTGATTCACGGGATAGGCGTTTATGGGGTATTTTTGTATTTTTTCGCTCGTACTCGTCCTTTTCAGGTTTTGCGAGGCAGCTTACCTGCGCTTTTGGTAGCGTTTTCTTCTGCCAGTAGTAATGCCACTCTTCCCACCTCTATTCGTGTCGCTGTGGAAAGATTATCCATCGCTCCGCCTGTTGCGCAGTTTATTTTGACCTTAGGTGCGACTGTGAATCAAAATGGAACTGCCCTCTATGAGGGAGTTACCCTCCTTTTTCTCATGCAGGTATTTGGTGTGCCGTTGTCTCTGCCTGAGCAGCTTCTGGTAGTTGCGTTGGCGATGCTTATAGCTATTGGTGCTGCGGGGGTACCCGGAGGGTCGCTGCCCCTTTTAGCTGGGGTTCTACCTACTTTTGGCGTGCCTTCGGGAGCCATAGCTCTAATCTACGGCATAGACCGATTTTTGGACATGATGAGAACCACGCTCAATGTATATGGAGACCTCGTGATTGCCACTTATCTAAATCGCCTTTACCATGGAAGTCATAGAGACGCGTCAGCAACTTCGGACTTGGCGGGGTAAGGTATATGGCTCGGTAGGTTTTGTTCCTACAATGGGGGCCCTACATGAAGGTCATCTATCCCTCGTGCGTCGCAGTCTTTCAGAGAATCCCTGGACCCTTGTCAGTATTTTTGTCAATCCTCGTCAGTTCGGTCCAAATGAAGATTACCAACGCTATCCGCGAACCTTAGAGACCGACCTCCGACTTTTGGAAAACTTAGGAGCTTCTGCAGTTTTTACCCCCCCGGTGGAGGAAATCTACAGTCCAGAAGATGAGGTGCATATTTCCCTCACACGCCTGAGCCGTTTGTGGTGTGGGAGCTATCGCCTCGGGCACTTTGATGGGGTGGCACTTGTCCTTACTAAGCTTTTTCACTTGATCGCACCCAGTAGAGCCTATTTTGGCGAAAAGGACTTCCAACAGGTGCGCATTGTGGAAAAGATGGTGGAGGAGCTTTTTTTCCCCATAGAAATCGTCCGATGCCCCACAGTGCGTGAGCCCGATGGGCTGGCTATGAGCTCTCGCAATACTTACCTTTCCCCTCGTGGACGTGCTCAGGCTGTAGCTTTGTATAAGGTTCTCCAATACATTCAAACCCTTGCGCCGACTACGCATCGGACAGCCGAGCTCCTTCAAGAGGCTCAGACTTATATTGCTGAACGATTTCCTGATGTCAAGTTGGAGTATATTGCTATCGTGGATGAATACTCCCTACAGCCGATTGATCACCTTCGGCAATCTGCGCGTCCGCGTGCCCTTATCGCTGCTTATGTGGAAGGTGTGCGGCTCATAGACAATTTACTCCTGACTCCCCCTGAGGAAGAGTCGTAGGCAGCGCTGCTCCTTTTCTCCATAGCTTAGATGAATCTCACCCCACGGAGGAGGGGGAGGTTCTGGTAGCCTCTCCGCCCACTCTATGAGAATCAGCGGCGCTTTATCTAGTAGTTCGTATAAGTCCATCCATCGGGTTTGGTTGCTCCCAGAGAATCGGTACAAATCCACATGCACCGCATGGGGATGCTCATGGATATAAGTAAATGTCGGGCTGGCAACGCCTTCCCCCAACCAGCAGCGAATAAGGGTTGTTTTTCCCACTCCCATGGGACCATATAGCAACCACCGACGGATGTGAGGGGCAGTCTTTCGGATCGCCTCTACCACCTCAGGAAGCTCTACCTCTGAAAAGCAGCGTTCATATACCGGCTTCATAGCAGACAGAATATAGGCTTGTGTGGAAAATGTCGCATATTTCCACAGTATGTTCAGGCGGTGAAGCGCCTATCCACATCACGCTAAGGTAGGGGATGACACTCATTCAAGCAGGCTCGCTTAGGCTTTGACATGGTATCTTTGCTTAGATATGGCGACGCATCACCTGCGTAACTTCTGCATTATTGCTCATATAGATCATGGCAAGAGTACCCTCGCTGACCGCCTACTGGAATATACAGGTACGCTCTCCCAGCGAGAGATGATGGAGCAGGTCTTGGATAGCATGGATTTAGAACGCGAAAAAGGTATCACCATCAAGAGCCATCCTATTCAGATGCGGTATGAGGGGTATATCCTGAACCTCATAGATACCCCTGGTCATGTGGATTTTTCGTATGAAGTTTCTCGGGCTATCGCCGCATGTGAGGGGGCTTTACTCGTCGTAGATGCGAGCCAAGGCATTCAGGCTCAGACTTTAGCGAATCTATACCTCGCTTTGGAGCAGGATTTGGAGATCATTCCTGTACTAAATAAAATAGACCTGCCCGCCGCTCGTCCAGATGAAGTGCGCGACCATGTAGTGGAACTGCTTGGATGTAAGCCGCAGGAAGTGATATATGCCAGTGCAAAAGAAGGCATAGGCATTTCGGAGATTGTACAAGCCATCATAGAAAGAATACCTCCTCCACCTGATAAGGCTGACCAACCTTTACGCGCGCTGATCTTTGACTCGCAGTTTGATCCGTATCGGGGAGCCATCGCTTATGTACGAGTAAAGGAAGGTGAGCTCCGTCCAGGCATGCGTATTCGCTTGATGGCTACTGGGGCAGAATATCTGGTAGAAGAAGTAGGTACATTCCGATTGCGCAGAGAACCGGCTGAGGCTATTCCGTGCGGATCAGTGGGATATGTAATCGCAGGTATCAAGAATATTCAGGAGATTAAGGTCGGGGACACCATCACGGACGCTCATCGTCCTGCGCCAGAACCGCTCAAGGGGTTTCGGGAGATGAAGCCTATGGTGTTTGCAGGATTTTATCCGATGGACTCCAGTCAGTTTGAGGACCTTCGGGAAGCTTTGGAAAAGTTGCGACTAAATGATGCAGCTATTCAGTTTGAGCCGGAGACTTCGGCAGCTTTGGGGTTTGGATTTCGGGTGGGATTTTTAGGGCTTCTGCACATGGAGATAGTTCAGGAGCGTCTTTCTCGGGAGTTTGGCATGGAGGTTTTGGCTACCGTGCCAAATGTTCCTTATCATGCCTACCTTCGTACAGGGGAAATGGTCATCGTCACCAATCCTGCTCAGATGCCCGACCCGGCGAAGTTAGATCATTTAGAGGAGCCCTTTGTACGCGTTCAAATCATCACGGATGCAGCTTATATCGGTCCGCTGATGGAGCTGTGCATCACGCGGCGTGGTACTTTCAAAGGGCAGACCTACTTGTCTCCGACTCGCGTAGAGCTTACGTTTGATATGCCGCTGGCAGAGGTGATTTTTGACTTTTACGATAGGTTGAAATCTCTATCTCGGGGCTATGCTTCACTGGACTACGAGCTTATAGGATATCGTCCCAGTGAGTTAGTACGGATGGATATTTTACTCAATGGAGACAAAGTGGATGCGCTGAGTTGTATTATCCACCGAGACAAAGCGTATGATTGGGGGCGTCGCTTATGTCAGAAACTGAAGGAACTTATTCCTCGTCAGCAGTTTGAGGTAGCCATCCAAGCGGCGATTTATGGGCGCATTATTGCTCGTGAGACCCTCAAAGCCCTCCGTAAAGATGTCACGGCTAAATGTTACGGAGGGGATATCACTCGCAAACGCAAACTTTTAGAGCGGCAAAAAGAAGGTAAAAAACGCATGCGACAACTTGGAAGCGTAGAGGTACCTCAAGAGGCCTTCATGGCCGTCCTCAAAATAGACTAAGGGGATATGAACTATGAAGAGAAACTCGCCATCCTGTCTGACCATTATCAGCGCGAACGGCGTAAACTCGTACCCTCTCAGGCAATGGAAGTTCTCATACAAGCCTTTCCAGCCGTGCTTGTAGCGCAAGCGGATGGCTTTACCGACACTTCAGAGGTCCAGCGGCTGAGCGAAATTGTAGCTTTTTTGTGTAGAAGGAAAGAAATCCCCATGAATACTCTGGACTGGACGGCTGAGATACGCTACTTATCCATAGATGCGGACTTTTGGAGGAAAACTTTTTTGGATACGCTAAAAGCCTTTTTACAACTCCATCCCCAGTTGTACAATCAGCAAGCCGAGTTCATGTATGCCGTGGCAGTAGCCAGCACAGGGGATGTCGTGCGAAATCTCCTCATGCGCTTTCATCGGCAGGATTCTGCTACTCCAAAAGAGGAGTTAGAGGTCATCTCAGACAAAGAGCGGGCTGAAATAGAGCGGCTTGCCGAGGAGTTAGAGTTCCAAAAAGTACCCGAAGCTTTATCATACCTTCGCAGCTTATTAGCCCATTCTCATGCATAAGAAAGTCGCTGCTTTGGACCTGGGGACCAACTCTTTCCATCTGCTTGTTGCGGCGATTGATCAAGAGCGTCAAGAGGTACGAATAGACCGCCGTCGCCGGGAGTTTGTTTTTCTGGGGCGAGAACTCAAGGGTGACCCTCCGCACTTTTCCGAAGCGGGAATAGAACGCAGCATAGAGACCTTGCGCCAGCTTATCAAAGAGGCTCGTCAAGCAGGCGCAGAGGTTTTTATTGCTTGTGCGACTGAGGCTTTCCGCCGATCAACTAATGCTGCCATTCTGACAGAAGCTATCCGTCATGAGCTGGGTGTAGAAGTCAGGATATTATCAGGAGCGGAAGAGGCCCGACTCATACATGAGGGTGTCAAACATGGGCTACCTCTACCAGAGGAGCCCTATCTCGTGATGGATATCGGAGGGGGTTCAGTAGAGTTTATATGGGGTGAAAAGGGGGAGGTATATTACCTTTTCAGCGTACCATTAGGCGTGACGGCCCTTCAACAGCGCTTTCCTGAACCGGACCCGCTCTCCCCGCAAGTCATAGAGTCCATTCAAACTCTCGTGAGAGAAACTTTGACCCCCCATCTGGATGCTTTACCCCGGCAGAATATCTATCACATGATAGGCACCTCCGGTACTTACAAAACCTTGGCTAGGCTAATAGCACACCACACGGGCGACAGCGCAGCTGCTCAAACCGTCCATGGATACAGGTTTGGACCAATGGTTTTTTATTCCATGTACCAGAAACTGACGACCCTTCCCCTTTCTGCTCGTCTCCATTTGAAGGGCATGCAAGCCGAGAGAGCGCCTCTGCTTCCTTACGGGGCGGTTTTAGTTCATGAGGTTCTCAAACTTTTCCCGATACAGACCATTACCATCAGTGAGTATGCTCTGCGCGAAGGCCTCGTTTATGAATATGCTCAACAGCTTTTCTCCTTATCGCCACCGAGTGAGCGTCCTCTGCGGGAGCGGACTATAGCCACTTTGGGTGAGAAATATCAGCTTCCCACTACACACGCGAGATTAGCCCGGCAGTGGGCAGAGGAACTGTTTGACCAGCTCCGTCCCTTACACCAGCTCGGAGCTGTCGAGCGTGAGTGGCTCGCTTACGCTGCCTACCTGCATGATATAGGACATTTTATCAATCCCAGCGGGCATCACAAACACGGCATGTATATCTTGCTCAATAGCTCTATGCCAGGCTTTACTCCCGAAGAGATTTTGCTTATGGCTAACCTCGTGCGATACCACCGAAAAAATCTGCCCTCTTCCGAACATTTTCACTACACTGCCCTTCCCCGTTCTCAGAAAAAGCTGATTGGATTATTAGCGCCTCTATTGCGTTTGGCGGATCAGCTGGCTAAATACACCCAACATGAACCGCTGCGCTTGTCATCTTCATGGAGCGACACCCAAGTAGAAATCGTGATTACAACTACGGATGCCGGAGCTGGACGCTACTTGCCTTCCATTTACTCAGAAGTACAGGACTTTTTTGAGAGAGGCTATAATCGCCAGTTAGTCTTGAAGCTGGCATGGCAGCCTGTTGTTTCAGCGTCTTAGGCCTACTCTGGGCTCAGGGGGCTTTGGCTATCCATTATGCACCTGAGCTTAGAAGTCGTTCTCCTTTGGCATGGCTGGCAGTGGCTTGGACTCATCCTCCTCAGAAGTGGGCTGTGGGTGAGATTGTCACAAATGCCCTCACTCTGAAAGCCCAGGAGAAGGATTTTATGATAAGGGCAGAAAGTCTCGGCATTCGCCTCTATACATGGAGCGGTCCTGATGGAGCTGCTTTGGCAGCGACCGTACCTCGTCCTTATGTGGTGAAGGCGGCCAAGTGGATGTATGATCTCATTTCGTGGCTCCAGTATGTACCACCGTATGTTTGGCATGCCGCTTCACGCATGCATTACAGGGCCTGGGAGGGCTTCTCACTGGAAAAGGAGCTCTTCTGGCGGTTATGTGGAATGAGCTCTTCTGCGCATAGAGGCTTTTCGCTGGATAGCGCGCTTGCTTATGTCCAGCGGTATATGAATACCTCCTGCCTCCACCTCATAGTGAGTAGTAACCTTTCTACTCCGGAAAAGGCTCAGATTCAAAAGTTACGGCCGCCCTTCGTACCGAGCGAAACTTTTCAATCATCGGAAGCCGCTCCAGTAGATACTGCCTCGTATAGGGAAGAGAACCTCTGGGCCTACCCTGCCTATGTAGCTCTGAGAGTTCAGCTTCCGGATAGCTGGGCGGAAAAAATCGCCTTCTTACAGGCATTTTTTAGCCGCTGGATGCGTGAAGCTCCGCCTCTCAGATGGCAAGGGAGGTTCTGGGGGAGTGAAACTTACCTTTTACAAGCCCGTTTAGACCGAAGGAGCTACGATTTTTTACAACATATTACACAGATAGCGCCGAGAGATACTATCGAGCTCACAGCTTGGAAGGCTGCCTACGCAATGGAGCGTCAGCAACTGCTCTCCTTCCCAGAATGTCATATGGATGCTTGGGTGCCCCTTCTCCTCAAGGGAAAAGATATGGCCCTCCCTGAGACTCTCCCCTCAGAGATATGGACCCGTGGATGGCAGTTCAAGGCGCAGGGGATATGGCTCTGGAACGACTGGCTGAGTGTGGATGTCAGTGTGAGCGAAAGTTCGGATAGTTCGGTTCATTCAGTGACTCCGACAGTACCTATCTCAGCGCCCGACCTCTTATGGACTGGTCAAGGAGACCCTTTTCTGAATGAGTGGGCGAGTGCGATACAGCTATTTTGGGGCTCAGGGCGCACGACTCCATGTGAGCTCATAGGCTATTACAAGCATCCCAGAGACCGAAATAAGCGTCTGAAATATCTACATGCTCTGCGTCGCCGATTAATAAACCATTACCATATCCCACCCCAGGCATTACGCATAACTTTGCGTCCCATGCCGCCAGGTTTTCCCTCCAAAGCCCTTCGTCTCAGATGCGCTTCGGACTCTTAGCTCTGATACCCTTTTTCTCCACAGCTCAAAACCTGCACTTGTATCCTCAGGAGTTAGGATATGTGGTCTGGGGCATATATCACCCCTTAGAACGCGGACGCGATGAGGCACTCGCTTACAGCATAGCGCAGAGTCTTTTTTCAGACTCTATTTTACAGGAAGTGGCATATATTCATAATATTCGCTACGATATTCAGCGTATAAGCACATGGCTCATCATCACGGGCACGGGTTTGCCAGAAGGAGTATATGCTTTCTTTGCGACGCTTCGGGGGGCGATGGAGCGCTTTCCTCAGCGGCTTCAATACGGTATTGATATCAAGCTCTCTTCCCATCCTCTGGGTCCGTATTTTCGGTGGGTTTATGAGGACACGGCTACGAGCGGCTACACGCCACTGATGATAAGTCAAGCCTTTTACAAGTACTGGTACGAAGGGCGATTGCATATTTTTTTGCGGGGACGCGTACCCATTCTCTTGCAACGGGCGGCCAACCAGCTCTTAGGTGGAGAGTCTCAGCCTTTTGAGTACATTCCGCCTGAAATCCCCTCCCCTTTATATCAACCTCCGCGTAAAGGTTTCGGTGTGGTATATGTACGCTGGCGCTTAGAGATGCCCCCCAGCTTAGCCTCGCTGATTGCTTTATGGTCCCATGCGCAAGCTCTTCTTAGATTTTTATGTGAGGAGCGTCAAATTGCGTGTAGTGCTATTTGGGTTCCTTTACCCAATGGCATGGAAGGCTGGATAGAAACTGGACTGCCCGCAGCTGCGGGAGAAGCGGCGAAAGACTTTCTGGCTCGACCTTATCGCCCATCGCCTCACAGTACTGCGAGCTTTTTCAGTTGGATACATGCTTCTGAGAATCTCCATACTGCCGCATGGTATGCCTCGGTATGGGGCCTCAGCCTTCCTAAGGAACTCCCCACAGTATCAACACGCCACCTACAGAAGTACGCCCGCCGCTGGAAAACGGTAACCTTCTCGCTCGGGGAATAAGCAGATTTTTCTTTTACCTTTGCACAGATGCATAGCATCATCGCCTACCCTGAAAAAGCTCAACGCGACCTCTTGTACGTCATATTCCGTAGCACGGATGCTCTGGAGCATTTGACGGGATTACCCTCTTTTCGTATGACGCTGGAGAAGGATCCAGCTCACGGGATTTTTGCTTTCTCCTTCAAGGCTGCCGATGAAAAACTTGTTTATATCTACTTTCGTTCCAGCACCTTCGGCAGTCCAAAGACTGAGTATGAACAAATTCGGGAACAAGCTTCCTTTATTCACCGAAATCCAGACGCTCATTATTTTGCTCTGCTCCTTAGGGAAGCCTGGTTTGAGTGGGCTGATGACTACATCCAGAGACGCATAGAGCTTCCCATGCATCGCCTCGGTTATGAGAGTCTTCTCTCAGCCTTAGACAAAGCAGACTTATCGCAGATACCCAGCGACCTGAGGCAAGAAGTACTATTGTACCGTAGGCACTTACAGAAAGAGTACGACAGCTTTTTTCAGCCTGTACGCATTATAGAGACGCGACTGCGTCAGTACGCCATCTTGTGGAATATCCGAAGGATAGCGAAAGACCTCTGGCACACTCACAATTGCTCTCCTCTGGAGCTGGATATTCGGACGCAGCCTCATGTGCATTCAGCCCACTTAGATCAAGTATTTCTGCGTCAGCATCCTCCGCACCGTATTTTTTTGGAGGGGTATGAGATTACCCTGCGTTGGGAGTTAGAGAAAGATGGGCTGTTTTTACGAGTCTGGCTACCGCCCATGCGTGAGAAGGCAGCGAGGAGTATTCATACACATCTCCGAAAGCAAGCGCAAGCTTGCTTAGAGGAACGCTTCAACATAGGACGCACTCGCGGCACACTCAAAGGGATAGACGCTTATCACGCCCGTGAGGCGAATCTCCTTCGCATAGAGCTTCCTGAGATGCAAGAGCTTATGAGTGTGCATGAAGGTGAGACTTTTGGGGCAATATCTGAAAAAGTGGCTACAGACTTAGTGGATGCGATAAGGTTTTTACCTGAGATAGAGGCTCGTGTTCTCTCTGGGCTCTCACCGGCTCTTCGGACGGCTTGATGACTTCTCAAAGGGAAAAAATACTCCACGAAGCCCTTCGGTTATTTGCTCATCGCGGGTATGAGCGAGTTTCTCTTCGGCAGTTGGCTTCGGCTGTGGGTCTTACACCTCCGACCCTATATCATTATTTCCCTACTAAGGAGGCTGTGTTAGAGACTCTAGCCCACCAGATAGCTGAGCGATTTGAGCAGGCTACCGCTCACATCGTAGAGAGTGATTGGACTGTACCGTATAAGGTGGAGAAATTCTGTGAAGCCCATCTCTCCGTGCTCCTGCGGCAGCCTGAGCAGGCGGCTATTTTTCTGCGTGAAGCCCCTCAGTTCCTGTCGGAAAGTCAGCAACGAGCCTTCATGCAGCGGCAGAGGGCATACGAGGAGCGATTTGAACGCATCTTACGGGAAGGAGTAGAAAAAAATCTATTTCGGGATATTGAGCCGAGGTTCATGAGCGTGTCTCTACTCGCTGCCATGAATGCCACAGCTACATGGTATCAGCCAGGAGGGCCTCTATCTCCTCGTGAAATAGCTCATACTTTATCCGACACCTTCTTGAATGGTCTGATTCGCAGCTGGTAGAGCCCAGGAAGCGTTTTTGAGCTCATTCCAGACTATTTCCGGGGTCTCAGGCTTTGAGGCTATGTAAGCCGCCGCTTTCTCGGCTATGACATGCATCCTTCGTCGGTCTTTGATGAGACTTTTGATGGCATTTGAAAAGCTCACGGGATATTTACAGCTTTCCGCTATTTTGAGTGCGATGAGTTCTCTGGCTTCTGAAAAGTCCTGGTAGTTTGGACCGAAAAATATAGGTTTTTTATAGATAGCGGCTTCCAGGATATTGTGTATGCCCCGCCCAAAGCCTCCTCCAATCCAAACAGCATCGGCATAGAAATATACATAAGCCAAAAGTCCCATCGTGTCTAAGATGAGCGTATCTCGGTTGCTTTCCCATTCGGAATGGGAGTATTGAATGCATTTGACAGGCCAGGTTCTGTGAATATATTCTATCTGCTTAGGTGAAACCTCATGAGGAGCAAGTATCCAACGAACACTGTATCCCCTGAGCTGTTCGTAGGCCTTAGCTAAAAACTGGACATCTGCTTCCCATACACTACCAGCAACAATGGCAAAGCCATTTCCGAGCCAGTTATGCACTCCTGAAACCGGAAGCCAGTTTTCAGCGAGTTGTTTTACTCGGACCAATCGGCTATCCCCTGCTACCGTTACTTTTGAAAAACCTGCCAGTCGGAGTTTTTGGACATCGGTTTCTGTCTGGACAAAAATTCTATCTATGTAGGGAAAAAGCTGTTTTTTCCACCACCACCGCAAACCTTTGAGCGGAGTTACATGGGCAGCCAGAAGGTAGATAGCGCAGTCAGCGGTTTTGAGTTCGTGTAGGAGGTTGGGCCAGAGGTCATACTTGACAAAGAATGCGACTTGGGGTTTGAGTCGCTTGACCCATCGTCGCACTACCCAAGGCGTATCAGTAGGAGCTGGACCTATCCAGTCGCCCAGAGGCGAGTTCCCCTTATATCGTTGCCACCCTGACGCAGAGAAAAATGTGACGACCAGGTATGGCTTGTAGGAAAGCTTCTCAAGTATGTACTCTATTACAGGGCGTCCCTGTTCAAATTCACCCACAGAGGCACAGTGTAGCCAAAATACTGGACGGTCAAGCGGAGGCTCGGGAGGGCTGGCTGTGCGTGCTCTCCACCACCGACGAACCTTTTCGTTAAACAAGGCCAAAATCGGTATCACTGCGATACCGACTACCCAGCCCATTGTATAAATAAAGCGAATAAGGAAACTCATTCCATAGCAGCTTTCTCATACAAAGGTAGAGACCATCCGGCCCGAATACCCCACCAAAAGTCCCGGCGACGGGCATCGTCTCGCACGCCGAGGTCATATACATAACCTCTCAAACTCTGAGTGAAGTACTGAGCTAACTCCACCCCTATCACAAAGTTGATGAGACCATTATTACTGAAAAATCGATACCCGACACTCTGTATGAATCCCCAGCCAGCTGTCAGTCGGTCTAAGCCCTTTAGGTATTCACCTTCCAGAAGCGGTAGGCGTTCACTACGGGCTTTATCTATCAAGATTCTGTGGGAAAGATACCCTGCTCCCACCTCAACATAAGGGCCGCAGTTGGGGTTTTGCCACGGGAGGCGCAGCCACCGAAAAATATATCCGATCCGAAAGGTGGCCATCCAGCCACGCTGCCGAAGCGCCGGAGCGAAAATTTTACCACTCTCATCTATGAAGGCTAACTGTCCAGCTTTCTGGAAGCTCGGCAGATAGAGGCCTTCCAGAAAACCCTTCTCTACAATTTTATCACCGATTAGTCCCCCGCCTTGTAGAACCGTGTAAAGACCAAGACGAGTTTTATATCCTACTTCTCCTCCCACAGTGCTGCTGTATCCGAACCGCTGAGCCATATCCAGCTGCGGAAACATCCCATGATAGCCCACCGAGATTAGAAAAAAGCGAATGGAAGAATCCCTCACGCTCTGCTGAGCCCAAATCAAGCTTAGTCCGCCTATTAGCCAACGCATTTAGTCTTACCTTTGTCGCAAAGGTAAGATATGCAAATCGCAGTCATCGGGGTAGGATATGTAGGACTGGTTACCGCTGCTGGATTAGCCGAAACGGGCAATTCTGTCAGGGGTTATGATATAGATGCTGAAAAAATACAAAAGCTTCGTCGAGGCGAGTCACCTATTTATGAGCCCGGTTTAGACCGGCTTCTGATGCGAAACCTAAAAGAGCGGCGCTTACTTTTCACTGATAGCTTAGAAGAGGCGATATTGCCAGCGGAAGTGATATTTTTAGCACTGCCCACGCCATCTGATAGACGGGGGGAAGCCAATCTTTCGTATGTCTTTTCTGCCGCTGAGGCCATAGCTCAAGTTCTCAGGCAGGACCATTCGGGAAAGTCTAAAATCATCGTGACGAAAAGTACTGTTCCAGTGGGTACGGCTCGGCGTCTGCAAGAACTTTTTGACAGAAGCCTCCCGGGACGAGTACAAGTAGCCTCTAATCCGGAGTTCTTGCGCGAAGGGTATGCCGTAGAGGACTTTCTCAAACCTGACCGTGTCATAATCGGCACGCCAGATGCCCCCACAGGGGATAAGCTCAAACAACTATATCTCCCCTACACTCGCCAGGGCAATCCCATTTACCTGATGGATTGGGAAAGCGCCGAACTCACAAAGTACGCTGCCAACGCTTTTTTAGCTATGCGTATCAGCTTCATGAATGAAATCGCTCAGCTATGCGAGCGTGTAGGCGCAGATATTGATAAGGTGCGCTTAGGCATGGGCGCAGATAGTCGTATTGGGCGCCGATACCTTTTCGCCGGAGTAGGATATGGGGGGTCTTGCTTCCCGAAAGATACCCGTGCCCTTGTTGCTACTGCTCGCCAGCATGGCCTGTCCCTTCGTTTAGTGGAGGCTACGATTTCCGTGAATGAGCAGCAGCGTCAGTTTTTCTGGGAAAAAGTCCAAGGGTACTACAAAGGGCAGCTTCATGGAAAGACGCTGGCTGTGTGGGGCTTAGCTTTCAAGCCCGATACCGATGACATCCGAGAAGCTCCGGCGATAGATGTGATTCACTGGCTCATAGAAAACGGGGCTCAGGTCCGGGCCTTTGATCCTGTGGCGATGCCTTCTCTACGGCGCTTACATCCAGACTGGTCCCTCTACTACGCCGAAAATCCTTATGATGCAGCCGATGGCGCCGATGGATTACTAATCCTTACCGAGTGGGCCGAGTTTCGGCAGCCAGATTGGAATATTCTCCGAGAGAAGTTGCGCATACCAGTAATCTTTGATGGCAGAAACCTGTATGACCTCTCCACCGTGCAGCAGGTCGGTATAGACTACCTCTCAATCGGTCGCCCATCTGTATATGCCTATTCAACGATGGTATCTATCGCAGTAAAAGAGGACGGAAAGCGGTAGCTGAAAGCGTAGCCGATGGAGCCAGTGAAGGCTATGAAAATATTGACGATAATGCGCCTTGAACGCCTACCTTTTGTCTGACTCGTGATAGGGTTTTATGGGCTTCTGCCCGGGCCTTTTCGGCTCCTTTCTGTAAAATAGCCTCCAGAGCAGGCTTATCACTTATCCAGCGGTGATACGCTTCTCTTTCCGCAGAGAAGCGCTGAACTAAGGCTTCATATAAAGCTTCCTTAGCTTGACCATACCCATATCCACCGGACAGATACCGCTCACGCATATTCTCTACCGCCTCGGGGGGCGCCACTACCGAATATAACTTGAAAATTGTACAGTTCTCAGGGTCTTTTGGGGCGTCCAGTGGTTTCGCATCCGTTACAATGCGTTTTACGCGCTTGTAAAGTTCATTCAAGTCACCCAGTGGGTCTAAGGTATTGCCATAGCTTTTGCTCATCTTTCGCCCGTCTATGCCGGGTAAAATCATCACCTCTTCCCGATATATGCCCTCAGGCAGCTTGAAGACCTCCCCATAAGCTCGGTTGAATGCTCCGGCAATGTCGCGCGTGATTTCCAAATGCTGCTTTTGGTCCTTGCCTACGGGGACGAGGTCCGTTTGATATAGGAGAATATCAGCGGCCATTAGCACAGGATAGGTAAATAGCCCAGCTGAAACCTCCGCCAGATGACCAGACTTTTCTTTGAAGGAGTGCGCGTTGGCTAACATCGGATACGGTGTCAGGCAACCTAAATACCAGGCTAACTCGCAGACTTCGGGCACGTCTGATTGACGGAAAAATACGTGCTTCTCTGGGTCTAAGCCTGCGGCAAGCCATGTAGCCGCTACCGCATAGGTGTTTTCTCGCAGCGTTTCAGCATCCCTTATGACTGTGAGGGCGTGTAAGTCAGCGATGAAAAGATAGGCGGGCTCCGATTGTTTTTCTGCCAGCTCTATGGCAGGGAGTATGGCACCTAAGAGGTTTCCCAAATGAGGCTTCCCAGAACTCTGAATGCCTGTGAGGACTCGGCTCATTCTTGATTAGAGGCCTGCGGAAGTGCGCCAGGTATAGGCTTTTTATTTTTAGGCTTGTGCGGTCTAAACTTTCCATATGTGCCTCGCCAAATCTTACCCCGACGAGTGCGTCTATCGCCTTTTCCCATGCGGCAAAGTTAGACATTTTGATAAAGTCGTCCGTGGCTGAGCTGCAAAATATGGTCCGCACTTTCTGCGAGGATCAGATTATGTGTGGCTACGAGCACACTGGCGCCTACCTGACGGGTCAGGTCTGTAAATAGTTTCCATATGCGTACGGCTTGTTCGCTGTCTAGATTCCCGGTGGGTTCGTCTGCGAGAATGAGAGGGGGGGACAGGAAAAGAGCACGAGCGATAGCTACCCTTTGCTGCTCTCCTCCTGAGAGGCGAGTGGGAAGTTCGTTGGCTCGGTCTTGAAGCCCGACTTGCGATAGAAGTTCTATGGCGCGTCCCTTCTCTCGGCGAAACGAGCTACCTCTCAAGACAGCGGGTAAGGCGACATTTTCCCAGACTCTGAGCTCAGCGATGAGATGAAAAAACTGGAATACAAATCCTATGTGGGTATTTCGCCAAGCGGCTGCTGACCTTGGTGATAAATTGTGAACGGGTTCGCCTCGCCAGAAAATTTCTCCTTCATCCGCTCGTTCCAAAAGAGCCAGTAGATACAGAAGCGTTGTCTTTCCAGAGCCTGAGTGTCCCACCAGAGCGTAAAATCGCTTTTCTTCCAATACCAAGTCTATGCCCTCTAAGATGGGGCGTCCCTCGTAGGCTTTGCGTAGCTTTGTGGCGTGAAGGAGCGCTTTCGGCATCTGTACTCAAATGTACAACTGCGAAGGTATGTGATTGTGGGTGGGTCGGGCACTTTGATTGATCTACTGACATACAGTGGATTGAGGTTTTTGGGGCTACGCCACTGGATAGCCCTGGCTATTAGCTTCGGTGTAGGAGTAGTGATTGGGTTTGTACTCACGCGGCACTGGGTTTTTCGTAGCAGAGACCCTCAGTGGGAAGGGCAGCTTGTACGGTTCGTGCTGGTCATCCTGTTTCTGTACTGCCTGAATGGAGTGGTGATGGAAGTGCTTTATAGAATAGTACCAGCGTTTGCGGGCAGAAGTTTTTTTGTGCGTGGATTATCTGCGGTGAGCCTCCTACCTGTAAGCTTTACGCTCCATCGTCGGGTGTCCTTTGCCTAACTTTGGCGAGAAATGACTTGGTACCTGCGGAAGGAAGAGGGCATCCGAACCGCTCCTACTGAAAAGATCGGTGCTCCTGATGGACTTTGGGTCAAATGTCCAAGCTGCGGCAAACCGATTCACATCAAGGACCTCATGCAATCCCAGTACGTCTGCCCCCATTGCGGCTACCACTTTCCTATCGGGAGTAAGGAATACTTCCGCCTCCTCTTTGATGGAGGACCGAGTGAGATTATATTTGAAGAAATACTGCCCGTAGATGCGCTTGGTTTCGTAGATAGTCGCCCCTACCCTCAGCGCCTCGCCGAAGCGCAGAAAAAGACCGAACTCACCGAAGCCGTCAGATGTGCTGTGGGGAATATCGGCGGCCGTTCTGTCGCTTTGGCTGTAATGGACTTTGGATTTATTGGGGGGAGTATGGGCAGCGTGGTTGGCGAACGCATTTCTCGAACGATCCGTTATGCCACCGAAAATAAGCTGCCGTTAGTTATCATTTCTCGCAGCGGCGGAGCTCGTATGATGGAGGGGTCCCTTAGTCTCGTTCAGATGGCAAAAACAGCTGCATGGCTCACGCAATACGCCAGAGTGGGACTTCCTTATATCTCCATCCTCACAGACCCGACTATGGGGGGAGTAACAGCAAGCTTCGCTATGCTGGGAGATATTAACATCGCTGAACCGGGAGCGCTCATTGGCTTTGCAGGGCCGCGCGTGATTCGCGAAGCTACAGGCAAGGACCTACCCCCAGGATTTCAACAAGCTGATTTTCAACTGGAGCATGGATTCGTTGACCTTATTGTTGATCGCCGAGACCTCAAGCGAACCCTCATTCGCTTGTGGGATATGCTCACTTAGAGCTCAGCTCACCTCTACATGCTTTTAGAAAAAATGGACTTTTCAAGTCTGCGTTTTTTGGTGATTGGGGACCTCATGCTGGATAGATACCTGTATGGGCGGGTCCAGCGTATTTCTCCAGAAGCTCCTGTACCCATTCTTGAACTGGAAAATGAAGAAAATCGCCTGGGCGGTGCAGCTAATGTTGCGCTCAATCTACGCAGTTTAGACGCTCAGGTGGTTCTGGCTGGGTTAGTAGGGAATGACTCTCCGGGAATGCTCCTTCAAGAGCAAGCGGAGCGCTGGCATATAGAAACTTACGGATTGATAACTGACCCCAATCGTCCCACGACGGTCAAGACACGGCTTATCGCTCAGAAGCATCACTTGCTGCGTGTAGATCGCGAGATCACCGCCCTTCCATCCGCTCCCATCGCCGAAGCCTTACTCCTGAAAGTCCGAGCCATTCTTCGTTCGCCTCTCCATGGCATCATCATAGAGGACTATGACAAAGGGACGATCACCGAAGAGCTTATTTCAGAGGTTACTCGCTTAGCTCAGTCGCAAGGAATACCGATTTTGATAGACCCGAAGCGCAGAAATTTCTGGTCTTATGGGGGGGCAACTCTATTCAAGCCGAATCTTCGGGAATTAGAAGATGCCCTTTCCGTTCCCCTCATGCATGCTGAGTTGTCAAAGATAGAAGAAGCCATCCACCGCCTTCGTCAGCGCATGCCGCATACCTTCACGGTCGTCACTCTGAGTGAGCGCGGGATTCTTGCTTATGGGGAAAAAGAAGGATTTATTCACATTCCGGCACATTATCGCAATATCGTAGATGTATCCGGTGCTGGGGATACGGTCGTGAGCGTCTTAGCGATTGGATTGGCTCTGGGGTTACCTTTGGAGCGGGTGGTAGCCCTGGCTAACCTCGCCGGTGGGTTGGTTTGTGAATATGTAGGGGTTGTTCCTTTACCCAAGGAGCGTTGGATAGAGCAAGCTCGCGCCCTTGGCCTTCTCTAAGGTATAGATAACTTTTGTCCCGGATAGATGGCTGAGTGGCTCGTCATGCCATTTGCTCGGCGCAGCGCATCCACAGAAATGCCATATTTCTGAGCAATGCTCCATAGGGACTCCCCAGCTCGCACGATATGCGTTTTTTTAGATGTACCCGTAGAGGTGCTCTTTGACGCAGAATGCACCTGAGAAGGGGTATTTCGTCCGCTGGGTATGCGTAGGGTTTGTCCAGCACGAATGACATCTCGTCTGAGTCCATTGGCTTGGCGGATAGCGGCGACACTTGTCTTATAGCGTTCGGCGATTTGACCGAGGGTTTCACCAGCTTTCACCTTGTGATAAATGTAGGTAGGACGCGGAGGTGAGTAGGTTGCAACGTTTTCTCCCATTCTGCCTCCTCCAAACTGGGTGATAGACGGGGTGAGGGCGATTGGCGCTGGGGATGGATTCGAGGCCGAAGTAGCAGCTTCTGCCGGCAAGGTCAGACCGACTCTTTCTGAGTCAGGGACAGGCAAGTGACCCAATACATATGCTTGATAGCTCCTGAGAAAAGCGCTAGCAAGCATTTGACCTTTGAGAGCGTATCCTGCGACTGTGAGATGTATCATATCGGCAGACGCTAGTCCTGCTAAACGCCATTCTCGGATGCTACCTAATATGTTGTAGGCATCCCACACAGCTACTCCTTTTTGGGATGCTACCCAGCGAACCATCTGGGAGGCCTGTTCCAGTAGAGGTAAGGGGCGCATGCTTCTGTAGAAGTCCTGAGGTGTAGTGAGGAGAATACTCGCCTCTGGTATAGCGCTACGGATGGTATCTATGGCAGCTTCTATGGCGTACCGATAAGCTTGCAGAGAAGCGGTATGGGGATAGAGGTCATTAGTGCCGAGGTCAATCACAACCAGGTCAGGGGCAAGCAGACGCAGACTTTCTCTCAGGAGAGGCAAGGTCGCCCAATCAGACAGCCGCGCTCCGACGATACCCATACTATACCAGGTAATGCCCCCATGCCCTTCCTCTATGAATATACCCTGCAGCTCAGCATAACCAAGGGTATCGTCAGGTGCCCAGCGCCATTCGCCGTGTATGCCAGAGATCGGTCCAGATAAGGTGAGCTCCGTAATGCCGTATCCAGCGGGGATTTCCTTGATGATCGGAGGAGAACCCTCTTCAAGTGTGAGAGCGCATGCAATGCCTGGTTTGAGAGTCCGGGTGAGAATATAAAGACGAGCCCCAGCAGAACCCACAGGCTGATATGCAGGATTCCACTTAATCTCCCACCAGGCTGTCGGGTCATAGGTGCCGAGAGCTATTCCAGTAACGCCCAGGGGTAAAGCAGGCTGAGGCTGCACGCTCCGAGCCGAAAGCCACTGCCCCTGTCCGAAACTTACATAATCGTAAGCGGAGCTTGTCCCAGCTACGTGATACGGAAATACATAGCCGCGCCCTCCTACCCCCCAGAACTTATACAGACGGCGGCGAATCTCCCTACCTTGTATGTCTCCCTGGATGTGTGAGTCGCCAATATGAAGAACGCGTACCTTCTGAGTGCCAGCTTGTAACTTTTTCCATACAGGAATAAGGTGGGCTGCAAAGGTCAAGTTGTTTGACTCTAACCGAAGAAACGAGAAAAAAGTATCTGGACGCAGCAGTGTAGAATCCGGAAGCCTCACAGCCGGCGATTGTGTCGGCTGTCCAAAGCATCCTCCTAAGAGAATAAGGAAAAACACCTCTCTTCTCATTCACCTAAGTAAGCGATGGCTGATATCTCTATGCGCGCACCGCGGGGTAAGGCTGAAACGGCGACCGTTTCCCGAGCCGGATACTTTCCAGAGGGGAAAAAGCGCTCATATATGCTATTGACTGTCGGGAAAAAAGCCATGTCCGTGAGAAATATCGTGACCTTCACTATTTTTTCAGGAGAAGCCGATGCAGCTTCCAAGACGGACCGAAGATTGTGCAGCACCTGCTCGGTTTCTGCGGCGATAGATGACTTTTCCAGAGTGCTATCTGGACGGAGAGCGATTTGTCCTGAAATGAAAAGCCATGGTCCCACACGCACAGCCGGGCTGTATGGACCGACTGGGGTGAGCCCTGACGGGGTTATGTACTGCATGCCGCGATTATAGCCCTTTTCAGGCGAAATTTGCCCATAGATGACTGCCACCAGCATTCCAAGCCTCACGCAATACACTACGCAAATATAGCTACCTTTGCAGCATGGGGTTCCTCTTGGGCGTACTCATATTTCTATTAGTAGTGGATGCGATTCTACTGACCCTATTAGTGCTCATCCAGCAGGGTAAAGGAGGTGGCTTAGCTACGGATATTCAAGGCGTAGCCCAAGCTTCCCAAATATTGGGGGTACGACATGCCGCAGATTTTGCTGAAAAGGCCACATGGACACTGTTTGGGGTACTGGTAGCCTTGACTTTATTGATTCACGCCGTACATAGCGGCATGCGTGAAGGGGGCGAAGTAAAAACAAGAACAGCAGGGGTCGTAGAAAATCTCCCCCCAGCCCAGCCAAAGTAGCACTCATGGCTTCTTCGGCGGTTTCTTCCATAGCTTTTCAGTACGATAGACGGGGGCTTTCAGATGAGAAGCTCCTCAGGCTTTATCGGGAGATGCTTTATGCCCGTCTCATAGAAGAAAAAATGCTCTCCCTCCTTCGTCAGGGTAAAGTCAGCAAGTGGTTTTCAGGTATAGGACAGGAAGGCATCGCTGTGGGAGCTACCCTCGCTTTGAGAGAGGTAGATTATATCTTTCCCCTTCATAGAAACTTGGGGGTTTTTACGAGTCGGGGCATGCCCTTGCATAAGCTATTTGCTCAGTGGCAGGGGAAGGCCTCAGGCTTTACCAAAGGCCGAGAGCGTTCTTTTCACTTTGGCGCACCAGAGTATCGTGTCATTGGTATGATTTCTCACCTCGCTGCGATGCTTCCGGTGGCTGATGGCGTCGCTCTGGCCAGTAACTTAGAGGGAGAAGATTACATCGCTCTGGCTTTCATAGGGGATGGCGGGACGAGTGAAGGCGACTTCCACGAAGCCCTAAATGTCGCCAGTGTATGGAAGCTTCCCGTACTCTTTCTCATAGAAAATAACGGTTACGGCCTCTCTACACCAGTCAGCGAGCAGTATGCCTGCGCCAGTCTCGCAGACCGCGCGCTCGGGTATGGCATGGAAGGTTATACCGTACAAGGCAACGATGTATTGGCTGTTTATCACATCGTCAGTGATTTGGCAGAGAAGGCTCGCAAAGACAGGAAGCCTCGTCTCATAGAAGCGATTACTTTTCGCATGCGGGGACATGAGGAGGCTTCAGGTACGAAATATGTTCCCTCCTACCTTTTCAAGCAGTGGGAAGAGAAAGACCCTATTCTCAACTACGAACGCTATCTCCTTGCCGAGGGGCTACTGAGTGAGAGAGAGATTCAGAGTTTGCGGCGAGAACTCAAAAAGAAGATTGAAGACGAAATCCGTCCTGTACTCTCCGAGTCCGAACCTGAGCCCCAGCCGGCTGAGATATATGCGCCTTTTTCAGAGGAGCTAATTCCTCCTCCAGCTCAGGAGGGGACCCGTCAGTTACGTTTCGTAGATGCGATTTCTGAGGGGTTGCGCCAGGCGATGGAGCACGAGCCTAAGCTGATCCTCATGGGGCAGGATATCGCTGAATATGGGGGGGTATTCAAAGTCACGGAAGGGTTTGTCAAGCAGTTTGGGAAGGAAAGAGTACGCAATACTCCTCTCTGTGAATCGGCTATTTTGGGTATGAGTCTTGGCTTAGCTCTGCGCGGGTTTTCTAGCATGGTGGAGATGCAGTTTGCGGACTTCGTCAGTTACGGCTTTACGCAGATAATTAATAACCTTGCGAAAAACTATTACCGCTGGGGGGTCGCTCCTAAGGTGGTCGTACGATTGCCAACAGGGGCGGGTGTAGGTGCTGGTCCCTTTCACTCACAGAGTTTAGAGGGGGTATTTTTACATATCCCAGGTTTGAAAATCGTCTACCCAGCTACGCCCTATGACGCCAAAGGCCTCCTGACTACCGCCCTAAAAGACCCCAATCCCGTATTGTATTTTGAACATAAAGCGCTCTACCGCAGCCTTCAAGGTATCGTGCCAGAGCCTTACTATAATCTGCCCTTGGGTCAGGCGCGGATTGCCAGGGCAGGTAAGCATCTCTCTATTATCACATATGGCATGGGGGTCGTAGAAGCCCTGAAACTGGCAGATACCCTCGCCCCCGATATACAAGTAGAAGTGGTGGACTTAAGAACGCTTTTGCCATGGGACCAAGAAACGGTCTCAAGTTCTATTCGCAAGACCCATAGGGCGATTGTTCTGTATGAAGGTACTTATACAGGAGGGGTGGGCGCAGAAATCGCTGCCTGGATAGGAGAGTATCTCTTTGAACAGTTAGACGCTCCCGTGATGCGTGTAGCTTCGCGTGATATGCCTGTGCCCTTTAGCTTATCATTAGAAGCAGATTTTCTGCCGTGGGGGCGCCTTGCCGAAGCCGTAAAACAACTCCTTACATACTGATGGCTGGAATTAGTACATATCTCGGGCTTTTTACAGGGCTGATCATCGCAGGTATGGGAGGATATCTGTACTTGCATCCTATCGGCGCAGGTTATCCCGCATGGGTAGGACGAGGATTACCTGCATTCATGATAGCTTATGGGGCGATTCGACTGGCTTTCAGCCTATACAGTCTCTTGAGGAGGCGAGGCAGAGTGGGTGCTTCGCCTGTCGTATTCTTGCCCCTACTCTTTCTCAACAGTTGCAGCTCAGACGAGCCTCAGGCTAATATGCGCATGAAGTTTGACTATGTAGGCGATTGCTCTTCTTGTCCTATTAGCCGAATGGACTCTATCCTCCGGGTATTTTTTCCTAAGGGTATCGTGGGGGTGAGTTTAGACACTGCTAACCATGTCGTGAGCATAGATTTGGATAGCCATCATGTAAGAATGGACACACTGAAAACGGTTCTTCTGGCTTATGGCTACGAAATAGATGAGGACATTTCCATAGACCCTGTCGTCTCTGCATGTTGCGCTTCGGTGCGAGAGGCGTATCAAGGAGGGGGGGGCAGTACTTCTGGTGGGTCTGGTCCCTCTGCTTCGGAGCTACCCTCCCCTGAGATTCATGAAGAAATGACCCAGTTGGAGAGGGAGCTGGAGCAGGAGCTGGGGGTCAGTCCTGAAACACCTCAGCTCAACTTAGATAGCGAGCTAAATCTGGACGAAGATTTAGGCCTGGATGAGTTAGACTTGGAGGGCGGCGGGGGGATTGGTATAGAGGATTTGAGTTTAGACGATATGGACATGGAGGCTGATTTAGATTTGGACATGGAGGAGTCTAAGCCTAAAAAACCTCCACAAAAGAAGCCTTGACGATTCGCCTAAGCCAATCTAAGAGTAACTCCTCAGGAACTAAATCTGGGCGCCAGTGCAGGTCTGCGCAGCGATAATACACTCGACGCTTCTCTATGAGAGTGAGTCGCTCCTGGTCAGACAAAGTATGAAGTAATGGACGCTTGACTGTGCTGTGACGCAGTCGCGCAAGTATCCATTCAGATGGAGAGTCTATCCAGATAGTATAACCTGCTGTCCTCAAAAATGTCATTGCGCCTTCCTGTGTGGGAAATCCTCCCCCCACAGCCCAAATGCCCCAGCCATGTTCAGTGATGGTTTGTTCTATGGTTTGGCGTTCTGCTTTCCGAAAGGCAGATTCTCCCTGAGCAAACCACTCTTCCACTGAGCGTCCCGTTCGTCTTAGGATTTCATCATCTGTGTCGTAGAAAGGCATTTGTAGGCGTTTAGCCCACCGCCGCCCAAGTGTAGTCTTGCCCGCACCTGGCGGACCGACGAGGAAAATCCTGGGCGTTTTCATCGTCCGCCCTCTTGCAGGAGGTTCTCGTAGCCACTCAGATTATTTGGGTCTAGCTGCTTCATCGCCGCTACGAAGCGCTGCTTCTGCTCAGGAAGGGATTTCTGAAATATCTGCATCAGTTCAGTACCCTTCGTATCAACGAAAAGGCGAATGAGTGTGCTGTTTGGATTTTCCTGGCTAAAGCGTACCATGTCCTGGAGGACTTGTAGGAGGGTCTCTCGGGCAGCTGAGGGGTCTTTATGCATTTTGTCTAATCCCTCCCGATGATACCTATAAAAAAGTGTGTGAAATGCTTTGTAGCTGGAGTTGAGAAGGTTTTCCATGACCCAGTACCGAGAGCGCAGGAAGTTTCCCGTAGGTTGCCACCCCGGTTCATTGCTATTGGCAGCGGCGAGGTTGAGGATTTGCTGAGCTTTCTGAAAGTATGGTAATCCCGATTCCGCACCGAAGCTGTCATAGTCCATGCCCAGGATCATGTAAGCATAGAAGTTGAGCAGAGCGGTGAGATTATCCACATAGGTGTTTTCGGAAAACTGGAGAGTTTGAGTGGCGGTGTAGTTGATACGCAGGTCGGGGTCGTTGAAGTTGAAAGTCAAAGTTTCATAGGTGCTATTATACACTGGGCGTATAGCCTGAACCTGAATAGTACCTTCAAACCTGGTAGGATTCGGCAGCGCTGTGATGACGATGCTAAAAAGGCACTTGATTCGCTCATTCGGAGCAAAAACATCATCAGAAAAGCGGTTTGTGCTCAAGTACTGAGTAATGTCCTGCTGGAGCTGCTGTAGGATGCTGCGGTCAATCCCTTGTATGCCAGGCGCTTGAATATTCACAATCGGTAAGAGCTCCTGAGCCCATAGCAGGCTAAAAGTGAGTACCGCTCTCACGAGCTATAAAAGTAAGCATTTCTCTGGCAACTTCGGACTTGTGAGCGAGTGGAATGGTATGATGATGCCCCCACCGACTTAGGAGGGTTATGGCATTTGTTTCTGTACCCATGCCGGTTTGCGGGCTGATTTCATTGAAAGCGAGCCAGTGCGCCCTTTTGCGATGAAGCTTATCTGCGGCAAGGTGCCCTTCCCCTACACCTTCTAATGCAAAGCCGATTATCAGCTGGTGAGGTAAGTGGTGGTTACCTGCCCAGGAAAGAATATCAGGTGCCGGTACGAGGGATAGGGAGAGGGGCTGGTCGCTTTTTTTATGCTTGTGAGGCGAAGTTTCCGGAAAAGTATAGTCGCTTACAGCTGCGGCGAAAATTAGCCAGTCATACCGCTGATAAATAGATTGAAAAGCGGCGAGCATCTCTTGTGCAGAGGGGGTAGAAGTTACATGAAAAATCCCCTTCGGTAAGGGCACATCTGTATGAGCGGCTAAAATATGAATCTCATCGGCACCCAGAGTGTAAGCCGCTTCAGCGAGGGCGAGCCCCATCCGACCCGTAGAATAGTTAGAAAGAAAGCGCACGGCATCCCATCGCTCACGGGTCGCACCGAGGGTGATGAGAACTTTTTTCCCTGCCAAAAGCCGTGGCGAAATAGCCCGTTCCACAGACAAAATCAGGCGCCTGAGACTGGCTAAGCGACCTGTACCATACATTCCACTTGCTAAAAAGCCCTTTCCCGGGGGAATAATAGAGACCCATGGTAGTTTGACCAAGCGACGAAGATTGGCTTGTAGGAGAGAATGCCGATACATATCGGTCTCCATCGCCGGCGCAATGAGTACAGGCTTACGCGTCGCCAGAAATACCGCAGACAGGAGGTCATCACATAGCCCATGAGCGAGCTTACCTATGACGTGAGCTGTGGCAGGTGCTATAACGAGGGCGTCGGAGTTTTTAGCCAAAGCAATATGCTGAGTCCATTCGCCTGGGGAGGAACCTGTACCTCTGGTACTCCAAAGATCAGCCAATACAGGACGCCGGGTTAGTACTTCAAGCACTAAGGGCGAAACGAATTCTTGAGCGGCTCGGGTCAGAATAACCGTAACCTCGTGCCCTCTTTTGTGTAGAGCTCGGACGATAAGAGGGGCTTTGTACGCAGCGATACTTCCCGTTACCCCCAGTAGAATATGAGCCACTCTACGCTTGGCTGGGAGGCTCGTTAAGCTTTTCTCGTAGGGCGATGAGCGTAGGTTTAGGCAAAGAGCGATATAGCTCCACCCACTGCTGCAGCTCAGCTTGTAGGTACTGCTGAGTTTCAGGGTCGCCCCGCTGAGTCAAATCTTCATGAGCGCTAATGTCCTGGAGTTTTGTTCGTAGCTCGTCCGTCAGTTCAGATAGGATTTGCTCCGCTCGTCGGCTTACATTGAAGACGATTTCGTAAATGTTATTCTGCGGAGAGCGAAGCAACAGGTCCTTTATA
>JANWXY010000053.1 GCA_025057135.1 Bacteroidia bacterium | reverse complement strand
TCTCCATTCGCTGAAGCTGAAGTCTCTCCTGGATGAACGAAAGGATGACAGGGTAGGCAGGTGACCTCACCGTCTCACTCCGTCATTGGCACATGATTGCTTCTCTGCACGGTCACTTGCTCTCCCTCCAGCCTCCCGATGCCTGCGTGGTGGAAGTCGGCGGCGTGGGGTACCGGGTCTTCGTGCCTACCTCGGTGCTGGATGGCTTGGAAGTCGGGCGCAGCCTTTTCCTGCACACACAGCTAATCGTGCGCGAAGATGCGCTGGCGCTCTACGGCTTCGCCACCGAAGAACAGCGTGCGCTCTTCGACCTGTTGCTGACGGTGCAGGGCGTGGGGCCACGGCTGGCGCTGGCCATCCTGTCGTCGCTCTCGCCCGATGTGCTGCGCCGTGCCATTGTGAGCGAGCAGCCGGAGGTGTTTGGCCGGGTCAAGGGCGTGGGCAAGAAGACGGCGGAAAAGATTGTGGTCACGCTCAAGGACAAACTGGGCGCAGAGTTCAGCTTGGCAGGCGTGACGACGGCCAGTGATGTGGATACCGAGGTCATCGCCGCGCTCACCGCCCTCGGCTACAGTGTAGTGGAGGCGCAGGCCGCCGTGCAGGCCATCCCCAAAGACGCGAGCACGCCTACCCTCGAGGACCGCATTCGTCTGGCGCTGGCCTACTTTGCCTAAGGCCGGTGCCCTGGAAAACACGAATGGTCACGAATGCGGGTGAATGGGCACGAATGGGTGGAACACGAATGGTCACGAATGGTTGCGAATGAACGCGAATGGGTGGTACACGAATGGTCACGAATGCGGGTGAATGGGCACGAATAAAGGAGTATGCCCTGCCTGAGCCGGTTGGCTCGAATGGCGCTTGGCTTTTCCAAAGGCCTTCGTGAACATTCGCGCCCATTCGTGTCTATTCGTGGCTGAAGCATGCGCATCATTGCCTGAGCTGTTTGTCTCAAATGATGTTGAGCCTGCTCGAAGGCCTTCGTGAACATTCGCGCCCATTCGTGTCTATTCGTGGCTGAAGCATGCGCATCATTGCCTGAGCTGTTTGTCTCAAATGATGTTGAGCCTGCTCGAAGGCCTTCGTGAACATTCGCGCCTCTTCGTGTTCATTCGTGGTTGATAGGTAACACTTGCGCATCATTGTCGCCTCCACGAACCCGGTCAAGATCCAGGCCGCGCTCAACGGCTTTCGGCGGATGTTCCCACAACAGGACTTCGAGGCGCAGGGCCTGGCGGTGGAGTCGGGCGTTGGCCATCAGCCGCTGACGGACGCCGAGACCTTGCGCGGCGCGCTCAACCGCGCAGCTGCGGCGCAGGCCGCCGTGCCCGAGGCCGATTACTGGGTCGGCATCGAGGGCGGCTGCGAAGACCTGGACGGTGAACTGGCTTGCTTTGCCTGGGTCGTCGTCCGCTCGCGGGTGCTCACGGGCAAAGGCCGCACCGGTCTGTTCTTTTTGCCGGAGGCGGTAGCGCGGCTGGTGCGCCGGGGCGTGGAGCTGGGCGAGGCCGATGACCGCGTGTTCGGCCGCTCCAACTCCAAGCAGCAGAATGGCGCCATCGGCCTATTGACCAACGATGTGATTGACCGGCTGAGCTACTATGAACACGCAATGGTCACGGCGCTCGTGCCGTTTCGGAACGAGGCCCTGTACCGGGACGACTGATAGAAAAGACTGACCTGTGTTGAACGACTCTCGCATCGCCTTCATCGGCTCCGGCGCCATGGCCGAAGCCATGATTTCCGGATTGCTCAACAAGGGCATGGCCCAACCGTCCAACCTGATCGCCTCTGGCCCGCGCGAGGAACGTGGCCAGCGCCTGCGTGAGCTGTATAAAGTTCGCACGACGACGGACAATGCCCAGGCTGCGCACGAAGCGGACATCGTCGTGCTCTCTGTGAAACCGCAGGTGCTGCGGTGGGTGTTCTACTCACAGCGCGCTCAACGTGTTGGGCTCCCCGGGGGGCGGTGCTTCGTGTTCCGCCCCTGAGGCGTGGTGCCCGGGGCGGCCCTGCCTGGGGCCCCCCCCCCCCCCCCCCCCCCCCCCACCAACAGCACGCACTGTGAAAAGTCGCCCTACCGCTCCACAGAAAAGCGCCGCACCATGCGAACGCGGCCGTTCTCCGTGAGCCAACGGGCATAATATAACCCTTCTGGGAGGTCCGCCACAGGCACAGCTACCACCTCAGCTGACAAAATCGGAGGCAGTGCCAGAATACGAATGCGACGACCGATCAGGTCTATTATTTCCAACTTCTCAGGGCCAATAGGCTGATCCGAAGCAACAATCAGAGCCTGGCGCGACTCATCGTAATGGATGGAGGCGCGTACCTCGCTATCCATAGATTGCGCCCAACCAGCAAGCCCAAGCAGAAAAAGTAGAATATAGCCTCTCATACGAAATATCCATAACAAAAATTACGCCATTTTACTCAGCGGAAGAACACGACTCAGCATACAGGCTAACCTCCCGCACGCCATACACACTATCACTACGAATGTATGGGAGGAGTCCAAAACGATAGGTTCCCGCCGAAGCAAAAGATGTACGGCGCGCAACAAGTGTTCGGAATTTTCTATTCGGCTCGTACCAATTCCCAAGTGTGTCCGAGAAAACTAAGTTAATCCGAGACTGACTGCGAAAGCCGTCAGGCGACTCAATGAAGACGAGGGTATAAAGGTTACGCCAGGGATAGTTATCTTCTACTGTAATGCCCAGTTCTATATCAAAGCATTCTCCGGAGGCAGATACCGATAGCTCGCCCCATATGGTGTCAGGAAATACCCATACAGAGGCAGGAAACTCACGGGTGAGTATGCGCTTTTTAGGTGAGCTACATGCCCAGAAGGTCAGGAAGAGCAGCGCTAAGATTCTCACAGCCATTAGATGTAACGAGAAGGTCATTTTCTATGCGAATACCGATACCCTCATTAGGAAGATAAAGCCCCGGCTCACAAGTGACCACAGCTCCGACTGGCAAAGGCTCATAGCGCGAACCTACATCATGTACATCTATACCGAGGAAATGCCCTAATCCATGCGGAAAATATCGCTTGTAGGCATCAGGTGGCGCATCATGTGGTAGTATGCCGTGGGCTTTCATTCCCTCAGACATAAACGCAGACACACTCTTATACCACGCCTCAATCGAAATACCCGGCTTAAGCTGCTGCTGAGCATAACTATTTACCTCAGCTATCCAGCGGAGATACTTTTCAGCTTGAGGACTGATGTCCCCGACTGGGATGGTTCTGGTCAAGTCTGCGCAGTGAGACCCCAGTCGCGCACCTATATCTACAAGAACTAAGGTCTGCGCTTGAATAGGCTGACTATTATGCGTGTAATGAAGAATACAAGCCCGCTCCCCCCCCCCGATAATCGGTGGAAAAGCAGCAACTGCCCGCCGCCTCAGGAATACACGCTGAACTTCCGCTTCTATCTCGTACTCCATCACCCCAGCCTGTAATAAAGGCAAAACTGTCTGATATGCCTCTATGGTGATGGCAATCGCTTCACGCATGAGCGCAATCTCCTCATCGGCTTTCACCATACGGAGGCGTGTCAAAATCGGCGCTAAACGGACAATCCTATGCCCAGGGAGCTCCTGCTGGAGACGACGAGCAAACCGATGAGCAGGGGAAGGAAAATAACCATGGGTTTGGCGTTCATGCTCATTAAAATCCAAAGCAACCGCCTCTACGCGATTTACCATGCGCCTCCAGAATGCATTCCATTCAGAGAGCGGTCGCACCTCAGATATGCCGCTGCGTTCTCGAGCTTCTTCTATACCGTAGCTCCATCCCTCCCATAGTTTTTTCTCAGGCGAAGGCGGCTGAATAAAAAGCACTTCACGCGCATCCTCCGAAGGCGCATCGGGATATATCCATAAGAGCCCCCCAGGAGTCTCTATGCCCGTGAGATAGAGATAGTTACTATTCTGCTGAAAAGGCAGCGTAGTATCGGCTTCCCCAGGTAAAGGTTCATTCGCAAAAATGATAGCGGCGGTACCGGCAGGTAGCTCCGCCTTCAGCTTTGAACGGCTCTTTTGAAAAAATGAACTCGGCAGCGAAGGGTGGCGTAACACGGCTCAAAAGTATGAATGCCCTGTCAGATACGATGGTTAGCCACCCTTCAATCCGGCAGCGCTCATCATAACCGCATACACTTTTGAGTATGAAAAGTACCTAAACTAGAGACATACCCTATACTAATCGCAGCACCGATGGGCCTTGCTCAGCGAAGAAGTGTGATAGTGCCAGTTCGCACCTCCACCTGCTTTTTGTCAACTGGCTTGTAGCGCAGTACATACACATAGACACCTTCTGGTACGGGCGAGCCTCTCTTTGTACCGTCCCAGAAGACTTGTTCAGTACCAGTAGCAGTATGAATCAAGCCGCCCCATCGGTCGTGTATGCTCAATTCCAGAGACTCCATCCCATATCCTATGACAGTGAAGCGGTCGTTGATACCATCATTATTAGGACTAAACGCATTCGGAATGAGCAAAACGTAGCCCGAAACTTCAAAGCAGTAAGACGCTGTATCTACACAGCCAAGCTGACTTTCTACGGAGAGATATACACAGTAGGTTCCCTTTTGAACATAAGAAATCGTATAGGTCTGACCTGTACCAGCAGCCTGGCTATCCGCTCGCCAGAAATACCGAACATTGTAAGGCCCCTGCGCGGCTGTGAAAGTTATTGGGGAAGCTACGAAATATCCTATGCTGCTGGGTTGTGGTGGAGGGATGAGCTGAGCATTCGGTGTGCCATCAACCGTAACTATTACTCGCACGGTATCATAACATCTCGGTGAGCTCTGAGCGTAAAATACCGCTTCATAAATACCTGGCTGCGTGTATGTATGCGTTACTGAGGTATCCTGAATCACCGTTCCATCTCCCATCTCCCAACGAAAATTCAGAGGACTGCCGAGGCTACTTGTTCCAGTAGCCGCTAAGCTCACTGTGAGGGGTACACAACCGCTGAGAGGTTGGGGGAGTGCAGAGGTGAGCTGTGCAGTAATCTGTTCGCCCGTCGCAGGCACGTTTATAGGCAGAACGATCGTATCTGCACAACCTGCATCATTCCGTACTATTAGGCGGACGATATAGCTTCCTCCATTTTGGTACAATCCAGTCGCGACAGGAAGTGAAGTGGTATCCGTATTCCCATCCCCAAAATCCCAAAAATAGGTCAAATTTCCGCTACCTTGGGCTACGGCGGTAAAATCTACCGCCACAGGATAGCAGTTTTCTATCGGACCATTACTAAGGGCCAAAGCTTCCACGCTGTCGGTCGGAAGGAGTGTAAGGATTAGCCTTCCCTGACAGTTACGACTGTCTTGAGCGATAAACTCATAAGGAATCCCCACGGGAATGTTTGAGAAAGTAGGAGAGCTCTGAGGACCGAAAGTAGGCCCTGAGCCAGCATTCACCGGAACGGCCTGGTAAGAAATGGGGGGTACGGCATTAGCTGCCACAGTGAGCGATACATCAGCCGTGATAGCTCCCTTACAAACTCGTGAAGGTGTAGCAGAAAGGCCTATACTATTCCTTGTATCTACGATGATGGTATCGGTGGCAAAACATCCCTGCGCTGTGGAAGCACGAACTACGACGATATGTTGGGCGGAGTTTGAGAAAGTATAGCTCACACTCGGAGTGTTTGTCGTTTGAGTAGTACCATCTCCGAAGCTCCATGTGTAGGTCAAACTCCCTCCCAGCGTAGAAGATGCCTGTACTTCTAAGGTAGTAGAAAAAGGAGGGCACGCATACCGAATACTATCCCCTACAAACTGCGCACTCACGCTATCCCCCTGAGCAACAAAAACCGTATCAGCCCGACTGCATACACTCGGAGAAGGCCCCTGAACCACAACGATATAACGCCCTGGCGACAGGGAGGAAAAAGTCCCAGAAGCCTGCGGGCCAGCTACCGCCCCACCCCCTGCGTCTAATAAGGTATAGATATAGGTTCCCGGGTTTGAAGGAGTGGCGGTAATAGCACCGTTATTTAGCCCGCGGCAAGTCGCAGGAGTAGTCTGCGTCGTAAAGTTCGGACCAGGCTCAAAAATCGCTATCGCCGTATCAATATATACACACCCGTTGGCATCAGTAGTCACGGCATAAATCGGCACATTCCCGACAGAAGAAGCAGGGACAGGGTAAGATATATTATTTCCTGTCCCGATAAGGGTGCCTGTAAGTGGAGCTACGACGTACCACCTAATAATAAGTCCAAGAGAAGATGAAGCCGAAAGAGATACATTCTGGCCTGCACAGGCGCGGATCGGCTCTTGAATTCGTACGGTATCCGGTGGGAATATCCGCACCTGTAAAGTGTCTCTGTCTACACAGCCCCCTCTAAAAGTTACGGTGGCGATATATTGTCCAGGACCAGTCACGGTAACTGTCGGCCGTACAGCTCCGCTCAAAGGCGGAGGAGGAAAAGATGGAGGGGCAGAAAGCCCACCCGTAGTAGTCCATGATATAGAGGCAATGTCAGAAGGATTGGGCACGGAGTCTCTGACGGTTAGATATAACCTGAGCTGAGTTCCCACACACACCGTAGTATCCCGCGTCAGCACCGTGTCGCCGGGACCTCTGATGACAGCGATACCCCCATTCCGGCTCAACCCCGGACGCACTCGCAGAATATAGGTATAATCCCATCGCACGCGTATTGGGCAGCTATTGTTTTCAACTGTGATAACCACAGGATGATCTCCAATATCAGCCATGGTAGGCGACCAGCATAGCTGTACTCTGGGGTTGTTGGTATTATTGCCTGTTATAGTGGTGGTAGCTCCGGGGGGTATTTGAACGACATTTACTCGTAGGTTATTCTGCGGAGATGGACTCACGGTATCACGATAGCTGAATGTAACACAGTGCTGCTGCGGCGCCGACCCAGGACAAATAGGAACGGTGAAAATGAATGAGTTAGCATTGGTCTCATCATAAACTGTGGGAGGACGATTAGGAGAAGTAGTAGTAGCCACTGGTGGAGCTGGGGTGGGACAGTTTTGAATGACTAAATATACATCTTGGAATGTCTCACCTATTTTGACGCCATTTCGGTACTCTTCTACCTTGTAACAAAAGGCAGCCTGGTATATCTGAGAAGGGATATATGTGAAAAGCCCCCCAGACTGAATCAAGAAACCCGTAAGCGTAGGGAAGGGGTTTGTCCCTCCCCTCCCTGGGACATATGTAGTAGGCGTGAAATAAGGAGGAATAGTAGTCGGCGGGTCATTATTCAAACAGGAAGCCAAAGATATAACCAGAGAGTCTCCATCAGGATCAACGACCCCTAAGTTGAGCAGTGTCTGCCTATTGACACAGTTGAAGAACTGAGGCAGATTTGTGAACTGAGGCGAGTTGTTACACGGTGAAATGGTATTGTCTAAAAAAGCATAAAAGACCGTACCTTGGCCGCCTGGATTGTCTAAGTTGTCAATAGAGTTTGAGCGACAGCAGTTATCGTGCCATATGATCCAATCGCTCCCGCAGCCAGAGGGCAGGCTAATAGTCGTCTGATATACCCAACGCTGAATGCCATAAAGCCCCGCCGCACCGTTGGGACATGCTGTGGGCTGACCTGTACAGACAGGGGTCACATCCCGCCCATATCCCGGAGAGCCAAAAGTAGGCTCAGGAATAGTAACTGACTGATCCACGCCACACTGGATAGAGCGCCATCTGACCGTTATAGAACCTATGCTGATGCCATTGCAGTCCCTGTAGATCACGACCGTTACCCGATAACGGGTGAGCCCAGGATTACCCGGAGCAGGTCCTAAGCATTCATAGCTGAGGTTTCCCCCCAAATAATGAGTCGCCCCCAAGTACGACACTGAAAGCAAAAACCATACAAATCTTCGAATCGGTATATACATCTTGGCAAAGTTAAATGAAACCTACCTTTGCATCGTGCGTGCAGTCATCCAACGGGCATTTTCAGATAGCTTAGCGGTAAAGCAGGCTATCCTCAGCTCAGAAAGCTATCTGCAGCTCATAGAACAAATCGCCCAAACGATTATCAAGACCTTTCAGTCGGGAGGACGACTATTTTTCTGCGGGAATGGGGGTAGTGCAGCCGACGCTCAACACCTTGCTGCAGAATTTACTGGGCGATATTACAAGGATCGGGCACCGCTTCCAGCCGAAGCCCTTCATGTGAATACTTCATTTCTGACAGCCGTAGCGAATGATTACAGCTATGAGGAAACTTTTTCCCGTCTACTGCGGGGATGGGGGCGCCCGGGCGATTTACTATGGGCTATGAGCACTTCCGGCAACTCCCCAAATATCCTCAAGGCGATTGACACCGCCAGAGAAATCGGCATGCTCACAATAGGACTCACGGGCGCTACGGGCGGAAAAATGGTCGGACGCTGCGATTACCTTCTACAAGTACCTTCTACGGATACCCCCAGGATTCAGGAAGCTCACATGCTCGTAGGACATATTATCTGCGAGATAGTGGAAAAAGCCCTCTTTTGAAACGCGGTATCCGCTTTGCAAGGCAGAGCCTGGTTGTTCAGAGAGTTGTATAGAAAAGCGTACAGAGTCAGCAAGCTATAGGTAGTGGCTGCTGGACTGAGTACGCACCGAGGCATTCTCCAAGCGTCCGGGACGCGCTCCCTTAGCATCAAAGTATAGGCATAACTCTCCTACCCGGGATTCTCCATCAAAAACTCATCCACTCAAAAACTACCTTCCAGTAGATGTGACTGCGGGATATATCAGAGCAGAAGCCTCATACCCTTCATCCTACGCTTCCCTCCAAGCTGATGGCGAGGAGCTTCCGAGCTTCTACCGCAAACTCCAACGGTAAATGGGCTAAAACTTCTTGACAATAGCCATTGATAATTAGCTCCACTGCTTCTTGAGTAGGGATGCCGCGCTGATTACAGTAGAAAAGAATGTCCTCGCCAATCTTAGAAGTCGTGGCTTCGTGCTCAACAATAGCAGAGGGATTGCGCACATCTACATAGGGAAAAGTGTGCGCTCCGCAAGTGCTACCGATCAAAAGGGAGTCGCATTGAGAGAAGTTGCGGGCTTGCTCAGCGCTCGGCATAACCTGAACGAGCCCACGATAGGTATTATTACTTTTACCAGCTGATATCCCCTTGGAGACGATACGACTACGGGTATTTTTCCCTATATGAATCATCTTAGTCCCCGTATCTGCCTGTTGATGATTATTGGTCACTGCGACCGAATAAAACTCTCCAACCGAATGATCGCCTTTGAGGATAACGCTGGGATATTTCCAGGTGATAGCAGAGCCGGTTTCTACCTGAGTCCAAGATATTTTAGCGCGCTCGTAGGCTATCCCGCGCTTAGTCACGAAGTTCAAGATACCGCCACGTCCCTCCTTATCGCCTGGATACCAGTTTTGGACGGTAGAGTACTTGATGTAACTATTCGGAAGCGCCACAAGCTCTACCACCGCCGCATGCAGTTGATGCTCGGACCTCTTAGGCGCCGTACATCCCTCTAAGTAGCTTACATAAGCCCCTTCATCCGCTATAATGAGAGTTCGCTCAAACTGTCCCGTTTTACGAGCGTTGATGCGGAAGTAAGTAGAGAGTTCTATTGGACAACGAACCCCCTTGGGCACATATACAAAGCTTCCATCGCTAAAGACAGCGGAATTCAAGCCAGCGAAAAAGTTATCGTTATACGGGACGACCGTACCCAGATACTTCTTCACGAGGTCAGGATAGTTTTCCAGGGCTTCGCTCATAGAGCAGAAGATGATACCCATTTTGGCGAGCCTTTCTTTGTATGTAGTAGCCACAGACACGCTATCTAAGACGGCATCCACTGCTACACCAGCGAGAATCTCCTGCTCATGTAGAGGAATACCTAATCTATCAAAGATCCGCCGAATCTCAGGGTCTACTTCGTCCATGGATTTGGGACGGTTTTCAGACAAGGTTTTTGGTGCGGCGTAATAGTAGGCATCCTGATAGTCTATGGGCTCATAGTGAGCATTGAGCCAGTGGGGTTCCTTCATTTCTTTCCAGGCGCGATACGCTCGCATCCGAAAATCCAGCATGAAAGGTGGTTCTTTCTTTTTGGACCAGATAAATTCTATGACGGACTCGTTGAGGCCTTTGGGAGCTAACTCCTCTTCCAGCAGAGCCTCAAAGCCCCATTCATATTCCTTGGACAGATGCTGCGTGAGGACTTGATCTTGCGCAGGTGCTTCCATAGTTTTTATTTAGACCAAAGAAACAAAAAAACGGCGAATCAATTTCTGCAATGCCTACCTTTACGACATGTGGAGCATTGTAGCGGCTGCAGCATACCCATCCCGAGTGATAGGGCGGTCAGGAAAGTTACCATGGAGGATATCCTTAGAGCTCAGGCTATTTCGGGAACTGACTTGGGGCGGTATTTTAGTCATGGGACGCCGTACCTGGGAAAGCATAACCAGTCCCCTTCCCGGACGAGAAATATGGCTTCTTAGTCGGCAGATGACGGAGTTTCCCCACGGACGCATATTCGCCACTCCCTCGGAGTTAGTCAAAGCTTTGGCTAACCAGAGTAAGCCCGTTTTTTTCGCTGGGGGGGAGATGATCTTCCGGTGGGCGATTGGCATCCCCGAAGTGCAGCGCCTGTATCTTACATGGATATTTATCCACACTGAGGGTGATACCACTTTTCCCGCTATATCGGAGGAAGAGTGGCAGCCGTATGCATGGGAGTACTTTTATGAGGGGTGTATCTCATTCACGCGGGTAGAATATCACCGCCAAAAGCAGGCGTTACAATAAATAATGAATGCTCAACTGTCTCGGGAAAGCGGAACAAAAGACACTGTTTTCCATCCCATACCTTCGCAAAAGCTGCGCAGCAAAGTCTCCGCCTGCCTCTGCGCAGACTCCACGGGAAGCTGCCGAATAAGCTGTACCCGAAGTGTCTCCTGAGCCGCTGATAGCGCCTCTCGCACCCTATCAGCTTCGTTTCCTTGCCACCATTCTATGACGGAAAAATCTGCATCATACACCTGTGATTGGGAAGGGTCTATCCGCACCACGCAGAGCGTCGGTGGGGGCAAGCCCAGTTTGACAGAACGGCTATTCCAGTCAGCTTCTAAAACCTTCACCGCAGAAAAATCCATGCAAACTCGCCCCTCCCCTGCCACCACAATCAGCAAACGAGAACTGGTAAAAGGGACAACATACGTCCATTCCTTGCGCACAACGTCCCGAGTCTGATACTGTAGAAGCTCCATTTGTCCCAATTCAGCGATTCGCTGAATAAGTATCGCATGCGCCTCAACTGAGGGAGGGGGAGCGTTCTCTCTCGGAGCCGAACGCTTGATATAATACGCCAAAAATAAACCCGCGACTACACCGATAATCCCAACTATACCATAGCGCAGGAAGGCGCGCATTATCCCTGCTGGGTGCGGAGTGCCCGAGGTATCTCAATGCGCGCAATCGCTGTATCTGGGGAAGCTACAATCTGCAGATTAGGGAAGGAGAGCTTACCTACACTCAAAGTTTTCCCAAGCTTTAGGGGCGAAATGTCTATTTCTAAGACAGCAGGTAAATCTTTCACGCGGCCACGCACACGCAGCCGTCGGGTGAGCGGAACGAGCTTTCCACCCATTTGCACACCCTCAGCCACGCCAGTGAGCTTGACCGGCAAGGCCACCGTAACTTCATCCTCTAACCCACAAGCCATAAAATCTAAATGTAGGACATAATCATGCACGGGGTGAAGCTGATACTCCCGCAGAATAGCATTATGCATCCGCTCCCCCAAACCTATCTCAAATAAATACACATGAGGGGTAAAAACGACTTTATGCGCCTCTGTCTGCGGCAGAACAAAAGTTTCCTGTATGCCTTTGCCATAGAGCGCACAAGGTACCAATCCTGCCCGCCGTAGGCGGCGAGCTTCACGCGTGCCATCAGGAATCCGCCGTTCCCCACTCAACTTATACACCTGCATAGCGCACCCGGGAGGACTCGAACCCCCAACCGCCAGATCCGAAGTCTGGTGCTCTATCCAATTGAGCTACGGGTGCAGAGTACGCAAAAGTACTACTTTACATTGTCAAATATAGCGTAGGAGGAAAATAAGTAATATCACCAGCGCCAAAGTAGCTATCAACACATCCAGAGGCCATGGCAAAAACCAGACTACGATGCTCACCGCCAACGCTATAATGAGTGCTATGATTAGTAGCCTCACAAGGTCATCAGCAGCGGTACGCAACTTTTCACTAAGTGTCTGCCAGTACCGCTGAGCTTTTTCCTTTAGGCGATGCCAGAAGCTTTTCCGTTTGACGGGTTCAGCGGAAGTCAACTCGACCACTTGAACATTGTTAGTACTCACGACGCTGTAGGCAGGTCGTAGGCTTGCTATTCCGAGCAGGATGTACAGCAGAAATCTCATACCCGCCAAAGGTACGCTAAATAGAGTAATATTAGCCTTTGAGTGGGCACCATGCCTCTACCTTCGTTTATGACCCTGTAATAGTACCATGTCTCTTGCTTGATAGCTATTGAGATACTTTCATACTTTTGGCAAAGTGCGCTTAGGAGTCTGGTTTGGACTATTTGTAGTTCTACTGTATGGACAGGGCAGAGACCAAATAGATGAGGACTTTCTGGAGGATATTTTTTCAGAGTCGTCCGCCCCCTCAGATAGTACAAGCCGAGATACGATTACCAGCCTAACCACAGCCCCTCCACCTTTGGAGCAGGATACTCTGCTCAATCCACCAAAAATTCTTCCGCCCCTTCGGCTCATAGACTCCCCCGTCCAGCAATACCTGCCTATAGGGGATATTCAGACCCTACGAGTATCCACAGAGCGTCCTTTTTTAGTGCAGCTCGTCCGCCCCAAATTGCAGAACAGCAAGGGGTATCCTTTGATTTATGGATTTGAAACATGGTATCTTTATGTCGTCAAGACAGAACAGGTCCGGATAGATGGAAAGGTCATACACACTCGGAGTCTACCAGTGTACTTAGCCATAGTGAGTTCTGCGGAAAGCTTAGAAGATGTACCGGTGGTCTTAGAGACGCCAGCCCTTATGTTGAAAGGGATTGTAGACTACGGGGACACAATCGTGAAGTACTTCAAAAGAGAAAAAAAAAGGCTTAGGATGGTATTAGATAGCCTCATGAAGCAGCCTGTCTCCGAAGATGCCATTCAAGCTGAAGAGCAAGAGAGAACTTTGGAGAAGGTGGCTGACTCTTTGGATTATGCGGAGGCTTACTATGAACTTTACAAAAAATTACGAAGTGCCAAAGCTTCGGACAAAGGCATGATTCAGTTTTTCTTAGATTTTCCTTTCAATCGTACGCTGACATACTCTATCTATTCTGCGCCATATGCTTTACCTCGCTATGAGCCGCCTCGGTCTGAATCAGCTTCCCGGCGGCAAAAGAAGCGCAGGCGTCTGTAGCTTTGTGAAAGATGAAAAACTCAGCCCTCCCCCATCTGATTATCATCAATGCTCTGATTTGGCTCGCGCACTTTCGTTTCCCTGAGCTTATATTTCTATTTGCTATACACAAAACTGCGAACTTCGGAGTCTGGCAGTTAGTCACCTATTTTTTCACTCATAGCAGTTTCTGGCACATCTTGGCTAATATGCTTGCCCTCTGGAGCTTAGGGGGTCCAGTGGAGGCGGTGATGGGACCGAGAAACTTCCTGATTTTTTATCTATCCGTGGGGATAGCCTCTGGACTAGCTTTAGCCTTTTTAGACCCGTCACCTGTACCCGTGGTCGGAGCCTCTACCAGCGTCAGCGGAGTACTTTTAGCTTATGCCTACTTCTTTCCCCGCTCTCAACTGGTGATTTTTCCTTTTCCGATTCCGATTTCTGCCCGCTGGCTACTGATTACCTTCGGCATCATATCTCTCGTAGCATTTCTGTGGAGTCCAAACTTAGGTGGGATATCCCACTTCGGACACTTATGCGGATTGATTTTCGGCTGGATGTATCTGCGATGGGTCTGGCGGAGATGGCGTATCTGAAAGTTCTCTAAGCTTAGGAAGGTCCTCCAGGCTGCGCAATCCCAAAAGTTCCAAGAACTTTGCCGATGTACGATAGGAAAGCGGCTTACCTGGAAGGTTCGCACGACCAGCGGGTTCTATCAGCTCAAGCTCCAAAAGTCTATCTACTGCATAATCGCTCTGCACACCGCGCAAGTGATTAATGAATGGACGAGTAACCGGTTGGTGATACGCAATTATGGCTAGAGTTTCTAAGAGTGGCTTAGATAAATGAAGGGGATTTTGCAAGCCGATATATTTCGCCAGGGCCTCACCGTAGCCCGGGCGTGTCCTCAGTGCATATCCCCCTGCAACCTCTATGATCTCAATACTACTGATAGAATACCTCTGCCGCAGTATCTCTAAGGCATGTTCTATATCTTTCTGCACATAGGAAGTCCCAGTTATGTACTCTACCGCCTTCTGAAGGGCAGAGATGGAAACAGGATTGCTATTGGTAAAGAGAATCGCCTCTATGAGATTCTCCAAAGGGTATCCAGTCTGAACCTCGTTACTCTCCATCAAACGAAAGCGGATAAGCCCGTAATATCCTGCCCAGTGATTAGAAGATGTACTTCATGGGTGCCTTCGTAAGTAATGACGGACTCCAAGTTCATCATATGACGCATGATGGGATAGTCGCCCATAATACCCATGCCGCCTAAAATCTGACGGGCGGTACGGGCGACTTCCAGCGCCATGGCTACATTATTGCGTTTAGCCATAGATATTTGCTGCGGGGTAGCTCTACCTTCATTCATGAGCTGACCGAGCCGTAAAGCTAATAGTTGGGCTTTGGTAATTTCGGTAAGCATCTCAGCGAGTTTTTTCTGGGTGAGTTGGAAGGAAGCGATAGGCTTGCCAAACTGCTTTCGCTCCAAACTATACTGAACAGCCGTTCTGTAACAATCTATTGCGGCACCGATGGCTCCCCACGCGATCCCATACCGCGCACTATTCAAGCAGGAGAGTGGGCCTTTTAGACCGACCACACCAGGAAGCAGGTTTTCCTTGGGGACTCGCACTTGGTCCATAATAAGCTCTCCGGTTGCCGATGCTCGCAGAGACCATTTACGATGCATTTCTGGCGTTGAAAAACCCTCCATGCCTCGCTCCAAAATGAGCCCCCGAATCTTCCCCTCAGGGTCTTTCGCCCAAACTACAGCTATATCCGCAAAAGGCGCATTAGATATCCACATTTTACGCCCATTGACCACGTAGTAATCGCCCTCCTCGTAGAAGTAGGTCTCCATTCCTGCAGGATTAGAACCATGATTGGGTTCAGTAAGGCCGAAACACCCCATAAGCTCACCCCGAGCTAAGCGTGGAAGGTACTTCTGACGCTGAGCTTCTGAACCGAATTTCCATATAGGATACATTACGAGCGAGCTCTGAACCGAAGCGATGGAGCGAATGCCCGAGTCTCCCGCTTCCACTTCCTGCATTATTAGCCCATACGATAGATAATCTAATCCCGCCCCTCCATATTCCTCAGGAATGAAAGGACCAAAAATACCCAACTGAGCCATTTCTGGTATAAGGTGTGTCGGACACTCAGCACGCTGAGCATAGTCATCAATAATCGGCTTGACCCGAGCCTCGACCCATTGGCGCACCGTATCACGGATGGTGCGCTGCTCTGGAGTATAAAATCCTTCTACATCAAAATAATCCACAGTTACAGCGTAGGTCTTTGCGGACGCTGACATACAGCGAAATAACGAAAAAGCAGCTTAGCAGATTTGCTAAATCGTTTTTTGCTTATATTTGCCCTGGAAAAAAAGCTTCGTATGTGGAGACAAGTTGGCTACTCTGCATTAGGACTATGGCTGGGCTTAGGCATATTGCGAGCACAGGACCCGCAGTTTTCACAATTTTTTGCCAATCAAGTTGTTCTGTCGCCTGCATTTACGGGCATTACTGAGGGTCCCCGGCTCGCCTTAGCGTACAGAATGCAATGGACCGCGATACCCGGATATTACCGAACTTTCGCCGCAGCATATGACCAACCCATCTTTTTTGGAAATATCCGAAATGGTCTCGGGTTATCCTTTATCGCAGACCAAGCGGGCGAGGGAAACCTCACAAAACTAAACGTCCTACTTAACTATGCTCTGCACATAGAGCTAACCAGAAATAGCGCCCTAAGTCTCGGGCTGGCCGCAGGGGTAATGCAAGCCAGTATAGACTTCTTTCGGTTGAGGTTCCCTGACCAGATAGACCCTAACGCTGGTTTCATCCTGCCGACGCAGGAAAGAAACTTCTTTGAGAGTCGGATTCATGAGGATATAAACGCTGGAGCGCTGTATTACAACAAATACATTTATTTGGGCACCTCTGTACTACACATTACACAACCGCAGCAGCGCTTCTACAACGTTACTCTGACTAATCCGGCGGTTGCCCGCCTTCCCATTCGTGCCACCTTTTTTGGCGGCGCTCAGATTCCTGTGGATAGAAATCGGGAGGGAAGGCAAACTATCGGCCCCGCGATTATGTATCGCATACAGCAGCCTTTCCAGCAGTTAGATTTAGGGCTGTATTACACCATAGACCCTGTAGTTATCGGGTTGTGGTATAGAAATCAGGACGCAGTGATAGGATTAGTTGGGCTCCAAAAGGGGATGTTCAGAGTTGGATATTCGTATGACTATACCATATCCAGCTTGACGAATCGTATATCAGCGGGTTCTCACGAGGTTTCCGTAGTAGTAGAGTTTGATAAAGAACGGCGTGTAGGAATGAAGCATCGTCGTAACTATCCTTGCCCAAGATTTTAGAAAAAACCTATACCTTTGCGCATGCCTATGGCAAAAAGATGGATATACGGAGTAGTTGCCGTATTTGCCGCGTCTGTATTTACAGCCTGCGGCAATAAAGGCAACATAGAAGACCCTGGGAGTACCAGTCGTCTGACAGGGCTAAAGTTTGCTCGTAAAAGCGGTGGCGAAGGTTTTTATGTGAAAAGGTATCGCGAAATGCCCCCAGGACCAGGCCTTGTGTTCATAGAAGGGGGTACTTTCCACATGGGGGGTACGGAAAAGGACTTAGATTATGAGCATAACGCCCGAGTCCGTCAAGTAACAGTTGCGAGTTTCTACATGGATGAAACTGAGGTTCCGAATGTGGAATACAAGCAGTTTCTTTTCTACGTTCAGAAGGACTCCGGAGACCAGAAAGCTCAGCTCCTTTATCCAGACACGAATGTCTGGTTTCGTGAAATGGCTTACAACGACCCGTATGTGCGCTATTATTTTCAGCATGAGGGCTACCATATGTACCCCGTCGTGGGTGTAAATTGGCATCAAGCCCGGGAGTTTGCTGCATGGCGCACATCCATAGTCAATAAACAGCTCCTGGACAGAGACCCTGAGGCTATTCTATATCCGGATTATCGTCTGCCCACAGAAGCAGAGTGGGAGTATGCTGCTCGGGCTGGATATGAACAAGAATTGTATCCGTGGGAAGGGCGTAGTCTTCGGGATATGAAAGGACGGTTTAGAACGAACTTCAAACGAGGGCGGGGTGACTATGCCGGACGCAGTAACAAAGGAGGCTCTCTCTTATATGAGGGGCTAAACGATGCGTATATGATACCTGCTCCTGTAAAGGCTTTCTATCCCAATGATTATGGGCTGCATAACATGGCAGGTAACGTAGCAGAATGGACAGAGGATACTTATCGCGTGCTCAACTATGAAGATGCTGAAGACCTAAATCCTCACCGCCGCCGTGGGAATGTACAGAAGGATCAGTTCCAATATGACGACGAATATGACCCTAAGACTAGCCTCCTGTACAGCCCCAAAGCCGCCGCTGGTGGAGGGCAAACGGGTGCTTGGCCTGATTTAGGTGCTGATGCCGCAAAAGTATATAGAGGTGGGTCATGGGCTGACATCGCTTATTATGTAACCTGTGGCGCACGTCGCTACCTCCACGCGGACTCTGCCTCGGCCACCATCGGTTTCCGTTGCGCCATGGTGCGTGTGGGCAGACCATTCTGACGCAAGTCACAATAGCTAAGATGACGAGGGGGTAGGTTATACACTACCCCCTCTTTTTTTGAGAAAATACACAGTCGTTTTATCCAGCCTACGCTAAGGAAGCCCTACCTTACCTCTTCACTCCCCTTCTCCACTACTTTTGCACAAATGACAAAATCAAGCTTCGGATGGCTTTCTGCCACTCTCCTCGTGATTGCGAATATGATCGGCACAGGCATATACACCACTACGGGCTTCATCGTAGCAGAACTACCGGCGGGTATTGGTGTGCTTTTATTATGGGGATTAGGAGGAATAGCCGCCCTTGGTGGCGCACTTGCCTATGCTGAACTTGCCAAGCGTTACCCGCGTTCAGGTGGAGAATACCATTTTCTTACCACTCTATATCATCCATTTTTAGGCTATGTGGCGGGACTTGTATCCCTCGTAGCAGGTTTCAGCGCACCAATAGCTGCCTCTGCATATACTTTTGCTGCATATTTACCTCTACCTCTGTCTGAGATGCAGCGTAAAATAGCCGCTGCCGCTCTTATTCTTTCTCTCGTCGGTATCCACCTAATGGGACTAAGTCGCAGCGCCCGCATACAGAACTTTTTTGTCATGCTGAAAATCAGTCTTCTGCTCCTTTTAGTCGGAGGGGCTATTTTCACAAACGACACCCCACAGGAGCTTACCTGCCCACGCCTGTCTTGGGACACCTTGCGTGTATCGGCTGTTTCTTTGATATTCATCAGCTTTGCTTATTCCGGCTGGAATGCTGCCGCCTACATTATGAGTGAAGTGCCTAAGGCAGAACGGATCGTTCCTCGGGCCATCATAACTGGTACGCTCATCGTTATGGGGCTGTATATTGCTTTCAACTGGGCTCTGCTGAGGTACGTTCCTCTGAATGAGCTCTCTGGTGAAGCTGCTGTGGGACGCCTTTTAGCCAGAAAGCTCTGGGGCAGTAGGGGAGAAATACTTTTCGGATGGGGTGTGAGCATAGCGATGGTGTCATCCGTGAGCGCCATGCTGATGATAGCCCCGCGTGTCGCCAGTGTCATGGGAGAAGATTTCCCCTCTCTAAACACCTTAGCTTACCGGACCTCTCGGGGAGTACCACTCCGAGCTCTCATCGTAGTCGGATTGCTGGCGTGGATATTCATATTCTCTGCCGCTTTCGATGCTGTGCTAAACTATATCGGCTTCACTTTATCACTATTTGCAGGGATGACTGTATTTGGCCTTTTCTTACGACACTATTCTGAAAAGAACCTGCCCTGGGACCTTGGCTCTCTATTTGTGCTGCTTACAGTATGGATGATCCTGAATAATCTCTGGACTCGCCCATGGGAAAGCCTTGCAGGACTCGCTACCCTCACAATTCTGGGCAGTTCGTACTTTTGGGCGCGACGATGAGAAGTAGATTGATTGTAGGGGTGCTCGCTTTATGGTCATGTCAATCAGCACCTCAACCTACTCAAAGCAATAACCCCTCCGACAAGGATACACTGCGAGCATTACCTCCTGCCCTATCCCCCGATCCCTACTGGACTGATCTATCGCGCATCCTCGCTGGCCTCCTCCCAAGAGATACCATATACTGGCGAAGCGCTATCCGAGACACTGCCTGGACTAACTACGCTACTCAGGTAGAGCGTCTCTGGTCTAAGCGTAAGCAAGCGCTGTATGACTCCCTCTTAGTTTGGGCAGCTCGTGAGCTACATCCTTACCATACATGGTCAGGTAAAGTCTTCTACCCCTTCAGTGGGGCAGACTGGGCTACGGTGTATTACACCTATCCCAAAGGGTCGTTTTATCTATTTTTCGGATTAGAGCAGGAGGGCGATCCGCACTATCTACGCAAGCTATACCCCTTGGACATAGTAAGGAATCTACGAGGTACCTATCTTACCTTAGAAGACCTCCTACGCCTGAGCTTTTTCTGTACGAAAGACATGCAGGTCCAGCTTGCTCAAGGCAAGGTACGGGGACTTCTGCCCGTTTTTCTTGCACTTTTTGCGCGTACGGGACATCTCATCTACAAGGTGGAACATATTTATCTCAAAGAGGGTGGCGTCGTAGATACTCTTTCTCCCAATAAGCCTAAACCCGCCCAATCCTGTTGGGACAATCCTATCACAGGATTGCGTTTCTTAGTAGCCCGTCCAGAAGAGCCTATCCAAGAGATTCTTTATCTCAGCCTGAATGCTGCAAATGCCGGCATACAGACACAAATTGGCAGCCGAGACATTCTCAGTCGCATGCGTCCCTGTGTAACGCTTATCAAGTCGGCTTCGTACCTAATGTATGGACCGGACTTTACTGAAATAAGAGACCTCATTCTCAAACAGAGCGTGGCTATCCTGCAAGAGGATAGCGGGATGCCTTTTCGGTCATTTGACAGCACCGCATGGCATATACAGCTTTTTGGCGTCTATGAGAAGCCCATACCTCTTTTTAGGAGTAAGTTTCAATCCGACCTCTGGAAAGCCTACCGCACTTACCCTGTCAAGCGCCTACCATTCAACATAGGCTATCATGTAGTTCCTGGACAGAGTAACCTCCTGTGGGCAGTGCGTAAAAATCCCCAGGCTACCCTCCCCCCGATACCAGATGGAACAAAATCCGCTGCCCAGAAACAATCTATCACTCCGTTACCCCCCCGGAGCATTCCCATGGATACCATCTGGACTGCTTTATCCCTTCCGCCTTCTGACGATAGCTTCAAAAATCTACGGCCGCCTACCGCAGCTCCTTTCGGCGGTTCCGAATAAAATCCTGGAATATAAAAGTTCCCATCCGCTGGGGATGGACATAATATGCCCGACCACGGTTCATTTCGGTGAATTTCTGAACAAACTGCTGGAGATAGGTATCCCGCGCTATCATGAAAGTCGTAATCACTATCTTCTCTCGGCGGGCTTTATCAGCCATCTCTAAGGTCTTATTCACTATTTTGGGGTCTAAACCAAAGCTATTTCTATAAAAGCGGCCACCCTCTCTTATACAAGTTGGTTTGCCATCAGTAATCAGGAAGATTTGCTTATTTGTCACCCGAGTTCGGCTTAGGATGCTAATAGCCATCTCTATCGCATCACGAGTATTGGTGTGATAAGGTCCCGCTTGGAGGAATGGTAACTGGTCAATACTTACTTGCCATGCATGGTCACCGAATGCGCCGACAAAAAGTATATCCCTCGGATAGCGCCGACGAATCAGCTCAGCCAGAGCCATGGCTACCTTTTTAGCTGGCGTTATCCGATCCTCTCCGTATAAAACCATGGAATGGGAAGCATCTATCAACACGAAAGTGGCTGTTTGCGTTTTCTCTTCGGTCTGAATGATAGAAAGATCATCTTGGGTAAGGCTAAACTCTTCTATGCCGTGGTGTAGGTAGGCATTATTTAGGGTTTCTGTAAGGTGAAGATGCTCGAGTTTATCTCCGAACTCATACGATCGCGTCTCAAAACTGAGGTCATCCCCTGGACCAGACTTGGGGAGAGGATGGTCACCCATAGGACCAGATTTTAGAGCGGTAAATATCTCCTCTAAACTACGCTGACGAATCTCCGCCTGAGCTTTTATGGAGGGAACTGGAACGCGCTGCGAACTAGTAGAGTCACTGATGTAGCCTTTTTCCCGCAGCTCACGCAGAAAGTCCCCCATAGTGTAAGTAGAGTCGGTGATGTTATTTCGCTTATCAAAATAGGCAAGCCATCTGAGCGCTTCGGAAACATTACCGCCGGTTTTCATAAGAAGCTCTAAAAAAACACTCAAAAGCTGTTCAAACTTTTTCGGCTTCCTACTCTCAGGAAGGGGGCCGTGAAAGAGGAGATACTGCATGATGTGAATATAACGATATTCTTGCGATAAAAGCTTCAAGAATGAGCTATCTCTTGGCCGACCTTATGCTTGGGATAGGGTTGAGAGACCCTGAGAAGGAGACGAAATGTACCTTTGTCCTATGAGTACAGGCGGGCGTCTAATGGCGCGCTACTTACGGGACATGGGCATGACCCACCTTTTTACGTTATCTGGCGGGCATATCATGGAGATATACGAAGGTTGCGCAGATATTGGTGTGCCTGTTATAGATTTTCGGCATGAACAGTCGGCAGGCTTCGCAGCCGAAGCCGCCGCCCGCTTGACTCGGAAAATAGGAGTTTGTGCGGTGACTGCTGGGCCAGGCGTGATGAATGTAGTTACTGCCGTGGCTAACGCTTGGCGCTCACAGACACCAATAATAGTCATCGGTGGTCAAGCGGCTCAGCCTACCCTCGGAATGGGCGCCTTACAAGAGATGGACCATGTGTCCGTTCTCAAGCCGATTACAAAATGGTCCGTCAGGGTTACATCGCCCAGAGAAATTCCTGACTACCTCAAACGTGCCTTTACCGCTGCGACCACTGGCGTGATGGGGCCCGTTTTTTTAGAATGCCCGATGGACATATTATTTGACAAAGCCTCAGTAGATGCAGAGAGCATGCCCTCTGAAGTAGAACCCCTGCCTGTATCTGAGATAGATGTGCGGAAAGCCACCGAGCTCCTACGGTCGGCGGAACGGCCCGTTCTGCTCCTGGGAAGCCAAATACTTTTCTCGCCTCATGCCCACCATATAAGAGAGGTTGTGGAGTCGCTGAATGTGCCAACTTTTACGAACGGAATGGCTCGCGGAGCTTTAGGCTCGGAGCATCCACTTTTCTTTCTTCATGCTCGAAAAGCGGCTCTGAGTCAAGCGGATGTCGTCATTTTAGCAGGCGTGCCATTAGACTTTCGTCTAAACTACGGAGGGTCTATATCCGATACGGCCCAACTCATACGAATAGACCGCGATTCCGCAGAACTCAGCCGTAATCGTCCAGGCAATATAAGCGCCCATGGAGACCCCGGAGACTTTTTAGCCAAATTAGCAAAAAACTTTATCCCTCCCTCCCATAGCTGGCGAACTTGGAAGGAGACCCTTCAGCGAGAAGAACAGGAACGCTACGCCCGCATCCAGGCCGAAGCTGACGCCTCTACACGACCAGTAAATCCTCTACGGCTGGGATTAGAAATCAATAAGCTCCTATCACCAAAAAGCATCGTAATAGGAGATGGCGGTGACATCGTAGGGAGTGCGGCTTACACGGTGCGTCCCCGAGGCCTTGGAGGCTGGATGGACGCAGGGCCTCTGGGTACCCTCGGTGCAGGTGCCCCATACGCCATCGCTGCTAAGCTTCTCTATCCGGACAGTGATGTTTGGGTTGTTTTTGGAGATGGGGCTTTCGGTCTAAATGGCATGGAATATGATACTGCCGTACGCTTCAACCTCCCCTTTGTAGGTGTGATAGGCAATGATGCTGCATGGACGCAAATCAAGCGTGCCCAACTGCCATTTTATGGGCGAGCTATTGCGACCGAGCTTCGCCTCTCTCGCTACGACCAAATGGTAGAAGCCTTAGGCGGTTGGGGCGCCTTCGTAGAGGATACCTCCGAACTGCCCAATGCGCTTCAGGCCGCTTTGGCCTCCCAAAAGCCCGCCCTTGTGAATGTTCATATCGGCGAGACAGATTTCCGAAAAGGGTCTATATCTATGTAGGTATGAGGAAGCGTACTGACTGAGCCGTTACTCTTGCAAGACAAAGGAGGCCCTCGAGTCAGGTTTGGAAATGCCGCTGTCACGTTGTGTTCTCCCGCTATTGTAGAAAACTTTATCATGGATATTGTTTAGGTGAGTGTGCGGCTAATCGGAGCTTGGGATCTACCTGGACACAGCGGGCCAGTGTATGCCTTGACCTGCGACTATGAGCGAAAGTCGCTCTTTTCCGCAGGAGCAGATGGCTATATTGCAGAATGGAGATGCGCAACCGGCAAGCACGCTCAGGCTGTAGCTCGTACTCCAAATGCAGTGTATGCTCTTCATTTCGCCTCCGAACTGCGCCACTTATACATAGGGGAGAGCACCGGCGTAGTATATGTCTTAGACCTCTCTGAAAAAAAACTGAGACGCTCTATCCGAGCCCATAAGGGTAGCGTTTTTGGACTAAACTCTCACCCCTCAGACCCAGAAGGATGGAGCTCCGGGAGAGATGGCTATTTCCTGTACTGGGACACCCATCGCAGCGAACCTTTCGCTCAGGTTCAAGTAGCGCCAGCAGGCCTGCGAGGATTTATACTCTCTCCCAGAGGTGACAGCTTCTTGTGTGCGGGTCGTGATGGATATGTGTATGAAGTAAGTAGAACCGAGCGCACCCTTATCAAGCAAGTGCAAGCAGATACCCATTTTGTTTTCGCCATCCAAAGTTCCCCCAAGCAAAATATCATTGCCACGGGCGGCAAATCTGGGTATCTCAAACTGTGGGATGCCAACCTGCATCTACTACAAGAAAAACATGCCCATGCTTTCACTCTCAATGCCATAGCGTGGCATCCCAACGGACATGCTCTCGCTACGGGTGGGCGAGATAGATATATTCACATTTGGGATATTCATACAGGTGAAAAGCTCTTGACTTTATCCGGGCATCAACGAAGCGTGAATGCCCTCATTTGGCTAAATCCAGAAACCCTCGCCTCAGCCGGAGACGACGGAATGATTAAGATGTGGCACTTGGAGGGCCTTCCCGAATAACAAAGCCACCAGGCTTCTGTCTGATCCAACCGTCTATTTCCATTTGAAGGAGGTGATGGCTAATCTCTGTAATAGAACAACCTACTCTCGCGCACACTTCGTCTATGTGCTTGGGGCCTTCGGCTAGAAGGTCATAGATTTTAGCATGGAGAGGGCTTTCAGGACCCTTGAACTCAGATGGAAGGGAAGTAGGTAGTGGAATCCTCTCTGTTTGAACCCGCAGCTCCTCTAAAAGCGCTTGGGGAGAATATGCCAGCTGCGCAATATGACGGGCTATGAGGACATGAGCCCCCTCAGAGGCATGAGAAAAAATGTCCCCAGGAATGGCAAAAACTGGGCGGTTAGCTTCAAAAGCTGCCCTGGCTGTAAAGAGAGCTCCTCCTTTTAGCCGCGACTCCACCACGAGGGTAATGTGAGATAACCCGGCTAAGATTCGGTTTCTATGGGGGAAATTCAGCGGATGAAGCTTTGAGCCGGGAGGATACTCGCTGACCCAAGCACCCTCGGCGAGGATGGCTTCCGCCAGCCGACGATGTGCAGGCGGATATATCCGTTCTAATCCATGTGCCAGTACAGCGATTGTTTTTCCGCGCTTCGCTAATGCGACTTGGTGGGCTTTCGCATCTATCCCATACGCCAAACCACTGACAATCCCCACCCCCGCATCCACGAGGGCCTCTACAAAGACCTCCGTAACTCTCAAACCATACGCTGTGGGCTTACGAGTACCGACCACCGCAACGAGAGGCTGTCCCATAAGAGAATGCTCACCCTTTTTGTAAAGCAGCGCAGGCGGAGAGGAAACCTCCTCTAAGAGTGGAGGAAAATCACGCTCATAATAGGGGATGACCTGAATGCGCAGTTTATCGCACAGGTGGAGGATATTTTCAGCTTTCTTTCGGTAAATAGATAGGTTAGAAAGATGCTTTTGTAATAATGAGGGCATAGGCTTTGCAGAGGAAACATCCCATATAGCCTGCAAGGCCCCCCATAACTGACGAAGCCTTCTGACCTGACGACCGCCAAGCCCGTCTATCTGGAGAAGGGTAATTAGCGCTATTAGTTCTTCCATTTATTCTCGGAAGGGCTTGACTGCCAGAGAGATTGTATGAGCCGCTGCTCGGCGAAAGAATAAAGCGTAAGCGTAGTCTATCTGCCACTTGCGGGCGTAGATACCTGCCCCAAAGCTCATACCTCCCAGTGCCGAAGAACCAACAGGATTAAGCTCGCGGCGGCGCTGAACGTGATATGCCATACGAAAACGAACGAAACCTTCTGGCAAAAGCTCCACTCCACCAACGAAATGCCGGAAAAGATGCTCTGTCCATTTAGGCGGTGGAGGTGGTACAGGATTGCCAGACAGGTCATACCGAATAGGCTGTAAAGGGTCGTTATATGCCATTTTCCACCTCTCCAAATGGATAGCCCCCACATGTATGCGAAACGGCGCATGTGGAACGCGATAGCTCAGCGTCATTTGGAGAGAAGTGGGAAAAGGTTGGGCGAAAGGTCTTCCACTCGGCCTGTACAGCTCTGTACCAAGATTTCGCACCACCAACGAAGCACTAAGACCACGCGCAGAGTCCTCATAGGCCATCCCGATGTCCGCTCCGAGTCCTAAACGTTGATGTCTATCTACCGAGAGCACTGAAAAGGGAAACTTGATGTTCATTCCCGTGTGCCAGCGACCGAAATGGCGGGAGGCCCCCATCATCAGAGCACCTTCATACGCATAAAAATTGCCCAGAGCGTTGCCGAGTTCATCTGTCTGACGAAATTGCCCATAGTTGATATACAGAAGCCCCGCCCAAAATGTACCAATGCTCGGCTGGTGATGAGCGTAAGCTATTTGGCTCATGAAGATATCCGCCAAATATGGCTGTACAGTGAGATGGAAGCTGTGATGATAAGCCGGACGCAGGAATGCGGGATTTTGAGCAGAGGCATTGAGGTCATTAGCTCCCCCCCAAGCCAAGCCCCCAAGAGCTGCGCTGCGCGCGGAAGGAGGCAGATTCAGAAAATCGTAGCTCCATCCACCGGCAATCTGACCCCACAGGAGCCCGATTATACCGCTAAACCACCATCGCTGCAAAGTGCCTTTCTATGTGGATTTTGACTTTTTCCATCAGCCACTGCGGCGTAGATGTGGCACCGGCAATACCGATATTGTCCGCTCCTTCTAACCACTGCCAATCAATCTCCTCTGGGGACGATATGTAGTAGCTACGAGGATTAGCATTCAAGCAGATTGAAAAGAGCGATTTTCCGTTGGAGCTCTTCTTGCCAGCGACAAAGAGCACTACATCCTGACTCCGAGCAAAGGCTTCTAAATGTGGCTCCCGATTAGACACCTGCCTACAAAGGGTATCCGCTATGATAGCGTCAGGCACACGTGCCTTTAGCCTCTCTGCCACTGCCGCAAATAGAGCAGGGGCCTTAGTTGTCTGACTGAATAAATAGGTAACCTTTTCAACCTCTAAGGGAAGGGCATCCACTTCTTCCGCACTGGAGACGATGAATAACTTAGCGTGTTGCAGCTGTCCTACCAATCCCACGACTTCGGGATGGCCGAGCTTCCCAAGGAGAACAATCTGCACATCCGGCTGGTCTATATCACGCAGACGATTTTGCAGCTTGAGGACGACAGGACACGATGCATCCAGTAGCCGAATACCATATCGCAAGGCAAGCTCATATGTCTCCGGCGGCTCTCCGTGTGCCCGTATCAGCACAGTCTCGCCTGAAAGCGCGGGAAGGTCAGCATGAGTAATAATTCGCAGGCCTCTCTCTTTCAAACGACGGACTTCTTCGTCATTATGAACGATATCTCCCAGACAATAAAGATACGGATGCTCCGATAGGTAAGCCTCTGCCATTTCCACGGCATACACGACCCCAAAGCAGAAGCCCGAGCTAGAGCTGATCGTAACCTTCGGCATACTTATGAAAAACATTAAGAAGGAGAAGCAGCATATATCAATGCCTCTGCCCACCGCATGACAATCGCTACCTGTTCAGGAATAGTAAGCCCTGTAGTATCAAGTACTCGAGCATCGGGCGCCTTGATGAGCGGGCTTATGGGGCGAGTTTCATCTCGGTAATCGCGCATTTGCAGATCAGCCATGACTGCCTCACGAGTAGTTGATATCCCTCTGAGGAGAAGCTCTTGATAACGGCGCTCTACTCGCTCGGCGAGATTTGCTTGCATAAAGACCTTAAGCTCTGCATGAGGAAATACCACTGTGCCGATGTCACGGCCATCCATGACAAGCCCTCCTTTTTCCCCCATACGGCGCTGCTCAGCTATCAAGAACTTCCGAATCCAAGGGATAGCACTGATTTCACTGGCAAAAGTACCTATTTCAGGACTGCGTAGCTCATCGCTCAGCGTCTTTCCCGCTAATCTAATCAGCATCTCAGAGCCATTTCTCTCTACCTCTAAGTCAAATCCCCTCATTATCTCAGGTGAAAGATTAGGCTCTATCTGTCGTATGCCCCGTTTCCATAGATACCATGCTGCTGCTCGGTACATAGCCCCAGAGTCCACATGAATGTACCCCAGCAGTTCTGCTACCGCTCTGGCAGTGGTACTCTTACCTGTGGCTGCATAACCATCTATGGCGATGATGATCGGACGCACCTCTCCTCAAATGTACGACTTTTTTTGAGATACACAGGATATGAAGCTATACTTACCTTTGCTGTGTGGGAAGCAAAGAGCTTCTGTGGTTTATCCCTCCTGGTGTATTGCCTTATTGGCAAGCATGGCGAAGGTCATTATTCTGGATAATCGGAAGCACGGTAATAGTAAGTGCAGGTGTCGGCGTTTGGCAAGCTCTCCAACAAAAAGAGTATTTATGTGAAGTAGAGTTTGTGCCGCCTTCTTTGGAATTTTTATCAGCCTATCCCCCTAGGCTCGTACCTGCTGAGCCCGCTGATATGGAAAGGTTTTACAGCTATCTACAATCGCCAGCACTCTGGCAGGCAGTGGTAGATAGCTTTCACTTAATAGAACACTACGGGATAAGTAGTACAGATTATATAAGCCTTCAACGCAAACTCCAAGCTGAACTTGCCTGGCGCACCAAATCACGCATCACAAAGAACTCTTCTTTGTACTTTTATGTAACCGACCCAGACCCAGACTATGCTTACAAAATCTGCCGATTCATATTAGATAAAGTGCGAGAGCAGGTGAATATTTTCACACAAGAGAACAAACTCAAACTATTCAATACACCAGAGGACTCCCTGATAGACAAAAAAATTCATGAGATTACGAGTAGGCTGTCTTACCTACGCAAAACCTACAATATCATCACCATAATCCATACCGATGCGGGTAGAGTTAATCTCGGAATCGGAAGAGATAATATCAAGCCTGAAGCCATGAGCTACTACGATGAGGCTATCGCACTAGAAAAAGAGCTCTATCATTGGATAGACCTCAAAAGCAAACTAAGAGCCTATAAAGCAGAGCGGTCTCAGTTTCTTTCTATTCATAGTGAAAAGCTCTGGCTCATCATCCCTCCCGCCCGTCCTTTATTACCTACCTATCCTCGTCCTCTACGATGGATGATCATTAGTGCCGTAGTCACATTCAGCCTTCTTTCTGCGATGAGTATATATGCTTCTCACATGAGGCTTCTCCGTTCCAAGCAAGCTACACCCGAGATTGAGCTATTTGAAAAGGTCTCATAGGAATGCATAATCCGGCAGCATTACACAAAATAGCAGAAGTTATCAAGCGATACTGGAAGTTTATAGCCATTTTCTCTGGGGCTCTGACGAGTATTTCCGCTTATATTCTTTTAGCTGGTCCTGATATTTACATGTGTGAGATGGAGTTTGTGCCCCCGGATTTCAGCGTTGCATCTCCCCTTCTGAAAAATGCCGCATTGGTTCCGGGAAGTGCCAGCGATTTAGAGAGAACCTACGGCTACTTACACTCTTTTTCACTTAGGCAGGAGCTGATTGACAGCTTCAATCTGTACGAGCACTATGGGTTACAGAGAATCTCCAATCCGAGGCGCCGAGCTCAAAGATTGGAGGATATTCTAAGGGATAATATTCGGATCAGCATCACTAAAAACGCTACCATAGCCATTCGCATCTACGATGCATCCCCTGATTTTTCATATAAGGTTGCTTTGTTCCTCAAAAACAAGGTAGAACTATTTTGCAGAGAAGTAATAGGAATGGACAAAGCTCTATCAGAAAAGGTAAGGCAGCTCCAAGAACTCATGCAAGAAATTCGGACCTTAGAAGAAAAGCTATCAGCTATTCGGGTGGAATATCAAATTATTACCTCTGGTGAGCATCGCGGTAGCACAGTCTCTATTCCCACGAAAGCAGGCTTTGCGCAATATGATAAGCTGCTCAGCATGGAGAGCCGCCTCGTAAAGCTACAGGAAACTTACGCTGACCTCTTAGAGGAAAAAGGACGCAGAGAAGATTTAGTACGCATATACTCTACACCAATATTTATAATCCAGCCTCCTTACAAGCCCTCCTACCCCGTTGGGCATAATCCTTTCATAATAACGGCTGTGGCTTTGGTAAGCAGTCTAATCGTGAGTACTATACTAATAACTTATGCTCACCACCTGGGGATAATAGGTCATGAGCCCAAAAAAGATATAGAACCTCTCATCGTATCCAACTAGCCTAAAATCGCAATTATTGCCAGTTCATAGCCTTTCCAGCCAAATCCACTGATGACCCCTCGGCAAGCTCTCGCCGTGATTAGACGGTGCCGAAAGCGCTCACGCTTGTAGATTTGACTAAAATGCACCTCAAAGCAAGGCTTTTCACAAGCACTCAGGGCGTCGTATAAGGCATAACTTGTATGCGCCAGAGCGCCCGGATTGAGGATGAGTGCATCATATAAGTGCGTTTCCCAAACCCATTCGATTAGCTGCCCTTCATATGGGCTCTCTAAGTAGGTCATACTCGCCTGGTTAGCATATTTTGTTCGGAGATACTCAAAAAACTCGGACCAAGGCTGCTGTCCATACCATTGAGGCTCGCGTCCTTTACCGATATAGGGTACATTTGGACCGTGGAGGATACGAATGCGCTTCATCTATCCAAAGATACCTTGACCCTCTGGCTTCATTACCTCCGCATAGAAAAAGGGCTCAGAACAGCTACTCTCCAAGCCTACGCCAGAGACTTGACTGACTTCATAGGTATGCCGCTTGACAGAGCGGCTGTACAGGAACGATTGGCTTCGCTTTCTCGCATACGCGAGTGGCAGGCCATTACTATCGCTCGGAAACTGTCTGCCCTGCGTAGTCTATTCAAGTACCTCTACCAGTCTGGGCAGCTGCCAGAGGATTGGTCTGATTTCTGGGAGAACCCCCGCTTTTGGCGCAAAGTTCCCACCTATCTCACCCCAGAAGAAGTACAAAAACTCATAGACGATTATCCTATGAACCGCCGTCACAGCTTACGCAATAAACTTCTTTTGGAGCTCTTGTATGGAGCTGGATTGCGCATTAGTGAAGCCTGTCAACTGCGCTTAGAGGATATACATTCTGCCGAGGAAATGATACTGATTCAGGGCAAGGGGGGAAAAGTTCGATGGGTACCCTATGGCAGAGGAATCAGGCAGGCTATGGAAGCCTACCTTCCTACTCGTAAAGCCTATCCAGACAAAGGCACAACCTATTTACTTCTTAGTCAGAAAGGTGGAGCACTTACGAGGATACAAGCCTTCACTATCGTACGAGAGGCTGCCTTACTTACAAATATCGGCAAGCCCATAAGCCCCCATGCTTTACGACACAGCTATGCCACGCACCTCCTTCTGGCAGGAATGGATATCGCCTACCTGCGGCAGCTATTAGGACACGCTTCTCTCACAACTACTCAGCATTATTTGCAGATTTTGCCGACGCAGCTGGCGCATATCCTCCGGAAATACCACCCCCGCGCATCAGCAGCCCAAGAATAAGACCGTATATGATACCTAAGATGCTCAGTATTTTCAATCTATCCACGATGGCGTAGCCAAGGTGCTTCTGCCTTTCCCGATAAGCCTGGTATAAGTCTATTTGCTGGCGAATAATCGTCTCGCGCTGCTCCAAAGGAATATCTACTCGTCCACTTTCAGATTGTGCCCGAAAGTAAGCGCGTAAAGCCGCGGCTCGTTTCTCGGGATAAGCCTCATATTCAGACCGAAGAGCAGGCTCCATCAATCTCTCGCCGATAGCCTTGACCGGAGCGCTAACTATGCTGACACCGAGCACCCACAGAATAATCCGAATAGGGTCTAAATAGCCGAAGCGGCGCATTCGCCAGAGCGGAAACAGCAATACTATCAGCAGCCAGCCTCCCCCAGCTAAGAGAAGGAGCTGCCCCGCCATAATCTCATAAACGAAACCGAGTTTCCATGCGAGATAATCTATCGCCAAGGCCCCGAGAGTATGCACGATGATGGCCCATGCAGCCATCTGCATCCAATATCTAAGTGGTAGCAGTCGTATCTCCATAGCGACTCAGGTAAAGGAAAGCGTAATTGATGATATCAAACAGATTATCGCTAATAGAATCCGCATAAGTCGCGGGAGAAGCATCCATCTGTCGGATGCGCGCCAGCTTCATGAGAATAAACTCAATAAAGGCCAGAGGCCTCATATGCTGCCACGCATTTCCGTAATCGGCATTTTTACGCTCTAATAACGCTTCCGCCTCTGCATATATCTGCGAGAGGTGGTCAGGAGAGAGATGACGGAGACGAGCTATTGTGAGAGCGGCATAATTTGCCAGAGCGAGCCAGTCGTTGAGGGAAGATTCACCCGTAGCGGCTGGTGCATTAGATTGCATAAGCGTCCGAATACGACTGGCTTTGATATACAAAATGTCTACAAGGGACGGCAGCGACAACTCCGACCAGCTTTCGCCATATTGATGATACTTTTGAGAGAAAATATCAAGTGCAATATGCTGCCAGTGGGTGTATGCAGGTAATGGCACACCACAAATGTACAGCCTACAGTGCCGAAGGTGGGACTCGAACCCACACGGGAAACCCCACACGCCCCTGAAACGTGCGCGTCTACCAGTTCCGCCACTTCGGCTGGGACGAGGCAAATTTATGCAGATTGAATGAAACTTGAGTGTCACCGCCTAAAAGGAATATATTTTGAACGCTTGGCCGATCGGGAATAAAAAGGATTGGGTCATGCCCATGAAAATGGGGCTTCTATAGACTAAACACCACATATTTGAGTCAAAATTTCAGCCATGAGCTTATCCCATTTACGACCCACTTCACGCAACTTCTGAATGTCGTAGCTTTGTGATGTGGGGCATCAAGTCTCTGCGCGCAAGTACCGCCCAGGCACTTTTGCGGATGTGGTAGGGCAACCTTTTGTAGTTCAAACGCTACGAAATGCCCTTCGTAGCGGCAAACTCGCCCATGCTTATCTGTTTTTCGGGCCGAGAGGTGTAGGAAAAACTACCTGCGCTCGCATCTTAGCAAAAGCTATCAACTGCGAAAATCTGACACCCGAGGGCGACCCTTGTGGAGAATGCGCTTCTTGCCGAAGGTTCGCCGAAGGACGCACCCTCAATCTCATAGAACTGGATGCCGCTTCGCATAATAGTGTAGATGATATTCGGCTCATCACAGACCAAGTACAACTCACCCCTCCCGAAGGACGCTATAAGGTCTATATAATAGACGAAGCTCATATGCTCAGTACAGCTGCTTTCAATGCGTTCCTCAAGACTTTGGAAGAGCCCCCACCCCATGCAGTATTTATTTTAGCCACTACTGAAAAGCACAAAATCCCCGCGACCATCCTCTCCCGATGCCAGAGGTTTGACTTCAGACGGATACCTGTTGAAGAGATAACCGCAAGGTTAGGATATATCGCTCAACGAGAGGGGATTCTCGCTGAACCAGAAGCTCTTTTCCTAATAGCTACTAAATCCGAAGGAGGCTTGCGAGATGCTCTCAGTCTTTTTGATCAGCTCAGCAGCCGCACCGGTGGGCAGCTTACTTACACGGCTGTCTTGGATGCGTTGGAGGCTTTGGACTACGACGCATACTTCAAGATTAGTGAAGCCCTTCAAAACTGGGACGCTACACAAGCTCTCAGAACGCTCCGCAGCTACACAGAAGCGGGTTACGAGCCGGCGACTCTCCTGCAAGGGCTATTAGAGCATTTTAGGAATTTACTTCTGGCTCAATATGAACCCGAAGCCCTGGGACAGACTATCCCGCCACATTATCGCTCCCGCTACGAAGAAATCGCTCCTACATATAGCGAGGCTTTTCTACTCCATGCAATAGACATCCTTCTGGAAGGGGAACGGCGCATGAGCTATACACGCTTTCCCGAAGTGGTGATTGAAACGACTTTTCTGAAAGTAGCGCTTCTGCCACAAGCCCTTCAGCGAGAGGAGGTTAGCGAAACAGCCCCTGCCCGTCCCTCTACGGCTCCTCAGGCAGCCGCCAGACCTTCATCCTCCTCCACCGCTAAACCCTCTACTTCCCTCTCAAACATCCCACGCAGCTTAGACGAGGTAAAAAAAAAGTCCTCGCCCCTCGACAAGCCCCCCTCACCCTTGACCAGTATAGAAAAGCCTTAGAGGCTTACATAACAAGCGAAAACGCAAGTCCTCAGCTTGTCGCCTGCATTACTGAGAACAAATACGAACTCTCTGAGCAGCGACTGACTATCTGGATGCCTCATGAGAGCCATATAACAATGTATGCCGTCCAAGCTGCCCAGTTGGAAAGCTTTTTACGCACTCAGTTAGAGCGAGAAGATATTCGGGTCAGTCTGATTGCCAAGCCATCCGCATTTCCAGAGGTCAGAGCTATTCATACTTCGCAGGAAAAATGGGACTATTTGCGCCAAGTCAATCCCCTAATAGAAGAGCTGCGCCTACGAGCGAAGGGGCAGGTGCTTCCGCATGAGATAGAAGTACCCCTCCCCGAAGAGGAGGAGAAAGAGGCACAGTGAGAAACCTATCCCATACCAGCGCCGTTCAGAGAGTGGCGGCGAAGGCAGTTTTCTAAAATCTATTCTTTCAGCAGAACTATCACACAAAGCAAAGTGTATCCCATCTATGTACTTAGTCCCGTGGAAGCGGCCCAGCCATATAGCTGCTATCACCATCTCCTCATACGGACGAAGCTGACGATAGACTTCTTCTGCACTTGACGGCTTTGGAGCAGGAGATGCGGCAAGCTGACAAGTTTTCAGAAGGTAAAAAAATGCGGATCGGTCTATCGTCGGGGGGATTCCCCAAAACGCAGAAGTAGGCGTAGCAATCAATAGCCCCACTGGTTGGCCCTTGCTAAAAAGGTATTGAGCCACTTTCTCCGCCCCTGACCAGCTTTCCATACAAGTGCCCTCTATGACTATGGTGTAGAACCGCCTATCTGTCGGCACTTTGTAACTCTCCCAAGCTAATACCCCAAAGACCCCTAATCCTAATCGTAAGAGGGCACGGACAGTAAGCCACAGGTATATCCATGGGCGTTCAGCATACAGTATATCTGCTGGCAGACGAACAAGCCAAACCCCGATAAGTAGCGTCCAAAATAAAAGAAGGACTATTCCTGTACTACTCAACGCTCTTGGAGGCGAGGGTCTATGGCATCCCGAATGCCTTCACCGAGTAAGTTGAAAATGGTAACCACGGAAAATATCGCCATTCCGGGAAAAACTGCCAGCCACCAAGCGCCAGTAGCGCTGCGTGCCGCAGACAATAGAGAGCCCCATGTCACAGTCGTAGGCGGCACACCTATGCCTAAAAAGCTCAACCCCGACTCTACTAAGATTGCCGAGGCAATCCCAAAGGCTATAGACACCAGTACAGGAGCGAGCGAGTTTGGCAGGGCATGTAGAAACATAATCCGCCAGTCAGGATACCCTAATGCCCGAGCAGCCTGGATGTAGTCTAAGCTGCGTACTTTGAGCATTTCACCTCGGGTAAAACGAGCTATACCCGTCCAAGAGGTAAGTCCAATCACTGCCATTACGAGAAACAAGCTCGGCTTAGCAATCGCCGCCACAGTAAAAATAAGCAGAGTAGTCGGAAGGGAAATCATGATCTCTATGACTCGGCTGACGGCAATATCTACCCATAAATGAACCCGCTCTCCGCCCCAGGTGGTACGCTTGAGCAAGCGAGAGGGTAACCATATCACGGTCGCAGTGGCAGCAGCAATCAAAAAGGACACCAGTAAAGAGCCGAGAAAAGAAAAGAAGCTTTCCCCCAAAGCTTCACCCAGAGCATACCGACGAATATAAAATCCATAGTATAGCCCCACAAACACCCCCAGCAGGCCCAACCAGAGCGTCGCCCGGCTGACTTGAAGGGAGGTATCCCCGAAATACCCAGCAAGCGCTCCAAGGAAGATTCCAATCAGAGCAGAGATACCTACTGACACTAATCCGACCGTGAGAGATATGCGAGTCCCGTGAATAAGCCCACTCAGAAGGTCTCTCCCAAGATTATCTGTGCCGAGATAATGACGCTCCGAAGGAGAAGCGATGACCTGCTCTCCAAATGGACCAACAGCGGGGACATTCCGCAAATCAAGCTCCTCAGGCGCATATCGGACCACAGGCCAAATCGCCCAATCTAACTCCGCTTGGCGCCACTTCATATTACGAAGCTCAGGCTCCCAAAGCCTCAATCCAAGCAATCGCTCCCCATAATCCCGAAAAATCGGAAAAATCACCTGCCCTCGGTAAGAAGCCACAATTGGTTTATTGTAGGCAATGAAATCCGCTAAAAGAGCCACTACAGCTAACCCAACAACTATCCACAAGGAATAATAGGCAGGCTTATTTTTTTTGAAGGACTCCCATGCTCGCGCTCGGGGGGAGTGGGATATGGCTACTACTTCCGCCATAGGCTTAGCGTTTGGTATAGCTGATGCGAGGATCAACGACCGCATATAAAATATCCGCCACCAGAATACCCACCAACGTGAGAATCGCTCCTATCGTGAATACCGCTATAATGACAGGATAATCCCGAGCGACCATCGCCCCATAGCTCAAAAAGCCCATCCCTGGGATAGAAAATATCGTCTCTAAAATCACCGACCCACTAATCATAGCTGGAAAGACCGAAGCCAGCAATGTAATGATAGGAATCAGAGAGTTACGGAAGGCATGCTTCCACACCACGAGAAAGTGCGGAAGCCCCTTAGCTCGAGCCGTCCGAATATAGTCCTGCTGCAGAGTCTCTAAGAGAGCTGTCCGCATTTGCCGGCTCAAAAAGGCAAGCGAGCCATAAGTATATACTATCACAGGCAGAATGAGATGATAAGCCCAATCTAAGACCCGTTCTGTCAGAGGCCATTCAGCGGAATGTTCTGTACTCTGGACACCGCCAGGAGGAAAGATAGACAAATAATCCCCCCCACACAAGAATACTATACTCATCGTCCCGACCCAGAAGCTGGGTAAAGAGTACAGCATAAACAAAGCGAGGCTGATAGAGCGGTCGCGAAAAGTGCCCCGATGTACCGCTGAGGTCACCCCCAGAGGAATGGCAATCACATAGGCCAGTACTATGGAGATGATATTTATGACCAGTGACCAACGAACCGCCTCTCCGAGCTTCTGCGCGATGGGACGCTTATCTTGATAAGATATCCCGAAATCCCCACGCAAAAGTCCTACAAGCCAGCGATGGTACTGATTGTGCGTACCATACCAGTGAATAGTAGGCACATATACCTTCCATGTCTGACTTTTTTGGGGAAGGGCATCTACCGCCTGCAAGTAAGCTGAATAATACGGACGCAACACGGGAATAAGTAGCCCTTCTAACTGACGCAGACGATACTTTAGTTCCTCGTAATCTTTCTCCTGTGGGAGAAGGGCAAGGAGGGCTCGCGCCTCTGTGCGCTTTTCCCCCCAAGTCGTATCACCAGCAGTAGCATAAAATGCCGAGTCTAACCGCAAGTAGGCATGATAGGCTTCCTGTACCGCATCCCAGTTGCCAAACTTATACACGAGACGCCGCAAGGCATCCTGAACCTGTACCTGAGGAATATGATGAAGCGTATCAGGCTCTGCCAAAGGGGCAATCGCAAAGTAGAAGATCGGCAAGTCTAATCCTAACTCCCGCCGCTTTTCCAGATAAGCCTGAAGAGTAGCCTGCCGCTCAGCCATTTGCTCACCCCCCCCACCCACTTTTCCTACAAGCATCTGTTCTACAGGGTCGCCGGGCGCTGACTGGCTAATCAAAAACGAAAGTAGAGTTATGATAAACAGGGTCGGGATAAAAAACAACAGGCGCCGTAAAAGGTAAGCTGTCATTGCGCAGTGCTGGATTTACCGTACCGTATGAGGTTCTTAGGCGTCCAAAAGCCAGAAGGGAAATATCCTGGACGAATGGCACTCACATAGGCATTTCGGAAGCGCCTATGAATGGCGATGCGCTCCAACGGAGAGCTCAAGAAGATATACGGCTGTTCATCGTAGACAAGCCTATGAAAAATTCGGTAGAGGGAGTCTCGTCGCGCTTGATCAAGCTCAGAACGCGTCGCCTCTATGATAGCGTCGGTCTGAGCATTCCCGAAGCCCACATAGTTGGATCCGCCCTCAGCCCAACTCTGAGAATGCCATATCTGCTTAAGGTCTTGCGGATTGTGACTGCCAATCCATGCCCCAATGTAGCAATCAAAATCATGTTTCTTCATACGCTCTAAAAAGACGGCCCATTCCAGCGGTACAATGTTAACTCTCATGCCTACTTTTTCAGCTTCCTGCTTGATGATCTGAGCGATTTGCAGGCGAACTTCATTTCCTGCATTGACATAAATATCAAACTCTAAGGGAATCCGCTTGCCGTCTATATCCTTCTCTCGGACACCATCACCATCTTTATCTTTCCAGCCAGCTTCATCCAGAAGTTGGGCCGCTTTTTGTGGGTCATACGGTATGGGACGTAAAGTGTCGTTATATGCGCCCTTATGCATCGGATAGAGAGGTCCTGTTACCCGCTGGGCCAGCCCGTACGAAAACTTTTTGATGATCATATCTACATCCACCAAGTGCGCCAGAGCGCGTCGAACCCGCACGTCGGTGAATATAGGACGACGACCTTGCGGACGCATATTCAACCCAATGTAAGAATACGCAAAAGAAGGGGGCGTCTCTAAACGAAAATGTTCTAAGAAACTCGCATTCTTTTTTAGTTCCATAAAGTCTTTCGCGGGTATGCCATTCATTACATCAATCTTCTGAGCTTTGAGGGCCGTAATAGCAGTATTAGGATCATTGATGATACGATAGACGACTTTATCTGGATAAGCCTCATAAGCCACACCTTTGAGCGTATCCCCCCACCATGTGGGCTTGCGGCGAAGGACTATCTGCTGCCCCGTAACCCATTCTTCTAAGACATAAGGACCTGCTCCGACGATATCTTTGGGCTCCCGCTGCATAGCATTATACCTTTCAGCAAAGCGACGAATATTCGGATCATTGCGCAGCCTATCAGCCTCTTTATTGAGCTGTCGGATGGAGTATTTATCCAGAAGGTTCTCAGGATCATAAATATACCTTGGCAGAATAAACATTGTGCCGATTGAAGAAAGTGCCAGCATGTACTTCCGATTAGTAATGACCGTGAAGCGGCGAGGATTTTTAGGGTCTATACTAACATCCTCTACAAACTCATAATATGGGCGGAGCTGGGGACAATCCACAAGGGGATTCTTGATGACTTTGAAGGAGAACTCCACATCCTTGGCGGTAATGGGTTCGCCATTATCCCAGCGGGCCGCCGGATGGATTTCAAAAGTGTAGCGCATACCATCGGGTGAAACCTCAGGGAGAGCAGCAGCAATCGCTGGCACATACGGATAATTCGTATCCCTCGGGTCCACACTCAGTAGAGAGAGATAAATATAGCTCTGAATGTACTGAGCATCCGCGCTCGTAGAGTTTGTCGGATTCAGATTCTCGGGGTCCGAAAGAGTAAAGGTGATCACCCAATCACCACGAGTAGGGGTTGTTTGATCAGAGACATATTTACTGCCCTCTTTCTCGCGACTACCTGAGCAGCCGAACCAGAAAAACGCTAAACTAACGCAGAGATAACGCACGCCTCAAATATAAAGCATCTCTCTGGATGCTACCGTTGAAGTAAGATGTGGAATGTCGGCTCAGCTTTCCTCTCTGAGTGCATTTACAGAAAAACGCATACCTTTATAGAAGCATATAGGCGAGCAGAGCACTTAGGTGGGTGCGACTCCTACCCTCGCCACATGGCCATCCTCACCTTAGAGGAGATTTTAGAGCGGTTAGACAGGCGAGAACTGCTCCTGATAGCCCGAGAAGGCCGCCAAGCCGGGATCATACGACCGACCTATCCACTTAGCCATTACGACGCCCCTAACCTTCGTCGCCTCTTGCGTCGGCATACAGACCGCCTATCCAAGCTCCCTTCGGTACAAATCCTATTAGAAAAATACGCTCGCCGCACTCATCGCGAAGAGGCACACACTGAAAATATAGCGCTTCCCCCTATCTCTAAGCTCATGCAGAGGCTTTTCCCAGAGGTATATGGCATGGACTCGGAGAAAGAGATTTTGATTGAGCGGGTTTATCTCCCATTAGCTCTCCCCAAGCAAGCCTCATACTACGGCATAAAGTCCGCTCCTACACTCCTGATAGAAGGTCCTCCGGGTAGTGGTAAAAGCTTTATTGCTCGGCGTTTCGCTCAGGCTTCCGGATTTTACTATAAAGTCATACACACGCCTGCATTAGCCTCCAAATGGTACGGAGAGACAGAGCAGCGTCTGCGCGGTATCATTCATAAAGCCTCGCGTCATACACCAGCTATTCTCATCTTTGAAGAGTTGGATGCCCTTTTCCCCAAGAGGGAAAATAACCTGGAATGGCTCAACGGCAGCATTAATCAATTTCTCCTCCTTGTAGATGAGCTCAAAAGCAAAGGCGGCGTCGCTCTAATCGGCATCACAAATCGCGCCCACAGCATAGAGGAGGCTCTCCTCAGAAGCGAGCGATTTGATTTGCGCCTGTACATATCTCATCCAGAGTACGAAGAGCGCTACCTGATACTGACCCTAATGGCACGAGACATGCCCTTTGCTAAAAACATCAACTGGGAACTTTGGGCCGAACGCACAGCAGGATTTTCTCGGGCAGACCTAACCGCTCTAATCAGACAAGCGGGATATTATGCTTTCCTGCGACATTATCGGGAAGGCGAACCTCAAACCATAACCGAAGAAGACCTCTGGCGAGCTTTCAAATCCGAGTAGGTAAATCAGGAAACTTCACCAGATACGGCTCAATAGAGGGCGGCCTCTTGTTTTGCGCATTCCATTCTAAAATCTCTCGTACAGCTGATGCCAATAAACACACCTGCTTGCCCTCGCCGACTTTCTCAAACCACATTCGTTCTAAAAGAAGCTCCGTACGAAGGTATCGCCATTCCCCGTCCTCGGTAAATATATGTTTGACCTTCGGGATGCGCTGGACAATCTCTTTATACACATCCAGCTCGTAGCTTATACAGCACTTGAGCTTACCGCATAGCCCGAGGATTTTCGTACTATTCAAAGCTAAGCCTTGATATCGTGCCATCTCAGTGGTAATGGTAAGGGGGCTATTTAGCCATGTAGTACAGCACAGCTCCCTGCCACAGACTCCAATACCTCCTACATAACCACTATCTTCGCGGTTGGAAATCTGACGCAAATCAGGACGGACTTTATATTTGTCTGCCAATATACGGATCAGCTCTCTGAAATCTACTCGCCCCTCCGCAGTAAAATAGCATATCAAACTTCGCCCATCGCCATAAAACTCTACATCGGTCACCTTCATTTGATGATTGGGACCGAGTCCGAGCTCTTCTACGATAGCTCGTACCTCTCGCAAAATCTGCGGCTCCTTCAGACGCAGCTGTTTATAGTTTTCCATGTCCTCAGCTGTAGCGCGGCGTAAAACGCGCTGATTAGGCGGTATATCCTCTTTGGAACTGCGCCGGCGAGCCTCTGCCAAATGTCCAGTCAGACTAACCATGCCAATGTCATATCCACGACCGATCTGTGTCGCGCCTTCACTACTGCGCCGGATTATTTCGGGTACGACTACCCACTCACCCGTAGTGAGGGGAGGGTCGATAGAGGTCCAAAAAAGAGCCTTGCGAGTGCCTTTGAATTTGACTTCTACCAAAGGAGGGGCATCGGCAGGAGGGGCGACGCCTGCCAGCCAGTCGCCTACGAATAGGCTATTAGAACAGCCGCCTTTACACCCACCGTTGCACGCCATACACCGACATAAACCGCTCCAAACGGCTAAGTACCTCTGCTTTCCCCAAAACCGCCATTATCGCATACAGAGAAGGGCCTGCATCCTCCCCTGTGAGAGCTAACCTTAGGGTAGGCAAAACTTTCCCGAGAGGAAGTCCCGCAGCTTTTGCGCGAGCTTTGATAAAGCCTTCTAAATCATGAGCCTCCCATGAGGAAAGGCTTCTAAACTCGGCGATCCATGCTGGAAACGCTTCTGCGAAAGACGAATTAATCTTAGCCTCCTTCTCAGGGGAAAGCGGTAGAGTAGGAAGTTCGTAGAAGAAGCGTACAGCTTCTATTATTTCGGGGAGGAGACTGGCTCGCTCTCGGGCGATATCTATCAAAGCTGTGAGCTGCTCATCTGAGACGGGCGGGAGTTGGCGAGCTTCCCACAGGGGTCGGATCAGCGGGAGCAAAGCTTCCATGGGTAGAGCACGCAAATGCTGCTGATTTATCCAGCGAGCTTTTTCGTAGTCAAAACGAGCCCCGGACTTACTGACCCGTTCTATGGAAAAAGCTTGAATAAGCTCTTCCATCGTAAAGATTTCTTTCTCCTCTGCGGGATGCCAGCCTAAAAGAGCGAGATAGTTTATCACCCCAGTAGGCAAAAACCCTCGCTCTCGGTACCCTTCGGATGTCTCACCTGTGTGAGGGTCCTTCCACCGAAGCGGGAATACAGGAAAGCCGAGTTGGTCTCCATCTCGTTTGCTGAGCTTACCCCCGCCATCTGGACGCAAGAGGAGCGGTAAATGCGCAAACTTGGGCATCTCCCAACCGAAAGCTTCATACAAAAGCACATGCAAAGGCGTGGATGGCAGCCATTCTTCCCCCCTAATCACATGCGTAACCCCCATGAGATGGTCATCCACGACATTTGCCAGGTGATAAGTGGGCATGCCATCGCTCTTCAAAAGAACTTTGTCATCCATTTCCTTGGTATGGACGCTGACCCAACCCCGAATCTCATCATAGAAGCGTACCTCTCGCCCCCTCGGCACTAAGAAGCGAATCACATAGGGTTGTGTGTGGAGGCGTTCTTGAACTTCGTCCGGGGGGAGGGTAAGGCTATTTTTCATGTAAGGGCGAGTAATAGCATTGTATTGAGGGGCGACCATACCAGCCGCCTCAAATCGCCTGCGCATTTCCTCCAGCTCCTCCTCCGTATCAAAAGCATAATAAGCCCATCCACGCTCGACCAGCTGATGAGCGTACCGCCCGTAAATAGCCTTGCGCTCACTTTGTCTATAAGGGGCATGCGACCCGCCGATATGCGGCCCTTCATCAAAAACTATCCCACACCACGAAAGCGCCTCTATGATATACTCCTCAGCTCCAGGAACAAAACGAGTCTGGTCCGTATCTTCTATCCGTAAGATAAACCGACCACCGTACCTGCGCGCAAGAAGGTAGTTATACAAAGCGGTACGAACACCTCCAATATGTAGAGGACCGGTCGGACTGGGAGCAAACCGAAGAACCATCATTCCCTGATGCTGGCTCGGGCAAGCTTTGCCATGTCTATCGTTTCACCGATTGACAAGAGGTGTAAGGTACAGTCGTTATCTTTGAATTCTTGCTTAGCTTTTTCGTGGTCTATCTTAATCGGGTCAAATGTGTCGTAATGCATGCCAATCACATGCTCCACATCCAGCAGGAGGGCCGCCTCCACCGCATCTTCTATATCCATCGTAAATGTCCCTCCTATGGGGAGGATAGCCGCATCAAGCGTATAGCGTTCAGAGATGAGCTCCATTTCCAGAGAAAGGGCAGTATCCCCAGCGTAGTACAGTACATATGATCCGTCAGAAATAATGAACCCGACAGGAACGCCCCCATACTGACCATTTGGAAAACTGCTGGTATGGACAGCCGGAACAAGTTTGACGGACACCGGGCTCTCGGGTGAAGGGCGCCATGTACCGCCAACATTCATCGGGTAAGTCTTACATCCCTTCTCAGAAAAATATGAATGTATTTCCCACACCCCTATAATAGGTGCATCAGAAGCTTTGGAAATCTCCTCCGCATCGGCGATGTGGTCAAAATGCGCATGGGAGAGAAATATAAAGTTGGGTTTGATATCGGATAAAGCCACCTTGTCCTTAGCAAGCGGATTAGGGGTTATAAAGGGGTCAAAGAGAAGCTGAATCCCATTAGTAGTTGTGATTAGGAAGCCCGAGTGGCCGAGGTAACGGATATTCATAGGGCAAAGGTACGCAAATGAACGCCTTCAATTCATACTTTCTACCTTTGCAGCATGGGACGCAAAAAAGATGACATGACCGCCGAAGCAAAAGCACATACACATACTGACCCATACTCTTCTATGCTGAGCCGCTTTCATGCAGCGGCAGAGAAGCTTGGATTATCTCCTGATGAAGTTGATATCCTAAGCCGACCATCAGAAATCCATATTGCGTACCTTCCCGTGGCGATGGATGATGGTAGCGTGCGCGTTTTTGAATCTTACCGAGTAATCCATTCAAGAGCATTAGGACCAGGGAAGGGAGGCATTCGCTACGCTCCAGAAGTAAATATGCGTGAAGTAATGGCGCTTGCCGCATGGATGACTTGGAAATGCGCCGTGGTGAATATCCCCTACGGAGGAGCAAAAGGCGGGATCACTTGCGAACCCAAAAAGATGTCCGTGGGCGAGCTGGAACGGCTCACTCGCGCTTATACGCGGGCTATGGCCGAGGTCTTCGGACCTGATAAAGATATTCCAGCACCTGACATGGGTACCAGCGCTCGTGAGATGGCATGGATAGCCGACGAGTATTCTCGCTTACAGCGAGGAAACTATACCCCTGCCGTAGTCACAGGCAAGCCGCTTGAACTGGGAGGGTCTAAGGGACGGGTAGAAGCTACGGGACGCGGTGTTACAACCGTGATACTACAGGCGCTCCAACGCATGGGACGACGCCCCGAGGGACTAACCGCAGCCGTACAAGGGTTTGGAAATGTCGGCTCTATCACTGCTCGGTTCCTTTCTCAAAACGGCATCAAAGTCGTGGCAATTTCAGACAAAACAGGCGGCTTCTACAATGAAAATGGCATACTTATCCATCAAGCCATCCAATATCGCGACAATCACGGCGGCAGTTTAGAGGGCTTCAAAGGCGGAGAGCGTATCACCAACGAACAGCTTCTCACGCTGGATGTGGATATTCTCGTTCCCGCAGCGCTTGAAGACCAAATCACCCCCCAGAATGCTCCAAATATCAAAGCCTGGTTGATTGCAGAAGGTGCTAACGGTCCGACAACGGCCGAAGCTGATCCTATTTTGAACGAGAAAGGAATCACTGTAATCCCCGACATTTTAGCCAACGCTGGCGGTGTGATAGTATCCTACTACGAGTGGGTACAAAATCGCCGAGGACACTACTATACCGAGTCTGAGGTGCAAGACCGCGCCGATAATACCATCAAGCAGGCCTTTGACGATGTTTTTACTCGTGCAGCCGCAAATAAAGTCTCCCTGAGAGAGGCAGCTTACCTCCTCGCCGTGGAGCGTGTAGCACGCGCTCTGCGTATGCACGGCAAGTACTGACGAGGTATTCTTTTTACTCTAACTTGTAGAAGGGAGCTCCCGCAGGCTAATTCTTCGGATGGCTTTCTCCAATAGCTGAGTCGCAGTTTTTCCCAGCTGTTACATATTTTAGCTCATCCTCTAAAAGTTTAGCGGCAAGCTGCATATCTACATATTGGGTGAGCATTTCCCTAGAACTCTGGGAAAAGTTCAAGAAGTCATTCAAGCTAACTCGCCCAGACAGAAGATTTTCTCGGTAAATCGCAGTGGCTTGTTGGTACTGAGACACTACATCGTGAGGCATCTTTTGCCACTGCTCTTGGAGGTTGAGTGCTTTTCTCCAAACCTGAGTTATTTCAGATTGTGCTCTAAGTAGCGTCTGCTCATACTCAAGCTCAGCTACTCGGAGGTTATAGGTCAGAGCGGTTATTTTTCCTTGATTACGATTGAAAAGTGGGAGGGGAAATGCCAATCCTATTCCCCACTGATTGAGGCGATATCCGCCCAGTCTATCATACATTATGCGAAAATCTATGTCTGGATAAGCACTTGCTCTTTCTACGGACAAAGACGCTGCCTGAATGCGTACCTGAGCCGCAGCTATCCGTACATCACCGCGCTCTTGGGCGCAAGGTAAAAGTATATTCAGCGGCGGCAGATTGGGAAGACTTCCTACAAAAAAGCCCGTTGTATCTACCCAGATAATCGGGGCTGGAGGGGATATTTGCAAAAGCTGCCGTAAGGTATGCTGTGCCGCCTCCCAGCGCTCACGAACGCCGCGTAAGTCAGCTTGTATCCGAAAGTGAAGGTTTTGAAGGCGAAAATAGTCTGAAAGTGGAATAAGCCCTTTTTCCATGAGAGCTCTATACTGCTCTACAAGTTGATGAAGAAAACTGGCTTCACCTACCAAAAGCTGAATCAGTATTTGCTCTCTCTGCAAAGTAGCTATCGTACTACGAAGCTCATACCGAAGCTGACGAAGTAGCTCCTCCAAAGCTGCTTCTTTCAGAGTCACCTCAGCATTAGCCAAAGCTACGCCTTTGAGACGCTTACGAGCTGTAAGGATGGTTTGAGAGAGGGTCAAAGCTACTTGATTTACCCTCGGCTGCGATAAAAAAGGCGGTAGAGCTGCTTCTGCTTTCGTGAAAATATCCACCTGCTCGGCCGTAAAAGAGGGATTAGGCCAGAGGCGAGCTTGCCATGCGAGCGCTTTCTGAGATTCGATTTGTAAATGCTGAGCTATGAGTGAAAGGTTTTTTTGCAGAAACTGACGCTCAGCTTCCGAAATCGTAAGGTAGAGCGTATCTTGTGCCCAAAGGAGAGTGGCTAATAGATGCAGCCTACTCCACATTCAGCAAAAGTATAGCTGAACTCCTTCTGTATCCAGTATGATGCTCATTCAGAAACTACTGGCTCAGTAATACGATTACACTAAAGAGCGACTTTATCTGATCCACACTTTTACTGCGACAACCCCTATAGACTCATCCCAAGGTCCTCCCGACAGTGCAGAGAGTATCCGTACTTGTAGATTTGAGTTTGTATGGGGAAGATGTCCAATGACACGGATCGGTCCCTGATCTATCCAGATGGACTCCCCACAAAAAGAAGCACTGCTGAGTACTACATGCGGATCATAACTGCTTGGCTGACTCTGGGTAGATCCCCCTCGGCCGACTATGACATTGTCCAGCTCCAGCTTCATATGGTCAACTCCACCTCCGCCGGTGTGCTGGTCCCAGGAGTCTAATGCAAAATAAAATACTTCTACCATCACTTCTGAGTGTGCTGGGATACCTGTGTAGGTTTTAGATAAGATACAACCATTCCCACACTGAGTATGACCGCCGAGCATATATTGGCCGCCGCAGTTTGTGACAGCCGCCCCAGCCCAGCCTTGATTACCTGTTCTGTCTGGTCCCCAAACGTCTACCTCCCAGAGCATAAATGGTCTTGCTCTCCATATAGGTGGCTGATTAGCCCCCTGACTATACAAGATTTGCAGAGGAGTACCAGGATCGCCGGCGGGACGAAGATCGCCTGTGAGATGGATATTACCTGCAATGTCCAGTACCTGAGTAGGATTTGAGATACCTATCCCTACTCTACCATTATCTCGCGCTACGAGCACAGGAGAACCATTAGAACGCTCTATGAGGAGAGCTGTGGTAGCGCCGGTAGTGCCTATTCCTTGTACATGAAGACGAGCCTGAGGTAGTATCGTTCCTATACCCACGTTCTGTGCAAAAGCCACGAGATAACCGAGTGATATTCGAACTATTGTTGTCATGGCTTTATCCAGATATATACAGCTGAGATACCCAAACTTTCATCAAAAGGATGCTGATTCACTAACGAGCGAATCTTCACATTGAGTGTGTTATTTGTGTGATTTTTGTGTCCGATGATTGGGAATGGCCCCCTATCTACGAACCATTGAGCACCACAAATGCTTAAGTCAGTTGATACTGCATTCAGATTTTCCGTAGAGACTTGGCCGGGCAGAGCATATGCTACGGCCGTATTGTCTAAATCAAGGCGTACATGATCCACACCGTTAGAATTTGACTGGTCCCAAGAGTCCACCGCCCAATAATACACTTCCACCATCACCTCTGAATGAGGGGGAAGCCCTGTGTAGGTTTTCTCAAGAACACAGCCATTACCACACTGTCCATATCCTCCAAGCATCACCTGATTATCACAGGAAGTAACTGCAGACCCTGTCCATCCTTGATTAGTATTATTCACAGCATCCCAAGAATCTACTGCCCATAATACCCATCTAGCTTCATAGGTCTGCCAAATGGGCGGATTATTTGTACCTTGGCTCGTCAGCCATTGATTAGAAGTGCCGGGATTACCACTGGGCCGGAATGTACCCGAAAACTGAACATTTCCCATGACGTGTAGCGTCTGAGCGGGGGAAAGGGTTCCTATTCCTACTCGTCTATCATTCCTCGCAACGATAATCGGTGTGGAAGCGCTATTTTCTACTCTGAGAGCGAGAGCGGCTGCGTTTGAAGTGCTACCAACAACATGTAACCGAGCAGAGGGATTAGAAATACCTATCCCTACATACTGAGCCGACAGCAGAGATAGGTAAAAGATAACATACCTTACCTTAGCCATACCCTGACTATGCTGATTCCGAGGGGTTCATTCGTAGATGACTCATCACACAGATTCTGTATTGTGACATTTAGTGATGAGCTGGCGTGTTGCATTCGTCCTATTAGCCAAAAAGGTCCCCTATCTATCCAAGGCACATCTCCACAGTGGCTGGTATTAGAGAGTATTATATGATTTACCACTGATGTGTAGACCTGAGAGGGAACACCGATAGCTACGGTCATTCCATCTAATATGAGAGCTATCCTATCTCTACCGAACCAGTCTGTCTGATCCCACGTATCAAGGGCCCACCACCCAACCTCTACCATGACCTCTGTATGCGGGGGTAGACTAGTGAAGGTTTTAGATAGATTGCATCCAGTCCCACACTGTCCATAGCCTCCGAGGAGTACTTGATCCGCACAGTTCGTGATACCTGCCCCTAACCAGCCGTTAGTACCCCCGCCAGAAGTCCATGTGTCCACTCCATAGCACTTCCAGCCTATATTACGCCATGTGGGCGAGACCGTGGCTCCTTCGCTGAAGAGAACTTCTCCCGGATTGCCCGGATTGCCATTGGGACGAAAGTCACCTTCAAACTGAAAGTTACCAGCAACATGAAGGACTTCTACGGGCAGAGCGGTCGCGATCCCTACTCTCCCATTTTCTGTAGCTACTAAAATCGGTTGACTGCTACTATTCTCCACTTGAAGAACGGTGGATACGGCTGCATGATTTCTCACATGGAGTCTGGCACTTGGGAGAGTCGTGCCTATACCTACATTCTGCGCCCA